>NZ_CANNEZ010000001.1:440179-765359 GCF_947503795.1 uncultured Jannaschia sp. | reverse complement strand
AACGCCATCCGCATGCGGACGGCCTGAATGTCGGCCGCCGGGATTCGTGGGAACCCCGGCGGAGACTGCGACCTATGGTCTTCTGCCGCGCGCGTCAAGCGCTGCGCGGCGACCTGTCAAGAACTTTCTTCGAGAACGCTTGAGATGGCGCCCGCGACCACGTCGATCTCGCCCAGCCCGTCGACCGACGCCAGCGTGTCCTTGGCCCAGTAATAGCCGATCAGCGGCGAGGTCTGCTTGTAGTAGGCCAGAAGGCGCGTGCGCAGCGATTCCTCGTTGTCGTCGGCGCGGCGCTTGAAGTCGGACGCGCCGCAATTGGAGCACTTGCCATCCGCAGGCTGGGGCTTGGTGACGTCGTTATAGACCTCGCCACAGGCCCCGCAGGTCGAGCGGGCGGTGATCCGGCCCACCAGCGCGTCGTCGTCCACGCGCATCTCGACCACCCGGTCCAGCGTCGCGCCGTGCTTGTCCAGAAGCGCGCCCAGCGCGTCCGCCTGGGGCAGCGTCCGGGGGAAGCCGTCGAAGATGAAGCCGCCCGCGCGGTCGCCTTCCAGCTTCTCTTCGATCAGGCCGATGACGATCTCGTCGGTGACCAGCTCTCCCGCGTCCATAACGGCAGCCACGCGGTTGCCCATCTCGGTGCCCGACGACCGCGCCTCCCGCAACATGTCGCCGGTCGAAAGCTGCACCATGCCCCGTTCCTCCACGAGACGCCGTGCCTGGGTTCCCTTGCCCGCCCCCGGCGGCCCCAGAAGTATGATGTTCATCGGCGTGCGGCTCCCTTCTTGCGTCCACGATTCTTGCCGCGCAGCTGGCTCTTCTCGATCAGCCCCTCGTATTGATGGGCGAGCAGGTGGGATTGCACCTGCTGGATCGTGTCCATGCCCACCGACACGATGATCAGGATAGACGTGCCGCCGAAATAGGCCGTGATCGCGAGTTCCTGGCGCACCATCTCGGGGATGAGACAGACCAGCGCGAGATAGCCCGCCCCGAGCACGAGCACCCGGTTGACCACGTATTCGAGGTATTCCGCCGTCCGCTTGCCGGGCCGGATGCCGGGAATGAAGCCGTTCTGGTTCTTCAGGTTGTCGGCCACGTCGTCGACCTTGAAGGCCACGTTGTGGGTGTAGAAATACGTGAAGAAGATGATCATGCCCGCAAAGAACAGCAGGTAGAGGATCTGGCCGGGGCCGAAATAGGCCAGCAGGGTCGACATGATCGGCCCGGTGTTCTGGCCCGAGAAGGTCGCGATCGTCGTCGGCAGCAGCAGGAGCGACGAGGCGAAGATCGCCGGGATCACGCCCGCCGGGTTCACCTTGATCGGCAGATGGCTCGAGCCGCCGTCATAGACCTTCATGCCCACCTGTCGGCGGGGATACTGGATGTGGATCTTCCTGAGACTGCGCTCCATGAAGACCACGAAGACGAGGGTCGCCAGAAGCATCAGCACGACGCCCAGGATCACCGGCGTCGACAGCGCACCGGTCCGACCGCTCTCGAAGAACTGGGCCAGTGCGGCGGGAAGCTCGGCCACGATGCCGACGAAGATGATGAGCGAGATGCCGTTACCGATGCCGCGCGCGGTGATCTGCTCGCCCAGCCACATCAGGAACATCGTGCCGCCGACCAGCGTCACAACGCAGGCGGCGCGGAAGAACCAGCCCGGATCGGTCACGAGCCCGCCCGATTCCAGCGACACGGCGAGGCCGTAGGCCTGCACGGTGGCAAGCGCCACGGTGCCGTAGCGCGTGTACTGGTTGATCTTCTTGCGACCCTGCTCGCCCTCTTTCTTGAGCTGTTCGAGCTGAGGGACCATCGCCGTCATCAGCTGCACGATGATGCTCGCCGAGATGTAGGGCATGATCCCGAGGGCGAAGACGCCCATGCGCCCGATCGCGCCGCCGGTGAACATGTTGAGCACGCCGCCGAGGCCCGCGCTGGCCTGCTCGACAAAGTCGCGCAGCGCCGTGGCGTCGATGCCGGGGACGGGAATGTATGTGCCGAAACGGTAGATGATCAGCAGGCCGATCGTGAACAGGATGCGCTGGCGAAGCTCTTTGGCCTTGCCGAATGCACCCCAGCTCATGTTCGCGGCCATCTGCTCTGCAGCGGATGCCATGCGGGTCCCTCTTTAGCTGGAACGCCGCCCGACGGGCTCCCCGTGGGCGGCGTCCGAAATACGTGAACCGATGTAAGCGCCGCCGTGGACGCTCACAACCGCCTTTACTCGGCCGCTGCCGGAAGCGTGACCGAACCGCCGGCCTTCTCGACCGCCTCGACCGCGCCCTTGGACGCGCCGGTGACGGTGATCGCGGCCTTCGCGGTCAGCTCGCCCTTGCCCAGCACGCGGACGCCGTCGAGCTTGCGGCGCACCAGCCCCGACTCGACCATCGCGTCCTCGGTGATGTTGGCGGCGTCGAGCTTGCCCGCGTCGATGAACTCCTGGATCTTGCCCAGGTTCACGACGGCGAAGCTCTTGCGGTTGGGCTTGTTGAAGCCACGCTTGGGCAGGCGCTGGTAGAGCGGCATCTGGCCGCCCTCGTAGCCCTTGATCGCCACGCCGGAGCGGGACTTCTGGCCCTTGATGCCGCGGCCGCCCATCTTGCCGGTGCCCGAGCCGGGGCCACGGCCGACGCGCTTGGGCTTGTGGGTGGCGCCGGGATTGTCGCGCAGTTCGTTGAGTTTCATGTCGCTTCTCCTTGGCCGGACGCGCCCCCGAAGCGATGTGGGGCGGACGCGGCATATCGTGATGGTACGTGGCGCATTCGGCCACCGCGCGGCCCTACAGCCGGGGCGCGGGCGATGCAAGGGGGCAAGCGAGGGGGCCCGCCCCCTCGCGCACCCCGGACCAAGGGGGGCGCGGCCCCCCTTGGCGAACCCCGCGAGGTATTTTGGGCCAGAGGATGAGGGTTTGGTGCGCGCGCGCCTCTGTGGCACCCTTGGCGGCATGCGCGCCCTCGCCCTCTCCGCCCTCCTCGCCCTGCCCGCCGCGGCACAGGATTGCGCCACGGATGCGATGCTGGTCTTCGACGGCTCGGCCTCGATGGCCGAGATCACGCTCGAGACCGGGCCCGCGACCCGCATCGCCGAGGCCCGGCAGGCGGTGGCCCGCGCCCTGCCGTTGATCGAGGGCATCCGCCGCATCGGCCTTCTGACCTACGGACCCGGCGATGGCGATGCCTGCGACGGCATCGACCTGCGCTTCCTGCCCCGCGACCGGGCTGCCACGCCGGTCATCGCGGCCATCGACGCGCTGGAGCCCGACGGGCTGACGCCCCTGTCGGCAGCGGTCGAGGCGGCGGCCGAAACGCTGGCCTACCGCACCCGGCCCGCGATCGTGGTGCTGGTGACCGACGGCAACGAAACCTGCGGCGGCACGCCCTGCGCCACCTCGCGCCGGATGATGGACGGGGCCTCGGACCTGACGGTGCATGTCGTCGGCTTCCGGGCTGCGCGCGACTTCTTCGCCTGGGACAATCCCGAGCAGCAGGAGTTCGGCGGCGACACCGTGGCCAAGTGCTTCGCGGATCGCACCGGCGGTCTGTTCGTGTCGACCGAGACCGTGGACGAATTGGTCGCCGCGTTGCAACGGACGCTCGGATGCCTCGTGATCGGGGACCTCGCCCTGCACGGGCGGCCCTGAGCGGTGGCGCGCCGGGGGCTCGCCGCGCTTCTCTCGGCCGCGCTGGCCGTCCAGAGCGCCCAGGCCGAGTGCACCGTCGACGCGATGCTGGTCTTCGACGCCTCCGCCTCGATGATCAGCCCCGGCCTCGGCGGCTCGACCGTGCAGCGCATCCACGAAGCCCGCGAGGCGGTGGCCGAGGTGCTGCCCCGCGTCGAGCACACGCGGCGCATCGGCCTCGTGACCTACGGCCCCGGCGGGCCCGGCGCCTGCAGCGGCATCGACCTGCGCTTCGGGCCGCGCGTCGCGGCGGCGGACCCCGTAATCGCGGCCGTCGACGCGATCCAGCCCGGCGGCCTGACCCCGCTCTCCGCCGCCGTCGACCTCGCCGCCCGGACGCTCGACCACCGCGCGCAGCCGGGGGTCGTGGTGCTGGTGACCGATGGCAACGAAAGCTGCGGCGGGACGCCCTGCGCGATGGCCGACCGACTGGCCTCCGAGGCCGTCAACCTGACGATCCACGTCATCGGCTTCAAGGCGGTGTGGGACACCTTCGCCCGCAGCTACGGCACCGAGCGTTCGGGGGGGTTCTCAGGCGAAATCATCTCGCGCTGCATGGCCGACCGGACCGGCGGCATCTTCGCCTCGGCCGATACGGTGGAGGAGCTGGTGGCGGCGCTGGAGCGGACTTTGGGGTGTTTGGTGGTCGGGCGGGCGTCGGCTCCGGGGAGCCACCTGCCCGGATAGACTATCCGTCACCGCCGATACGCGCTTCGACGCCTTTTGCGTATAGGAGGGTCTCGTTCCATGCGGTCACGACGCGATCCGCTTCGGAGCGATGAGCATTGCGTGCTTCGCCTCCGGAGTCCTCACCGCCTGTTGTCACGGCATCGCCCATACAAGGCGCGCAATGGTCGTAATATCCTTGGCGGCCGGCTGCTCGCCTGATCTACGCCAACTCTCTGACAGGCCTGCCATTCACCATCTGACGGGTCGCTGCGGCAACGAGATTGACCGTCATGCAAGGCTCAATTCCAGCTCGGTCAGTCCAACCGCCCTGCGGGGACGGCATCCGGGGCCTCACGAACCGAATGGCACGTCGCAGACCTCATTCATTGAAAACAGAAAAACGCCCCGGCCGTTTCCGACCGGAGCGCATTGAACTTCAACCGTGGGTCACCCCACCGACTTAAAAGGCCTCAGCCCTTCTCCTCGATGATCTCCACCATGTGGGGGATCTTGGCGACCATGCCGCGGATCGAGGGGGTGTCCTCGAGTTCGCGGGTGCGGTGCATCTTGTTGAGGCCGAGGCCGATCAGCGTCGCGCGCTGGTCGGCGGGGCGGCGGATCGGGGAGCCGATCTGCTTGACGACGATCGTCTTTGCCATGGATCAGGCCTCCTCTGCGACGGGCGCTTGCTCGCCGTCCATCTTGGGTCCGTCATCCTTGCGCAGGATCTCGGCGACCTTCTTGCCGCGACGCTGCGCGACCGAGCGGGGCGACGATTCCTTCTGGAGGCCGTCCAACGTGGCGCGGATCATGTTGTAGGGGTTCTGCGAGCCGATCGACTTCGACACCACGTCCTTGATGCCCAGCATCTCGAACACGGCGCGCATCGGGCCGCCGGCGATGATGCCGGTGCCTTCGGGCGCGGTCCGCATGACGACCTTGCCCGCGCCGTGACGGCCGGTCATGTCGTGGTGCAGCGTCCGGCCGTCGCGCAGGGCGACGCGGATCATCTGGCGCTTGGCCTGCTCGGTGGCCTTGCGGATGGCCTCGGGGACCTCCTTGGCCTTGCCCTTGCCGAAGCCGACGCGGCCCTTCTGGTCGCCCACGACGACGAGCGCCGCAAAGCCGAAGCGCTTGCCGCCCTTCACCGTCTTCGAGACGCGGTTGATGGCGACCAGGCGGTCGGCGAATTCGGGGGTCTCGTCGCGATCGCGGCCTCGGCCCCGTCCACGGTTGTCGTCACGTCCTGCCATGCGGCATCTCCTGTCTCGGGGCACGCGGCCCTGTCATGTCGATCCAAGTGCGCGGCTGCGCCCGGATCATCGAGGGGGCGGCGGCCGCCCCCTGCATCGTCTTCGTTCGCGAAACCACCTCCGCGCGGCCAATGGGCGGGGGTCTCCCCGCCCGGGCCGTCAGAACTTCAGGCCACCTTCGCGGGCGGCGTCGGCCAGAGCCTTGACCTTCCCGTGGAAGAGGAACCCGCCGCGGTCGAAATAGACCTCTTCGACGCCCGCCTTCTTGGCGCGCTCGGCGATCGCCGCGCCGACCTTGGCGGCCGCCTCGACGTTGTTCTGGCCCTTGAGGTCGATCCCCTTGTCCATGGTGGACGCGGCGGCGAGGGTCTTGCCCGCGACGTCGTCGATCACCTGGACGGAGATGTTCTTGTTCGAGCGATGCACCGACAGGCGCGGACGCCCGGCGGCCATCTTGCGAAGCTTGTTCCGGACGCGCAGGCGGCGCTTGAGGAACAGATCCCGTTTGCTGTTTGCCATCTGACTGGTCCTTACTTCTTCTTGCCTTCCTTGCGGAAGATATACTCGCCCTTGTAGCGAATACCCTTGCCCTTATAGGGCTCGGGCTTGCGCCACTCGCGAATGTTGGCCGCGACCTGACCGACGAGCTGCTGGTCAGCCCCCTCGACGGTGATCTCGGTCTGCTTGGGGGCCGTCACGGTGACGCCCTCCGGCACGTCGAATTCGACGTCGTGGCTGTAGCCGAGGGCCAGCTTCAGGGTGTTGCCCTGCATGGTGGCCCGGTAGCCGACGCCCGTGATCTCCAGCTCTTTCTTGAAGCCGTCGGTCACGCCGGTCACCAGGTTCTCGACCATGGTGCGGGACATCCCCCACTGCTGGCGCGCCCGCTTGGACTTGCCGCGCGGGGTTACCGTGACCGTGCCGTCGGCCACTTCGAGCACGACATCGTCGGTGGCGGTGAACTCGCGGGTGCCCTTGGGGCCCTTGACCGAGATGGTCTGGCCCGAGACCGAGGCCTCGACGCCCGAGGGCAGTTCTACGGGTCGTTTTCCGATACGAGACATCAGATTCTCCTCAGAACACGGTGCAGAGCACTTCGCCGCCGACATTGGCGCTGCGTGCGTTTGCGTCCGACATGACGCCCTGGGACGTCGACACGATGGAGACGCCGAGGCCCTGACGGACCGACGGGAGGTCGCCGACGCCGAGATACACGCGGCGACCCGGCTTGGACACGCGCTTGACTTCGCGGATCACGGGGACGCCTTCGTAGTACTTCAGCTCGATCTCGAGGGTCGGGTGACCCATGCGATCGGACGAGGTCTCGTAGCCGCGGATGTAGCCTTCGTCGGCCAGCACATCCAGGACGCGCGCGCGCAGCTTGGATGCCGGGGTGGAGACAGTGCCCTTCCCGCGCATCTGCGCGTTCCGGATACGGGTCAGCATATCGCCGATGGGATCATTCATGGTCTGATCTCCTTACCAGCTCGACTTGACCATGCCGGGGATCTTCCCCTGGCTGGCCAGTTCGCGCAGCATGATGCGGGACAGCTTGAGCTTGCGGTAATAGGCACGGGGCCGACCGGTCAGCTGGCAGCGGTTGTTCAGGCGGACCGGCGACGAGTTGCGGGGCAGCTCGGCCAGCTTGAGGGTCGCCTTGAAGCGCTCCTCCATCGGCTGGCTCTCGTCACGGATGATCTCCTTCAGGGAGGCCCGCTTGGACGCGTACTTCTTCACCAGGCGCTCGCGCTTCTTCTGGCGTTCGATCATGGATTCCTTGGCCATTGATCAGTCCCTCACGAATTGAACGGCAGGTTGAAGTGCTTGAGCAGCGCCTTCGCTTCCGCGTCCGTCTGCGCCGTGGTGCAGATGATGATGTCCATGCCCCAGACCTCGTCGACCTTGTCGAAGTTGATCTCGGGGAAGACGATATGCTCCTTGAGGCCCATGGCGTAGTTGCCGCGGCCGTCGAAGCTCTTGCCGGAGACGCCGCGGAAGTCGCGGACGCGGGGCAGCGCGATGGTCACGAGGCGGTCCAGGAATTCGTACATCCGGGCGCCGCGCAGCGTCACCTTGGTGCCCAGCGGCATGCCTTCACGGACGCGGAAGCCGGCGATCGACTTCTTGGCCTTGGTGATGACGGCCTGCTGACCGGCGATGGCGGTCAGGTCGTCCTGGGCCGACTTGGCCTTCTTGCTGTCGCGCACGGCTTCGGCACCGGCCCCGATGTTCAGGACGATCTTGTCCAGACGCGGGATCTGCATGTCGTTCTTGTAGCCGAACTCCTCCTTCATGGCCGCCTTGATGCGATCCTTGAAGTCGGCCTTCAGACGCGGGGTGTAGTTCGCTTCGTCCAGCATCAGATCACGTCTCCCGTGGTCTTGGCGAAACGCACCTTCTTGCCGTCTTCCATGCGGAAGCCGACGCGGGTGGCCTTGCCGTTGGCATCGACGATGGCGAGGTTCGACATGTCGATGGGCAGCGCCTTGGGGATGCGTCCGCCCTGGGACGCCTGGCTCTGGCGGGTGTGGCGGATCGCCATGTTCACGCCTTCGACGATGGCCTTGCCGGCCTTCGGATCGACGGACACGATCTCGCCCTGCTTGGACGCATCGCGGCCCGTAAGCACGACGACCTTGTCACCCTTGCGGAGTTTGGCAGCCATCACAGCACCTCCGGCGCGAGCGAGATGATCTTCATGAAGTTCTTCGCGCGCAGCTCGCGAACCACCGGTCCGAAGATACGGGTGCCGATCGGCTCGTTGTTGTTGTTGAGGATGACGGCCGCGTTCCGGTCGAAGCGGATGGCGGTGCCGTCGTCGCGGCGGACTTCCTTGGCGGTGCGGACGACGACGGCCTTGCGGACGTCGCCCTTCTTCACGCGGCCCCGCGGAATGGCTTCCTTGACCGACACCACGATGATGTCGCCCACGGAGGCATACTTCCGCTTGGACCCGCCCAGGACCTTGATGCACTGAACACGGCGAGCGCCGCTGTTGTCAGCAACATCCAGGTTGGTTTGCATCTGGATCATTGGTTTCTCCCGACCTTTGGGGCGGCGATGCGTGCCGGTGCCCCCAGGGTTTCGAATTGATGGCCGCGCCGATTATTCGGCGATGACCTCCCACCGCTTCGTCTTGGACTTGGGCGGGCATTCCTGAATGCTGACCGTGTCGCCGACGTTGAACTGGTTGTTCTCGTCGTGGGCGCGGTACTTCTTGGACTTCCGGATCGTCTTCTGCAGGAGCGGGTGCTTGAAGCGGCGCTCGATCGAGACGGTGACGGTCTGGGCGTTCTGGTTCGACGTGACGACGCCGGTGAGGATGCGCTTGGGCATGGGCTCAGGCCTCCGAGGCGGCGGCTTCGGCCGCCTTCTGGTTGAGGATCGTGTTCACGCGGGCGATCGAGCGCTTCACCGTGCGCACGCGCGCGGTGTTCTCGAGCTGGTTCGTCGCCGCCTGGAAGCGCAGGTTGAACGCTTCCTTCTTGAGGTTGGTCAACTCCGTGCGGAGCTCGTCGGGGGTCTTCCCCCGGAGTTCGGTGGCATCCATGCCGGTCGTCCTTTGCAACATCACCGGAGGGCCCTGCGCATCGTGCGGGTCACCCTGATTCCGGTGGAGATCAACGGTAGAGAGGCGCCTCTAGACGGGTTGGTGCGGGTTGGCAAGGGGGAGGCGGACGTTTTCGGGCGCAATCAGGCGGACCGGGCCAACCTGTCCGCGAACCATGTCCGCGCCTCTTCAAAATCCGCGCTGCCCTCGGCCAGAGCGACCACGAGATCGTCGACTCGCTCGTCGTCGGGTATGTCCAGCCGATAGCCGCTGCGGTCGATCATCATTTCGGTCAACAACCATGCCGACCGCTTGTTGCCATCGGCGAAGCCATGGTTCTTGACCATGCTTTCCAAGAGCGCTGCGGCCATGTCCGCCAAGCTGTCGTAATAGCCGTGATAAGGTCGGCCAATCGCGGACTCGACCATGGCCAAACTGACGATTCCCGAACGTCCACCGAAGGAGAGTGCGATCTCGTGCATCTCCAGAGCGTCGGACAAAGTGACCTGATAGACGTCGTCAGCGATTGAGAAGACGCTCCATCGCGTCCCTGCGCCGGTGCGCGACTGTTTCCCCGGCAGACCGACTTGCCGGATCGACATAGCTTTCGGAGGAGCCGGTCTGCACGGAAATCAGCTTGCCGGTCCGCGCGTCGCGCACCAGCGTTCCACCCTCCACGGCTTCGCGTTCGATCTTGACGTCCATGTCAGGCCCCTAGCGGCGCATTCGATGCCATCTGCATCGATACAATATGTATAGCCGCCGATCCGCGCGGACAAGCGCGCTTGGCCATCAGGGCAAAGGCCCTACCCCCACCGGTAATTGAAACTCACCGAGATCCGGTCCTCTTCTGACATGTTCATCGGCACCTCGTGGCGCAGCCAGCTTTCCCATAGCAGCACGTCGCCCACTTTCGGCGCCTCGTAGTGGAAGGTCCGCATCTCGGGGCGGGCGTCCTTGCGGCGCACCGGGGCGGCCATCATCATCGGCAGGCGCGGGTCCTCGAACCGGATCGCGCTCGTGCCCTCGGGCATCGCCACATAGGTCGTGCCCGAGATTACCGAATGGGGATGCAGGTGGCCCGTATGGATGCCGCCCTCGGGCAGGATGTTGATCCAGAGATCCTCGAGCGTCAGGGACTTGTCGCCGAGGTCGAACGCGAGGTCCTCGGCGAAGGCCGCGACATGGGCATCGAGCGCGCGGGTCAGGTCCGCGAAGATCGGGAAGCGCCAGCCCAGATCGGTGAGCGAGGCGTAGCTCGTGTAGCCCGGAAAGTCGTTCTCCTCGCACCACGCCTGCCCCGCCTCGTCATCCTCGGCGATGGACAGGCAGGACGCCTCGAGCTCACCCGCGACGATGGCGGGGCCGTGTTCGGACAGGGCGGCCCGGTAGAGGCGGGTCACGAAGAGCGAGGAGAGGTCGGGCATCGGGGCGCTCCGGGGGCGTTACGGTCGCGCGCCTCCTACACCGGCGGACGGGCCAGGTGTAGGGCGGTCGGTGCCTTGCCGTGGGCCGGCGTGTCCCCGGCATGCGAAAAGGGCGCCCGCAATGGACGCCCCTTCCCTATTCTGAACCGGGCGCGACCCGACGGTTTGCAAGCAAACCGTCTACATCGCGCTCCGACGGCGGAGCCGTCGGGTCACCAATCCTCGCGCTGGACCGTGCGGGTCTTGACCGGCAGCTTCATCGCGGCGAGGCGCAGCGCCTCGCGCGCGACGGCGTCGGTCACGCCGTCGATCTCGAACATCACGCGACCCGGCTTGACCTTGCAGGCCCAGTAATCGACCGAGCCCTTGCCCTTGCCCATGCGGACTTCGGTGGGCTTCGACGTCACCGGCAGGTCCGGGAAGATCCGAATCCAGACCCGGCCCTGACGCTTCATGTGACGCGTCATGGCCCGGCGGGCGGCTTCGATCTGGCGCGCGGTGACGCGCTCCGGCTCGGTCGCCTTCAGCCCGTAGGTGCCGAAGGTGAGATCCGACCCGCCCTTGGCTTCGCCGTGGATGCGGCCCTTGAAGGCCTTGCGGAACTTCGTCCGTTTCGGTTGCAGCATCTGATCTACTCCTTACCGGCGCGGGCCGCGGGGGCCGCGGTCGTCACGACGGCCACCGGCGCCACGGGGGCCCGGACCGTTCTGCAGTTCCTCGGCCTTGCGATCGCGGGCCGACGGGTCGTGCTCCATGATCTCGCCTTTGAAGATCCAGACCTTGATGCCGATGATCCCGTAGGGGGTCTTGGCCTCGGAATGGGCGTAGTCGATGTCGGCGCGCAGCGTGTGCAGCGGGACGCGACCCTCGCGGTACCATTCGGTCCGGGCGATCTCGGCGCCGCCGAGGCGGCCGGCCATGTTGATCCGGATGCCGAGGGCACCCATCCGCATGGCGTTCTGGACCGAGCGCTTCATGGCGCGGCGGAACGAGACGCGACGCTCAAGCTGCTGGGCGATGCTCTCGCCGACCAGCTGGGCGTCCAGCTCGGGCTTGCGGACCTCGACGATGTTGAGGTGCAGCTCCGAGTCCGTCATCGCGGCAAGCTTCTTGCGAAGCACCTCGATGTCGGCGCCCTTCTTGCCGATGATGACACCGGGACGGGCCGTGTGGATCGTGACGCGGCACTTCTTGTGCGGACGCTCGATCACGACGCGGCTGACGCCGGCCTGCTTGCACTCTTCCTCGATGAACGCGCGCATCTTGAGGTCTTCGAGAAGCAGGTTCCCGTAATCCTTGGTGTCGGCGTACCAGCGGCTGTCCCAGGTGCGGTTCACCTGGAGCCGCATCCCGATCGGATTGACTTTATGGCCCATCAGACTTGCTCCTCGACTTGCCGCACCTTGATCGTCAGTTCCGAGAACGGCTTGACGATCTTTCCGAAGCGACCGCGCGCGCGGGGACGTCCGCGCTTCATGGTCAGGTTCTTGCCCACCCAGGCTTCGGCGACGATCAGCTCGTCGACATCCAGGTTGTGGTTGTTCTCGGCGTTCGCGATGGCCGATTGCAGGCACTTGCGCACGTCGATGGCGATCCGCTTCTTCGAGAAGGTGAGATCGGCCAGCGCCTTCTCGACCTTCTTGCCGCGGATCATCGCGGCCACGAGGTTCAGCTTCTGCGGGCTGGTCTTCAGCATGCGCAGCTTGGCCATGGCCTCGTCATCGGCCACGCGGCGGGGATTCTTTTCCTTGCCCATGGCTTACTTCCTCTTGGCTTTCTTGTCGGCGGCGTGACCGTAATAGGTCCGCGTCGGCGAGTACTCACCGAACTTCTGGCCGATCATGTCCTCGGAGACGTTGACGGGGATGTGCTTGTGCCCGTTGTAGACGCCGAAGGTGAGCCCCACGAACTGGGGCAGGATGGTGGAACGGCGCGACCAGATCTTGATCACGTCGCTGCGGCCCGACTCGCGGGCGGCTTCGGCCTTCTTGAGGACATACGCGTCCACGAAAGGCCCTTTCCAAACGGAACGGCTCATTCTCAGCGACCCTTCTTCTTGGCGTGACGCGAGCGGATGATCAGCTTCTGCGACGCCTTGTTCTTGTTGCGGGTGCGGGCACCCTTCGTCGGCTTGCCCCAGGGCGTGACCGGGTGGCGACCACCGCTCGTCCGGCCCTCGCCACCGCCATGCGGGTGGTCGATCGGGTTCATGACGACGCCGCGGACCGAGGGACGAATGCCCTTGTGCCGGTTGCGACCCGCCTTGCCGAGGTTCTGGTTCGAGTTGTCCGGGTTCGAGACCGCGCCGACCGTCGCCATGCACTCCTGACGGACGAGACGAAGCTCACCCGAGGAGAGGCGGATCTGGGCGTAGCCGCCGTCGCGACCGACGAACTGGGCATAGGTGCCCGCCGCACGCGCGATCTGGCCGCCCTTGCCGGGCTTGAGCTCGATGTTGTGGACGATCGTGCCGATCGGCATGCCCTGGAACGGCATCGCGTTGCCGGGCTTGATGTCGGCGCGGGCCGAGGCCACAACGCGATCGCCCACGGCGAGGCGCTGCGGCGCGAGGATGTAGGCCTGCTCGCCATCCGTGTAGCGGATGAGGGCGATGAAGGCCGTGCGGTTCGGGTCGTACTCGATCCGCTCCACGTTCGCCTGGACGTCCAGCTTGTTGCGCTTGAAATCGACGATCCGATAGAGGCGCTTGGCCCCGCCGCCCTTGCGGCGCATCGTGATCCGTCCGGTGTTGTTGCGTCCGCCATGCTTGGTCAGACCCTCGACGAGGGACTTGACCGGGCGGCCTTTCCACAGCTCCGAACGGTCGATCAGAACCAGCCCACGCTGGCCCGGCGTCGTCGGCTTATACGACTTGAGTGCCATGTTACCTGTCTTCCGTTGTGTGTCGGACGGAGGCGCACACGGCGTCCCGCCCTGGATGTAAGGGCCCCGAAGGTCCCTGGTTCGATGTCCCGAAAAGAGACACCCCGGACGAATCCGGGGTGGTCGGGATGGGGCCGTCTAGGAGGGTTGGGGGGTGGGGTCAAGGGCGGGTCAGGCGATTAGGGAGGTACGGTAGCCTACCCCCGCGCGCGCCTAGGCTCGGTGGGACTGGACGTAATGCCCGTATTCGAAACGCACCTTCAGCGCACCAAAAAGTCGAGCACGTCCTTGGCGAATTTCAGTTCCAAGCCTGCGATGCTTCGGAGAAGCTGGAGGGCAGCGATGTACCCGTTGCCTCGATAGGTCTCGAGAAGGCGATCTCGGTCTGCCGCCGATAGGCCAGCGCAGAAGACCTCGACACCGTCGGGAGTTGCGGAAAGCGGTGCACGACCATCTGTCCAGACGGACCACTTGTGCATGAAACTCGTAATCTTGTCAGTCCATCGCTTTCCGTTTCCGTCAGCGTCGAGATAGCCGGAATCGGTCAGTCGCCGTGCCAAACCTTCAAGAGAGTTCGGAACCTGAAATGCCTCTCGGTGGGTTGGGAGCAGCGCAGAATGGGCGACGGGCCCACCTATGAATGCATCGAGCAGAAGTGCCAGCTTGTCCGATGATAGGGACTGCAGCTGCTCCATGTGCTGTCGGACGTCCACAGGCGAAACGCGCACGTAATGGGTCGTGTAGTGGTCGGCCTGCTCGAACACCCCAACCGCATTCAGTGCTTGGCATCCAGCTTCGTGTGACGACAGTCCCATATTGTAGACGGCCGGCGTGCTTTCATCCAGTTCACGCCACGTGACGACATCCAGATGAGATTTAAGCCAGCTGGAGAGGGACACCGCCAGTTCGACTGCGAGCGTACGATCTTGTTGCGAAACGGGCTTCATACTCTCGTCCTTAGGGAAGTCAGCTAGGCGGATAAAAGTCACGACTGGTGGCGACAATATGAAACCAGAAAGCCCCGCCGTTCCCGGCGGGACGAGACCGGCGCGCGGACGCCGCCGATCTACATCGACGCGCAGACCATCGCGATGCAGGAGATGATGCCTCCGATCGGGGTCCACTCCGCCTATCTCGCCCACAAGGACCGGCGCGACGACCGTGGCCGCTACCTCGCGCGGGAGAGCAATGTCTATGCGCCGAACGAGGAGATCTTCCTGCGCGCCTATCTCGAACATGTCGCCCGCGCGCAGCCCGGCACGATGGACATGCGGTTCGAGATCGACCTGCATCTGCGCGTCGCGGACGAGAGCGGTGCGGAGCTGGGACGCGCCAAGCTGCACACCTATGCCGCGCCCTCGACGCTGCTCTATCCGGTGGACGAGACGCAGTTCTGGAACAACATCACCGCCGGGATGAGCCTGCCCGATCCGGGACGCTACGAGCTGACCTTCATCTTCACCGACATGTCCCGCGCCGGCACGCCTTCGGCCTTGATCCCGGTCCGAGGCGCAAGTGAGCATGGACGGGGTCGCGGAGCTACAAACAAACTTGGGACGGCGGACTTGGGCACAGTATCGAAAATGATATGTCGCCAGACGGGCCAAATGCCGTACAACTACCTGATCGATGGTTCGTACGGAGTAACGAATGCACCAGACCAACATTGCTCGGGTCTTTGCCGCTTTGATCGGTTTGACTTTGATTGCATCCACAGGATTTCTGACTGGCCCCGCATCTGCGCAATCGCTCAACCGATGGGAGGTTTCCTGCGGGGCGGATCCCGGCTCGATCCAGAGAAGCCGCGGAACGTGGGTATTCTCGACGAGCCGGAATTACTGCACGGGCGGGACGTTCAATCAGCGGGCTGAGATCTTCACGGAGGATTATCCGACCAACCGAAGCGGCGCCTTCATGTTCTCGACCACGACCAGCTTTACGACACCAACCAACAATGAATTCAGCATCTTCTCCATCCACGATGGACGCAATGGCTGCGCTCCGCCGCTCCAACTCTTCGTCCGCGAGGATGGGCGCATGTATATCGCCAGCGACATCAAGACGGGACCGGGCGAGTCCTGCATCCGAGGGACAATCGGCGGCACGTCACCAGCCCGGGTCAAGCGTGACGGAACCGAACAGCTTCTAGAGGTCCTGGTGCAGTTTGACGGGTCCGGAGGTTTCAGGTCTGTCGTCTGGCTCGATGGCGCAGTGCAGATCGACGGTCGGTATGCGCCATCGCAGCGACCGGATGCCATCCTTTCAAGCCGGTTCTACTTCAAGCACGGCGTCTATTCGAAGCGGGTCTTTACCTACACGCTGCGCTCCACGGATATGGGCGTGCGGCGTGTCCGCGTGAACTAGACCGTCTCTCGGACCTTACTCGGAGCCGTCCATCCTTCGGCGAACCTCCCGGACAGGTACAAAGCAAAGGCCCCGCCGTCTCCGGCGGGGCCTCGTCGTTCCAAGGGCGGGGTTCTGTCCGCCGTCCGGTCAGAGCCCGGTCGTCACGTCGATCGTGTTGCCCTCTTCGAGCGTCACGTAGGCCTTCTTGACGTCCTTGCGGCGGCCCATCTGGCCGCGGAAGTGCTTGACCTTACCCTTGGGAATGATCGCGTTCACGGCCTTCACCTCGACGCCGAAGAACTCTTCGACAGCGGACCCGATCTAAGGCTTGTCGGGACCGGACCCTGCCTCGGAGAGGCTGGCGCCAGCCTCCCGGAGGCCGCCTCAGCCGGAAGCGCCGATTGGCCGTCCGGCGAGTCCGCCGGTCTGCACCGTCTTTGCCAGCAACGCCCCGCCCACGACGGAGGCCAGCGCCACGAGGGCCGCGACCGACAGAGCGCCGCCGCCCGCGATCCCGGCGCCGATGGTGCAGCCGCCGGTCAACACCGCGCCCGCGCCCATCATCGCCGCACCCGAGGCGTAGCGGAGGGTCTGGCCGGGGCTCTCGAAGCTCTCCAGACGCAACTCGCGCCGGGCGGTGGCCGAGGCGAAGGCCCCGGTCACGACGCCGCCGATGAAGCCCACCCCGAAGGAGGCCGGGATGGCCGTGGACGCGATGGTCCAGAAGAGCGTGTCCGTCCACGGAAGGGTGAAGGCCGCGCTCTGGACCGGAAGGGGGTCAAATTCATCGAAGAGCAGGACGGAGGTGCCCGCCCAGCCGGCCGCCGCCACCAGCCCGATCAGCCCGCCGAGGAGGAGGTCGGTGCGGCGCGCGTCGGAGCGCCACGCGAACAGAAGGAGCGGCAGGACCGCGACAGCCGTCCAGAGCCACACGCCGCCCGGAAGCTGCGTCAGGGTCGCGACCGGGCTCTCGATCGTCACGCCGCCGATGGCGGTGCGGACCGGGGCCAGCACGCCCTTCAGCATGGCGTGGGCGGTGACCGCGAAAACCAGAATGACCGTGACCGCGCGCAGGTTGCCGGAGGAGGCTAGAACGCTGAGCCGCGAGATGCAGCCCCGCGTCAGGACCATTCCCACGCCGAACAGAAGCCCGCCGACCACGAGCGCCGCGACCGGCAGGTCCGAGGACAGCCAGCGGTGATCGCCGAGGTCGATATACCCGGCCTGGGTCAGACCCTGGACGGCGAGGATCGCGACCGCGAGGCCGGTCATCCAGACCCCCGCAGCCCCCGACCGCTCGTCAGGATCGCCTGCCACGGCCCGGCGCAGGCAAAAGCGCGAAATCTGGGCCGCGATGCCGAAAACGAGGCCGATCGCGGCTCCGAGAAGGACGTGAAGGACGCGAGCCTCGAGCCCCAGATCCAATTGTTCCAGCAACATGTGCGCCTCCGCCCGTTCCGCAGTCAGCGGGACGTATGGCCCTTGGCGGGGCGGATCAAATGGCTGCGGCGGGAGGGCGTCCCTCCGAACCACCCGCTTGCGGGACATCGTTCTGCCAGAGCCGCGCACCGCGAGGGGCATCGGTCCGCGCGCGCGGCGTCGCGCAGGATATCGAACCTTTTCGTCGCCTCGCCGGTGGGCCCGCCGCATTGCATCGGCCCGCAATGGGAAAGGGCCCCGCCGTTCCCGGCGGGGCCCTTCATTCGCAAACCACCGGCGGGGTGACCCCGCCGCCCCGTCAGAGGCCCGTGGTCACGTCGATGGTGTTGCCCTCTTCAAGCGTCACATACGCCTTCTTGACGTCCTTGCGACGGCCCATCTGGCCGCGGAAGCGCTTGACCTTGCCCTTGGTGATGGTCGTGTTCACGGCCTTCACCTTGACGCCGAAGAGCTCTTCGACGGCGGACTTTATCTGGGGCTTGTTTGCGTCGATCGCGACCTCGAAGACCACGGCGCCCGTCTCGGACGCCATCGTGGCCTTCTCGGTGATGATCGGCTTGCGGATCACGTCGTAGGTGTTCATGCGAGTCGCGCCTCCAGAGCTTCGACACCCGCCTTCGTGAGCACGAGCGTGTCACGCTTGAGGATGTCGTAGACGTTCGCGCCCATCGAGGGCAGCACGTCCACGTTGCCGAGGTTGCGCGCGGCCTGCGCGAAATCCTCGTTGACGTCTGCGCCGTCGATGATCAGCGCGCGCTTCCAGCCGAGATCCTTGACCTGACGCGCCAGCGCGGAGGTCTTGCCCCCCTCGAGGTTCGCCGCGTCGAGGATCACCAGCTTGCCCGCGGCCGCCTTAGACGACAGCGCGTGCAGCAGGCCCATGCGGCGGACCTTCTTGGTCAGCTCATGACCGTGGCTGCGGGGCGTGGGGCCCTTGTAGACACCACCCTTGCGGAAGATCGGCGCCTTGCGCGAGCCGTGGCGTGCGCCGCCGGAGCCCTTCTGCCGGACGATCTTCTTGGTCGAATAGCTGACCTCGGAGCGGGTCTTGACCTTGTGGGTCCCGGCCTGCGCCTTGTTGCGCTGCCAGCGGACGACCCGGTACAGGATATCGCGGCGCGGCTCCTGGCCGAACACCTCGTCGCTGAGTTCGACGGAGCCGGCCTTGGAGCCGTCCATCTTGATGACGTCGAGTTTCATTCGTCACCTTCCTTCTTTTCAACGTCCGAGTTGTCGGCATCCGACGACTCGTCCGCGATTTCGGCTTCGGCGGCTTTCAGGGCCGCTTCCTCGGCGGCGGCCTGCTCGGCGGCCAGCGCCTCCTCGGCGGCCTTGGCTTCGGCCTCGGCGGCGGCGGCGGCTTCCTCGGCGAGGCGCTGCGCTTCCTTCTTCGAGGACATCAGGCCGGCGGGCAGGATCGCGTTCTCGGGGAACGGCTTCTTGACCGCATCCTTGATCGTGACCCAGCCGCCCTTGGAGCCGGGAACGGCGCCCTTGACCATGATGAGGCCGCGGTCGGTGTCGGTGCGGACGACCTGCAGGTTCTGCGTGGTCACGCGGGCGGCGCCCATGTGACCGGCCATCTTCTTGCCCTTGAACACCTTGCCGGGGTCTTGGCACTGACCGGTGGAGCCGTGCGAGCGGTGCGAGATCGACACGCCGTGCGTCGCGCGCAGGCCGCCGAAGTTCCACCGCTTCATGGCACCGGCGAAGCCCTTGCCGATCGAAGTGCCCGACACGTCGACATACTGACCTTCGAAGTAGTGGTCGGCGATGATTTCCTCGCCCACTTCGATCAGCTTGTCCTCGTCCACGCGGAACTCGACGATCTTGCGCTTGGGCTCGACGCCCGCGGCCTTGTAGACGCCGCGCATCGCCTGGGACGTGCGCTTGGCCTTGGCCGTGCCCGCGCCCAGCTGGACGGCGGTGTAGCCATGCTTGTCCGCGGTGCGCTGGCCGATGACCTGAAGGCCGTCCAGCTGCAGCACGGTGACGGGCACCTGACGCCCGTCTTCCTGGAAGATGCGGGTCATGCCCACCTTCTTCGCGATCACTCCGGAACGCATCATCTGGATACCCTCCCTCAGACCTTGATCTCGACGTCGACGCCCGCGGCGAGGTCGAGCTTCATCAGCGCGTCCACGGTCTGCGGCGTCGGGTCGACGATGTCGAGCATCCGCTTGTGCGTGCGGATTTCCCACTGGTCGCGCGACTTCTTGTCGATGTGCGGACCGCGCAGGACGGTGAATTTCTCGATCTTGTTCGGCAGCGGGATCGGCCCGCGAACCTGGGCACCGGTGCGCTTGGCGGTGTTGACGATTTCCTGGGTGCTGGCGTCCAGCACGCGGTAATCGAACGCCTTGAGCCGGATGCGGATGTTCTGGCTTTTCATGTCGTTCTTCCGACAGGGGGCGGGCCGCGGATCATGGCGACCGGCCCGTTCAAGTTGAGAGGAGGAGACAGGACCACCCGGCCCCCTCGTCGAACCCGAACGGAAGCGGGGCCGCGCGTCGCGACCCCGTCCGTGGATGGGGGCGGATAGCCCAGGTCGTCCCGCCCCGCAACCCCCCGCACACGGGAAACTCGCGCCCCCGTCACGCAGCCTTGGGACAACGTGATGAGACGCCTGCGCGCGGGTCGGCTAGGATGGCCGCGTAGCCAATCGTTCCGAGGAGCCGAGACCATGACTGACCGCAACCTGACCCGCCGCGCCCTGCTGGCCTCTGCCGCCGCGATCGCCGCCACGGCGCCCGCGCTGCGCGCCGAGGAGATCGTCGCCCCCTCCGGCCGGACCATCGCACAATACGTCCCCGAGACCAGCGACTTCCCCTTCGAGGTCCAGCGCAGCGAAGCCGAATGGCGCGCCCATCTCGACGGCGACGACGACGCCTACGGCATCCTGCGCCGCGCCAACACCGAATGGCCGAAGACCACCGACCTCTGGGAGGAGGCGCACGAGGCCGGCTACAACTGCCGCGGCTGCGATCTCTTCATCTACGATGCGGGCTGGTTCGAGCCGCTCGACAAGGGCTGGGTCTTCTTCCACCACGCCGAGCCGAACGCCGTGATGTTCGGTCTCGACGGCGCGGTCCGGCAATACGGGCAGGCCGGGATGATCCAGGACGAGACCTTCGCCATGGCCGAGGTTCATTGCCGCCGCTGCGGCTCGCATCTGGGCCACCATATCGACGTCGCGGGCATGCGGCTCCACTGCATCAACGGCACGTCCCTGACGCGCGCCTGAGCACGAAGCGATCCCACGACCTCGCCCGTATCGAGGGCCGCGCCTTCCGGGGGGTGGCCCTCTTTCATGGCGGGGTTCGGCCTCGCCGCGGCGCGATCCGGCCGCCGTCCGCAGGGCCTCGCTGGGGCGGGCCCTTGATGCGGGCGGGTCGCGGGGGTGCCCCTCACGCAACAAGGGCCCCCCGAGGGGAGCCCTTGCGCCGTGTCCGTGGCGGTCGGCCCCGAAGGGCCCCCGCGATCAGTCGGTGATCTTCGAGACCACGCCCGCACCCACCGTGCGGCCGCCTTCGCGGATCGCGAAGCGCAGGCCCTGCTCCATCGCGATCGGCGCGATCAGCTCGACCCCGAACGACACGTTGTCGCCCGGCATCACCATCTCCGTGCCCTCGGCCAGCTGCACCGTCCCCGTCACGTCCGTCGTCCGGAAGTAGAACTGCGGGCGGTAGTTGGCGAAGAACGGCGTGTGGCGCCCGCCTTCGTCCTTGGTCAGGATGTAGGCCTCGGCCTCGAACTTCGTGTGCGGCTTCACCGAGCCCGGCTTGCAGAGCACCTGGCCCCGCTCGACGCCGTCCCGATCCACGCCGCGCAGCAGCGCGCCGATGTTGTCGCCCGCCTCGCCGCGATCCAGCAGCTTGCGGAACATCTCGACGCCCGTGCAGGTCGTCTTCTTGGTGTCCCGGATGCCCACGATCTCGATCTCGTCGCCGACATTGATCACGCCGCGCTCGACGCGACCCGTCACGACCGTGCCGCGACCCGAGATCGAGAACACGTCCTCGACCGGCATCAGGAACGGCTGGTCCACGGCGCGCTCGGGCGTCGGGATGAACTCGTCCACCGCCGCCATCAGCTTGCGGATCGACTGCTCGCCGATCTCCTCGTCGCGGCCTTCCATCGCCGCCAGCGCCGAGCCCGGGATGACCGGGATGTCGTCGCCGGGATACTCGTAGCTCGACAGAAGCTCGCGGATCTCCATCTCGACGAGCTCCAGGAGCTCCTCGTCGTCGACCTGGTCAACCTTGTTCATGTAGACGACCATGGTCGGGATGCCGACCTGGCGACCGAGCAGGATGTGCTCGCGCGTCTGCGGCATCGGGCCGTCGGCCGCGTTCACCACGAGGATCGCGCCGTCCATCTGGGCGGCCCCCGTGATCATGTTCTTGACGTAGTCCGCGTGGCCCGGGCAGTCGACATGCGCGTAGTGGCGGTTCTCGGTCTCGTACTCGACATGCGCCGTCGAGATCGTGATCCCGCGGGCCTTCTCCTCGGGCGCGCCGTCGATCTGGTCATACGCCTTGAAGTCGCCGAAATACTTCGTGATCGCAGCCGTCAGCGTCGTCTTGCCGTGGTCAACGTGACCGATCGTGCCGATGTTCACATGCGGTTTCGTGCGTTCGAATTTTGCCTTCGCCATGGGAGGGCTCCTTCTCAAATTGGCGAGGATGCGTGACGCGCACGCACCCTACGGGTTTGGGGGTGACCGGTGCGTGGTGGGAGGCCCACGCACCGCGATCGGATCAGGCGAACTTCTTCTGGATCTCTTCCGAGATGTTCTGCGGGACCGGGTCGTAATGGTCGAACTGCATCGTGAACTGCGCGCGGCCCGAGGACATCGAGCGCAGCGTGTTGATGTAGCCGAACATGTTGGCCAGCGGCACGAAGGCGTCGATGGCGATGGCGTTGCCGCGCGGCTCCTGCCCCGAGACTTGGCCGCGACGCGAGGTCAGGTCGCCGATGATGCCGCCGGTATATTCCTCCGGCGTGATCACTTCGACCTTCATCACGGGCTCCAGAAGCTTGGCGCCGGCCTTCCGCATGCCTTCGCGCATGCCCATCCGGGCCGCGATCTCGAAGGCGAGGACCGACGAGTCCACGTCGTGGAACTTGCCGTCCAGCAGCTGGACCTTGAAGTCGATCACCGGGAAGCCCGCGAGCGGACCCGAATCCATGACCGAGTTGATGCCCTTCTCGACGCCCGGAATGTATTCCTTGGGCACCGCACCACCGACGATCTTCGATTCGAACGAGTATCCCTCGCCCGGCTCGGTCGGCGAGATGAGGAGCTTGACCTCGGCGAACTGACCCGAACCACCCGACTGCTTCTTGTGGGTGTAGGTGTGCTCGACCTCGTGACCGATGGTCTCGCGGTAGGCCACCTGCGGCGCGCCGATATTGGCCTCGACCTTGAACTCCCGCTTGAGACGGTCGACCAGGATGTCGAGGTGGAGTTCGCCCATCCCCTTCATGATCGTCTGGCCCGACTCGAGGTCGGTCTCGACGCGGAAGGACGGATCCTCGGCGGCGAGGCGCTGGAGGCCCTGGGACATCTTCTCCTGGTCGGCCTTGGTCTTGGGCTCGACCGCGATCTCAATGACCGGATCGGGGAAGGTCATCGTCTCCAGCACGACCTGATCGTTCACGTCCGAGAGCGTGTCGCCCGTCGTCGTGTCCTTGAGGCCGGCCAGCGCGATGATGTCGCCCGCGAAGGCCTCGGTGATCTCTTCACGGTTGTTGGAGTGCATCATCATCATCCGTCCGACGCGCTCCTTCTTGCCCTTGGTGGTGTTCTGGAGCGTGTCACCCTTCTCGAGCTTGCCCGAGTAGATGCGCGTGAAGGTGAGCGAGCCCACGAAGGGGTCGTTCATGATCTTGAACGCGAGGCCCGAGAACGGCATCGAGTCGTCGGCACGACGGGGGATGTTGCGCACTTCCTCCTCGTCGCCGGGCTTGAAGCCCATGTAGTCGACGACATCGAGCGGCGACGGCAGGTAGTCGATGACCGCGTTGAGCAGGGGCTGGACGCCCTTGTTCTTGAACGCGGACCCACCCAGCACCGGAACGAAGGACATCGAGAGCGTGCCCTTGCGGAGCAGCTTGCGCAGCGTGTCGACGTCCGGCTCGGCGGCGTCCATGAGGTACGCTTCCATCGCGTCGTCGTCCATTTCGACGGCGGCTTCGATCATCTTGCCGCGCCACTCGTCGGCCATGGCCTTGAGGCTGTCGCGGATGGGCTTCTTGATCCAGGACGCGCCGAGGTCTTCGCCTTCCCAGACCCACTCTTCCATGGTGACCAGGTCGATGAGGCCCTCGAGCTCGGTCTCGGCGCCGATCGGGATGCCGACGGGCACGGCGCGGGCACCGGTGCGGTCCTCGATCATGCGGACGCAGTTGAAGAAGTCGGCGCCGATCTTGTCCATCTTGTTGACGAACACCATCCGCGGAACCTTGTAGCGGTCGGCCTGGCGCCAGACGGTCTCGGTCTGGGGCTCGACACCGGCATTGGCGTCGAGCACGGCGACCGCGCCGTCGAGCACGGCGAGCGAGCGCTCGACTTCGATGGTGAAGTCGACGTGGCCGGGCGTGTCGATGATGTTCATCCGGTACTTGGTGTCGGACGTGCCGTCGGCGGTCGGCTCTTCCTGGCGCTGCCAGAATGTCGTCGTCGCGGCGGACGTGATCGTGATGCCCCGCTCCTGCTCCTGCTCCATCCAGTCCATCGTGGCGGCGCCGTCATGGACCTCGCCGATGTTGTGGGACTTGCCGGTGTAGAACAGGATACGCTCCGAGCAGGTCGTCTTGCCGGCATCGATATGGGCCATGATGCCGAAGTTGCGGTAGCGTTCGAGGGGATAGTCGCGGGCCATGGGCTCGTACCTCTGAATGGAGGAGAAAACAGGTTCGGGGGCCCCGGACGGGCCCCCGTGATCAGAACGTCAGATAGGTGCGGCGGGTCACCAGCGGTAGTGGCTGAACGCCTTGTTGGCGTCGGCCATCTTGTGGGTGTCTTCGCGCTTCTTGACGGCGGAGCCACGGGACTGGACGGCGTCGATCAGCTCACCGGCCAGACGCTCTTCCATAGTGTTCTCGTTGCGCGAGCGGGCGGCGTTGATCAGCCAGCGGATCGCCAGCGCCTCGCGGCGCTCGGGGCGGACCTCGACGGGCACCTGGTAGGTGGCACCGCCGACGCGGCGCGAGCGCACCTCGACCGACGGCTTGATGTTGTCGAGGGCCTCGGCGAACACCTCGATGGGCGAGCGCTTGATCTTGGTCTCGACCCGATCCATCGCGTTGTAGACGATGCGCTCGGCGACGGCCTTCTTGCCGTCGATCATCAGGTTGTTCATGAACTTCGTCAGCACCTTGTCGCCATACTTGGCGTCGGGCAGAACTTCGCGCTTTTCAGCGGCGTGGCGGCGGGACATCGGTGTATCCTTCGTTTGAATGCGGCGGGCGGGGCGGCACGGCGCCCCGCATCAGAATTGGGCGGGACCCGGTCTCACTTCGGACGCTTGGCGCCGTACTTGGAGCGGCGCTGACGGCGATCCTTGACGCCTTGCGTGTCGAGCACGCCGCGCAGGATGTGGTAGCGCACGCCCGGAAGGTCCTTCACCCGGCCCCCGCGGATCAGCACGACCGAGTGCTCCTGCAGGTTGTGGCTCTCGCCCGGGATGTAGGAGATGACCTCGTAACCATTGGTCAGGCGCACCTTGGCGACCTTCCGCATGGCCGAGTTCGGCTTCTTTGGGGTAGTGGTGTAGACGCGCGTGCAGACGCCGCGCTTCTGCGGGCAACCCTCGAGGTGGAGGGATTTCGAGGTCTTGCGCTTGGGCTGACGCGGCTTGCGGATCAGCTGCTGGATCGTCGGCATGTGGGGTGTCCCCGTCTATCGTTCACGTTCAAATCTCTCGTCCGGACCCCGACGCGCCAAAGACCGATGGCCGCATCCGCCCGGAATTCCGACCTGGACGATGCGGTTGGGTGACAGAGGATGCGGGAAACAGTATCCCGGATCGTGTGCGACGGTTCTGGCTTGCCGACACGGGCGCGCGACGCGCACCCGGACCGAATTGCGGGCCTGATAGGGGAATCGCGGTGGGGTGTCAACGCAGGCCACGCGCTTGTCGGCCCCCGTGTTTGCAGGCACCGTCGCCGCCATGTCCGATCTGCAGATCATCGCCATCACCCGCTTCGCCTATCCCGGCTCCGGCGGCTTCCAGATCGAGCACGACAGCGTCACCGAACGGCAGGCACATCTCTGGGCGCCCGACCGGCTGGAGGCACGGTTTCGGACGCTGGAGCATGTCTGTCTGCGGACGCTGGCGGCCCAGACGGACGGCGATTTCCGCGTTCTCGTCATCACCGGCGATGCCCTGCCCGAGCCGTGGCGCGGGCGGCTGGTGGCACTGGTCGCCGCCCTGCCTCAGGCCGAGCTGATCTTCCATCCGCCCGAAAACCAGCGCCACGCGATGGAGGCGATCGTCAACGACCGGATCGACCCGGACGGGCCGCCGGTGATGCAGTTCCGACAGGATGACGATGACGGCGTGGCGCGGACCTTCGTCGAACGCGCCCGGCGCATCTTCGGCGAGGTTCGCCCGCTCTGGGAACGACATGGCCGCTTGGCGATCGATTTCAGCCGCGGCTACGTGATGCGCCCCACGCCCCAGGGCCCGCTGGTGCAATCCGCGACGCGCAGCCATCTGGGTGTGGCGCAGGCGCTGTTCCTGAAGCCGTCGATCCGGCGCACGGCGATCCATTTCCCGCATCACCGCGTCGGCGCGCTGATGCCCTCGGTGACGATCCCGGACGCGCCGATGTGGCTGCGGGGCGTGGACGGGACGAATGACAGCCCGATGCCCGGGCAGCTCGACCGCCTCGTGCATGCCACCTCGGAGGAGCGGACCGACCTGCGGGACCGGTTCGGACTGGACCTCGACGCGCTGGCGGCGAGTTTCGCCGCAATTTAGCGAGGGCCGACCGCACGAGGGACGGATGCCACCCGGCCTTCGCGCCAGAGGGTATAGAGCCCCGTCGCCGCGATCAGCGCCGCCCCGACGAGGGTCAGCGTCGCGGGCCAGTCGCCAAAGACGAGCCAGCCGAGGATGAGCGCCCAGACCAGCGAGGTGTAGCGGAAGGGCGTGACGGCCCCGACCTCGCCCACGCGCATCGCCATGACCGAACAGAGATAGGCCGCGAAGATGAAGCCCGCGGCGGCGAGGATCATGCCGCCCTGCCCTGCCGTCGGCCGGCCCCACGGCTCGGCCAGCGACAGCGCCAGGCCCAGCAGCGTCACCATCGCCGCCGTGATCGCCGCGACATTGAGCGACGGCGTCGCCCGCGACAGGCGCCGCGTCAGCAGATCGCGCGCCGTGGCCAGCACGACGGTAATCATCGCGACGGCAGACCACGCGTTGAAGCCCTCGGTCCCCGGCCGCACGATCAACAGGACCCCGACCAGCCCGACCCCGATCGCGGTCCAGCGCCGCCAGCCGACCCGCTCGCCCAGAAAGAGCGCGCCCGCGGCCGTGATCGACAGCGGGAGCGCGGCGAGGATCGCGGTGATATTGGCCAGCGGCATGTTCTGGAGTGCCAGCAGGAACGGCAGGAACGCCGCCGTCTCGGCCGCCGAGCGCCCGAAGGCCCAAGGACGGTCGGCCCGCGCGATGCCGCGGCCGAGCGTGCCCATCGCCCAGGACAACAGGACGATCAGCGTCGTGGCCACACAGCCGCGCAGGAACGTGACCTGGAAGGCGGGCAGATCCTCGGCCAGCCATTTCAGCGCCGCGTCGTTCATGGTGAACGTCGCCATCGCGCCCATCATCAGGAACGCACCCTTCAGGTTGTCTTGCATGTCAGTCCTGCGGCGGCGCGGGCATCAGCGCGAGCGCCGCATCGGCGTCGAGGCCGAAGCGCTCGACCATCAGCTTGCGGCCCTTGCGGGTGGTCATGGGGGTCGCGTGGGGCGGGATGGAGCGGCCGCTGTCGTTGTGGTCGTGCAGCGTCCTGAGGAACATCTGCGCGTCTCCGGGCAGGGTGAAGCCGGGGACGTGGCAGGGCAGCCGGCGATGGTTGTAGCGAAAGATGCAGGTCGGCAAATCGGCTGTGGTGATCATCGCGCAGGCGAGGCCGAGGGGCTGCGGCTCGCGGAATTCGTGAAAGGGTTCGGAGGGATCATGGAGGTCCCAGTAGATACCGCGCATGAAGCTGAGCGTGGTCGGCCCCTCGGCCAGCCCCGCGGCCAGAAGCCGGTCCGAGAGGTCGCGCGTGCGGGCGATGTAGTCGACCGCCACGGCATCGTCGTCGTCGATGCGAAAGCCGGTGACATGGGTGGTGCCGTCGTCGAGGCCGCGCCGGAAGCTGCGCTTGCCCGCGGCCAGCGCGCCCATCCGCTCCATGAAGACGATCTTTAGGAAGGGATAGGTCTCCTCGAGGCCGCGCAGCCGCTTGCGATGCCGTATCGGCAGCGTCGTCCCGGCGAGGATCACGCAGCGGAACGCCGGGTCGGTCTGGGCGGCGAGCGACGGCAGGGTGATCGTCTCGAGATAGCGGAACCGGGTCTCGATCCGGCCGGGTTCGTAGAGGTGCCGCTCCAGCTGAGCCTCGTCCAGCCCGGAGACTGAGAAGCCTTCCTTCGCCGGGTAGGAGAAGCGCAGGACGCCGATGATCTGGTTGACGATGGCCATGGCGGATCGCTCGCACGGGTGCGGGAACCGGGCAAGTCCTATCGCCGGTCGGGGCCAGTGCGGCCCGTCATGGGTCTCGGTGATGGATGGGTTGGGCGGGCCCGCCCCGTTTCGGGTGGACGCCCCATCGGTGTCGACGCGGATGTCGCCGCGCCGGTCGGTCGAGGTCGGGCCCGACCCCGGTGACCCCGCCCTCGTCCGGGCAGGTGTGGGGTCGTCCTGTCGAAATGGCGGGGTGTCAGTCCCGCCGGGTGCGATCGCGGGGATGGTTCTGGGGCCGAGCGGTTAATGGGGCGTGAACGAGCGTGCCGAATGGCTTTGGTCCGATGGATCGGGACGCTGTGTGGCGCGGAAGGATACCGGGACGCCCGCGGGCCGGGCACTGGGCCGGCGTCGCCCCCGGACGAAAAACCCCGCCGGATCGCTCCGGCGGGGGTATTTCTTCTTGCCATGCGGCCGGGGATCACTCCTCGGCGGCGGGCTCCTCGGCGGTCTCGGCGAAGACATCCTCGGCGGAAGGCTCCTCGGTCGGGGCAGCCAGTGCCGCAGCCTTCTCGGCCTCGGCGCGGGCCTCCTCGATCACGACGCTGTCGCGCGCGGTGGCGATGGCGCGCATCGCCTGGGTCGCGCCACCGGTGCCCGCCGGGATCAGGCGGCCGACGATGACGTTCTCCTTGAGGCCGACCAGCTTGTCCTTCTTGCCCTGCACCGAAGCCTCGGTCAGGACGCGCGTCGTCTCCTGGAAGGAGGCGGCGGAGATGAACGAACGGGTCTGGAGCGACGCCTTCGTGATGCCGAGCAGGATCGGCTCGGCCCGCGCGGGACGATCGCCCCGCTTCTCGGCCTTCTCGTTGGCTTCGACCAGCTCGGCCTTGTCGACATTCTCGCCCTTGAGGAGCGTCGTGTCGCCGCTATCGAGGATCTCCCACTTCTGGAGCATCTGCCGGACGATCACCTCGATATGCTTGTCGTTGATCTTCACGCCCTGCAGTCGATACACGTCCTGCACTTCGTCGATCAGGTAATCGGCCAGCGCCTCGACGCCCAGGATCCGCAGGATGTCATGCGGCGCGGGGTTGCCATCCATGATGTAGTCGCCGCGCTGGACGAAATCGCCCTCGGCCACCGGGATGTGCTTGCCCTTGGGCACCATGTAGTCGATCGGCTCGAGACTGTCGTCGGACGGGATGACCGTGATCCGGCGCTTGTTCTTGTAGTCCTTGCCGAACTTCACCGTGCCGTCGGCCTCCGCGATGATCGCGTTGTCCTTGGGCTTGCGGGCCTCGAACAGTTCCGCCACGCGCGGCAGGCCGCCCGTGATGTCCTTGGTCTTGGTGCCTTCGCGCGGAATACGCGCGACGACGTCGCCCGCCTTCAGCATCTGGCCGTCCTCGACCGACAGGATCGCGTCCACCGACATCTCGTAGGTGATCGGATTGCCGGCCTCGTTGCGGACGGGCTCGCCATCCTCGCCGGCCACGATGACCTGCGGCTTGAGATCGGAGCCCTTGGGCGCGGAGCGCCAGTCGGACACGATCTTCTGGGTCATGCCGGTGGCGTCGTCGGTCTCGTCGCGCACCGAGATGCCCGCATAGAGATCGACGAACTTCGCCTTGCCGTCGCTTTCGGCGATGATCGGCAGGGTGAACGGGTCCCATTCGTAGAGCTTGTCACCGCGCGCGACCTTGGCCCCGTCGGTAACGTGCAGGGTCGTGCCGTAGCCCAGCTTGTGGGAGGCCCGCTCCTCGCCATTCTCGTCCATGATCGCGAGGGTCATGTTGCGACCCATCACGACGATGCCACCCGCCTCGTTCTTGAGCGTGTTGGCGTTCTGGAACGCGACGGTGCCCTCGGCGGAGGCTTCCATGAAGGATTGCTGTCCGCCCTGGGCGACGCCGCCGATGTGGAAGGTCCGCATCGTCAGCTGGGTGCCCGGCTCGCCGATGGACTGGGCCGCGATGATGCCGACGGCCTCGCCCTGGTTCACCTTGGTGCCGCGCGCGAGGTCACGTCCGTAGCAGGACGCGCAAACGCCCTCCTCGGCCTCGCAGGTCAGCGGCGAGCGGATGCGCATGGACTGCACCTGCGCCTGGTCGATGATGTCGGCGGTTCGCTCGTCGATGAGCTCGCCGGCCTTGACGATGACCTCCTCGGTGCCGGGGCGGACGACGTCGTCGGCCGCGACCCGGCCCAGCACGCGCTCGGCCAGGGTGGCGACGACTTCGCCGTCGTTGACGGCGGCCGATGCGGTGATCGCCTTCTCGGTCCCGCAATCGTCCATGCGGACGATGCAGTCCTGCGCCACGTCCACGAGACGCCGCGTCAGGTAACCCGAGTTGGCGGTCTTGAGCGCCGTGTCCGACAGACCCTTCCGCGCGCCGTGTGTGGAGTTGAAGTACTCCAGCACGGTCAGGCCTTCCTTGAAGTTCGAGATGATCGGCGTCTCGATGATGTCGCCATTCGGCTTGGCCATCAGGCCGCGCATCCCGCCCAGCTGCTTCATCTGGGTGACCGAGCCACGGGCGCCGGAATGGGCCATCATGTAGACGGAGTTCGGCTCGTTCTCGGCCCCGTTCTCGTCCACGCCCGCGACCGAGATCGTGGACATCATGGCCTCGGTGACCTTGTCGTTACACTTCGACCAGGCGTCCACGACCTTGTTGTACTTCTCGCCCTGGGTGATCAGGCCGTCCATGTACTGCTGCTCGAAATCCTTGACCTGGTCGCGCGTCGCCTCGACGACGGGCCACTTGGCGTCGGGAATGACCATGTCGTCCTTGCCGAACGAGATGCCCGCCTTGAACGCCTCGCGGAAGCCGAGGGTCATGATCTGGTCGCAGAAGATGACCGACTCCTTCTGGCCGCAATAGCGGTAGACGGTGTCGATGGTCTGCTGGACTTCCTTCTTGCGCAGGAGCCGGTTGACGAGGTCGAACGGCGCCTTGGCGTTGAGCGGCAGCATGGAGCCGAGGCGCACGCGGCCCGGCGTCGTGTCGAAGATGACGCCGACTTCCTCGCCCATTTCGTCGATCTGGGTGACACGCGCCTTGATCTTGGCGTGCAGATGCACCTCGCCCGCGTCGAGCGCGTGCGTGACCTCGTCGACGGACGAAAAGATCATGCCCTCGCCCTTCATGCCGGCCCGTTCCATCGAGACGTAGTAGAGCCCCAGGATCATGTCCTGCGACGGCACGATGATCGGCGCGCCGTTGGCGGGCGACAACACGTTGTTGGTCGACATCATCAGGACGCGGCATTCCAGCTGCGCCTCGAGGCTCAGCGGCACGTGGACGGCCATCTGGTCGCCGTCGAAGTCGGCGTTGAAGGCCGAGCAGACCAGCGGGTGCAGCTGGATCGCCTTGCCCTCGATCAGCACGGGCTCGAACGCCTGGATGCCGAGACGGTGCAGCGTGGGCGCACGGTTCAGCAGAACCGGGTGCTCACGGATGACCTCGTCGAGGATGTCCCAGACCTCGGGACGCTCCTTCTCGACCAGCTTCTTCGCCTGCTTGACGGTCGATGAGAGGCCCTTGGCCTCGAGCCGCGAGTAGATGAACGGCTTGAAGAGCTCGAGCGCCATCTTCTTGGGCAGGCCGCACTGATGCAGCTTGAGCTCCGGGCCGGTCACGATGACCGAGCGGCCCGAGAAGTCGACGCGCTTGCCCAGAAGGTTCTGGCGGAAGCGGCCCTGCTTGCCCTTGAGCATGTCCGAGAGCGACTTGAGCGGGCGCTTGTTGGCCCCCGTGATGACCCGGCCGCGGCGGCCGTTGTCGAAGAGCGCATCGACGGATTCCTGCAGCATCCGCTTTTCGTTGCGCACGATGATGTCGGGCGCGCGCAGCTCGATCAGCCGCTTGAGGCGGTTGTTGCGGTTGATGACCCGGCGATAGAGGTCGTTGAGGTCCGACGTCGCGAAGCGGCCGCCATCCAGCGGCACCAGCGGGCGCAGCTCGGGCGGGATGACCGGGATCACGGTCAGGATCATCCACTCCGGACGGTTGCCGGATTCGATGAAGCTCTCGACGATCTTCAGGCGCTTGATGATCTTCTTCGGCTTCAGCTCGCCCGTGGCTTCCTTCAGGTCTTCACGAAGGGTGGCGGCCTCCTGCTCGAGGTCGATCGCCGCCAGCATCTCGCGGATGGCTTCCGCGCCGATATTGGCCTGGAACGCGTCGGCGCCATAAGCGTCCTGCGCGTCCATGAACTCCTCCTCGGACATCAGCTGTCCGTAGGTGAGGTCCGTCAGGCCGGGCTCGATCACGACGTAGTTCTCGAAGTAGAGGATCCGCTCGAGGTCGCGCAGCGTCATGTCCAGCATCAGGCCGATGCGCGACGGCAGCGACTTGAGGAACCAGATATGGGCGACCGGCGAGGCCAGCTCGATATGGCCCATCCGCTCGCGGCGGACCTTCTGGAGGGTGACCTCGACGCCGCATTTCTCGCAGACGACGCCGCGATACTTCATGCGCTTGTACTTGCCGCAGAGGCACTCGTAATCCTTGATCGGACCGAAGATGCGCGCGCAGAACAGGCCGTCACGCTCGGGCTTGAACGTCCGGTAGTTGATGGTCTCGGGCTTCTTGATCTCGCCGTAGGACCACGAGAGGATCCGCTCGGGCGAGGCCAGCGAGACCTTGATCTCGTCGAAGACCTTCTGGGGCGCGATCGGGTTGAACGGGTTGTTCGTCAGTTCCTGGTTCATCTTGATACCTTTGTGAAAAGGGTGCGTTGGAAGAGGAGCGGTGCGTGGAAACCACGCACCCTACCGGGCGTAGGGTGCGTGCTCGGCACGCACCGCCGCGCGATCACTCGCTGTCTTCCTCCGCATCCAGGAGTTCCATGTTCAGGCCGAGGCCGCGGACTTCCTTGACGAGCACGTTGAAGCTCTCGGGAACGCCCGCCTCGAAATTGTCCTCGCCCTTGACGATGCTCTCGTAGACCTTGGTCCGCCCGGCCACGTCGTCGGACTTCACCGTCAGCATCTCCTGCAGGGTGTAGGCCGCGCCGTAGGCTTCGAGCGCCCAGACCTCCATCTCGCCGAAGCGCTGGCCGCCGAACTGCGCCTTACCGCCCAGGGGCTGCTGCGTGACGAGGCTGTAAGGCCCGGTCGAACGCGCGTGGATCTTGTCGTCCACCAGGTGGTGCAGCTTGAGCAGGTACTTCACCCCGACGGTCACCTGGCGCGAGAACTTCTCGCCCGAGCGCCCGTCGAACAGGTCCGACTGGCCCGACGTGTCGAAGCCCGCGCGGGTCAGGGCGTCGTTGACGTCCCCTTCCTTGGCGCCGTCGAAGACGGGGGTCGCGATCGGCACGCCGTGGGTGACGTTGGACGCCGCCTCGACAAGACCGTCCTCGCCCATCTTGGCCAGATGCTCCTCGTAGGCCTCCTCGCCATAGGCGATCTTCATGGCGTCGCGGACCGGCGTCAGGTCGCCGGAGCGGCGGAACTCGTCCAGCGCCTCGTCGATCTGCAGGCCCATGCCGCGCGCGGCCCAGCCCATGTGGGTCTCGAGGATCTGGCCCACGTTCATGCGCGAGGGCACACCCAGCGGGTTCAGCACGAAGTCGACCGGCGTGCCGTCTGCGAGGAACGGCATGTCCTCCATCGGCACGACCTTCGAGATGACGCCCTTGTTGCCGTGACGGCCGGCCATCTTGTCGCCCGGCTGAAGCTTGCGCTTCACGGCGATGAAGACCTTGACCATCTTCATCACGCCCGGCGGCAGATCGTCGCCGCGGCGGACCTTCTCGACCTTGTCCTCGAACCGGGCCTCGAGGGCGCGCTTCTGGATCTCGTACTGCTCGTTGAGGGCCTCGACCTGCTGGGCGGTGCCCTCGTCCTCGACGGCGATCTGCCACCACTGGCCATAGGTCAGCGCCGACAGGGCCGCGTCATCGACCTTGGAGCCGGACTTGAAGCCCTTGGGACCCTTCACGCCCTTCTGGCCCTCGATCATGCCGCGGAGGCGCGCATAGATGTTGCGGTCCAGGATCTCGCGCTCGTCGTCACGGTCGCGCGCGAGACGCTCGACCTGCTCGCGCTCGATCTGGAGCGCGCGCTCGTCCTTCTCGACGCCGTGACGGTTGAAGACGCGGACTTCCACGACCGTGCCGTAGTCGCCCGGCTTCACGCGCAGCGAGGTGTCGCGCACGTCCGAGGCCTTCTCACCGAAGATGGCGCGGAGGAGCTTCTCTTCCGGCGTCATCGGGCTTTCGCCCTTGGGGGTGATCTTGCCCACCAGGATATCGCCCGGCTCCACGTCGGCGCCGATATAGACGATGCCCGCCTCGTCGAGGTTGCGCAGCGCCTCCTCGCCGACATTCGGGATGTCGCGGGTGATCTCCTCGGGTCCGAGCTTGGTGTCACGCGCGGCGACCTCGAACTCCTCGATATGGATCGAGGTGAAGACGTCGTCGCGGGCGATCCGCTCGGAGATGAGGATGGAGTCCTCGTAGTTGTAGCCGTTCCACGGCATGAACGCGACGACCACGTTCTTGCCGAGCGCCAGCTCACCCATGTCGGTGGACGGACCGTCGGCCAGGACTTCGTCCTTGGTGACCGTGTCGCCGACCTTCACCAGCGGACGCTGGTTGATGCAGGTGTTCTGGTTGGAGCGCTGGAACTTGCGCAGGCGGTAGATGTCCACGCCCGCATCGCCCAGCTCGAGATCCTCGGTGGCGCGCACGACGATCCGCTGCGCATCGACCTGGTCGATGACGCCGCCGCGCTTGGCCATGATGGCCGCACCGGAATCCTTGGCGACGACCGCTTCCATGCCGGTGCCCACGAAGGGTGCGTCCGCCCGCAGGAGCGGCACGGCCTGGCGCTGCATGTTCGAGCCCATCAGCGCGCGGTTGGCGTCGTCGTTCTCGAGGAACGGGATCAGCGCCGCGGCGACGGAGACCAGCTGTTTCGGGGACACGTCGATCAGGTCCACGTTGTCGCGCGATTGCAGCATGTAGTCGCCGGACTGGCGGGTCGAGACCAGCTCGTTCTGGAACCGCTTGTCATCGGTCAGCTGCGCGTTGGCCTGCGCCACGGTGTGACGCATCTCCTCGGTGGCGGACATGTACTGGACGTCGTCCGTCACCTGCCCGTCGACCACCTTGCGGTAAGGCGTCTCGATAAAGCCGTACTTGTTCACACGCGCGAAGGTCGCGAGCGAGTTGATCAGGCCGATATTCGGGCCTTCCGGCGTCTCGATCGGGCACATCCGGCCGTAGTGGGTCGGGTGCACGTCGCGCACCTCGAAGCCCGCACGCTCGCGCGTGAGACCACCCGGTCCAAGCGCCGAGAGGCGACGCTTGTGCGTCACCTCGGACAGCGGGTTGGTCTGGTCCATGAACTGCGACAGCTGCGACGAGCCGAAGAACTCGCGCACCGCGGCGGCCGCGGGCTTCGCGTTGATCAGGTCCTGCGGCATCACCGTGTCGATCTCGACCGAGGACATGCGCTCCTTGATGGCGCGCTCCATCCGCAGAAGGCCGACCCGGTACTGGTTCTCCATCAGCTCGCCGACCGAGCGCACCCGGCGGTTGCCGAGATGGTCGATGTCGTCGATCTCGCCGCGACCGTCGCGCAGCTCCACGAGGGCCTTGATGCAGGCGAGGATGTCCTCGTTGCGCAGGGTCCGGATGGTGTCGTCGGCATCAAGGTCGAGACGCATGTTCATCTTGACCCGGCCCACGGCCGAGAGGTCATAGCGCTCGCTGTCGCGGAAGAGCTGGTCGAACAGCGTCTGGGCGGCGTCGACGGTGGGCGGCTCGCCCGGGCGCATGACGCGGTAGATGTCCATCAGCGCGGTCTCGCGGCCGAGGTTCTTGTCCGCGGCCAGCGTGTTGCGGATGTACGGACCCACGGTGACGTTGTCGATGTCGAGCACCGGCAGCGTCTCGATACCGGCGTCCAGCAGCTCCTTGAGGGTGCCGCCGGACACTTCGCCCGCCTTGTCCAGCTCCCAGGTCAGCTCGTCGCCGGCCTCGACGAAAATGGCGCCGTTGGTCTCGTCGATGATATCGCGCGCGGCGAACTTGCCGATGATGGCGTCGAACGGCACGAGGATTTCCTCGACCTTGGCCTCTTCGCGCAGCTTCTTGACCTGCCGCGGGGTGACCTTCTTGCCCGCCTCGATCACGACCTCGCCGGTGGCGGCGTCGATGACATCCATCGCCGGCCGGGTGCCGGAATAGCGCTCGGGGAAGAACTTCGTGGCCCAGCCCTCACCCTTGCGATGGGTGTAGGTCACGGTGTCGTAATAGGTGTTCACGATCGCTTCCTGATCCATACCGAGGGCATAGAGCAGCGTCGTCACCGGCAGCTTCCGGCGGCGGTCGATGCGCGCGAAGACAAGGTCCTTGGCGTCGAACTCGAAGTCGAGCCAGGAGCCGCGATAGGGAATGATGCGGCAGGCGAACAGCAGCTTGCCCGACGAGTGCGTCTTGCCCTTGTCATGGTCGAAGAACACGCCCGGCGAACGGTGCATCTGGGAAACGATGACCCGCTCGGTGCCATTGACGATGAAGGTGCCGTTGGGCGTCATCAGGGGCATGTCGCCCATGAACACGTCCTGCTCCTTGATGTCCTTGACGGACTTGGCCGAGGTATCCTCGTCCACATCGAACACGATCAGGCGCAGGGTGACCTTCAGCGGGGCCGAGTAGGTCATGTCGCGCTGCTGGCATTCCTCGACGTCGTACTTGGGCTCCTCGAGCTCGTACTTGACGAATTCGAGCACCGCCGTCTCATTGAAGTCCTTGATCGGGAAGACCGACTGGAAGGTGCCCATCAGGCCCTCGCCCTCGGAGGGCTCGGGCTGGTCGCCGGAATTCAGGAACAGGTCGTAGGAAGACTTCTGAACCTCGATGAGGTTCGGCATCTGGAGGACTTCCTCGAGCTTGCCGTAGTAACGCCGAATCCGCTTGGGGGATGCCTGCATCTGAGCCATGGATGGTCTCTTTCTCTCGGTTTCGCGCGCACGGGCGTCCGTCGGGGCTGCGGACGCCGTGGGCCAGCGAAGGGTCGTGCGAGGGGAAACCATCTGGCGCATCGTCCCACGGACGCGCCCCCGTTTCCGCCTCCTGACCTGGAAAGCCCCCGAAAAGGGGCTTGCCGGGACAGGAAGGGGTGGCCCCGCATGCGGCGGGACCACCCGTGTCGTTCGCTCTCGGACGGGGCGGCGGGGAGATCCCCGCGCGACCGGCGCCCGTCAGGCGGGTTGTCCCCGCCTTACTTCAGTTCGACTTCGGCGCCAGCCGCTTCCAGCTTGGCCTTGATGTCTTCGGCCTCGGCCTTGTCGACGCCTTCCTTGACGGCCTTGCCGCCGGCTTCGACCAGATCCTTGGCTTCCTTCAGACCCAGACCCGTGATGCCGCGGACTTCCTTGATCACGTTAATCTTGGAGGCGCCGGCCGACTTCAGGATGACGTCGAATTCGGTCTGCTCCTCGGCGGCGGCGCCACCGGCGTCGCCCGCGGGACCGGCCATCATGACCGCGCCACCGGCGGCGGGCTCGATGCCGTATTCGTCCTTGAGGATGGTCTTCAGTTCCTGGGCTTCCAGAAGGGTCAGGCCCACGATGTCTTCGGCGAGTTTTTTCAGATCAGCCATTGTTCGATTTCCAGTTCGTTTAGATGTGTTCCGGTGCCGTGTCGTTCAAGACCACGACGAGGGATGACGGGATGGGCCTCAGGCGGCCTTCTCCTCGATGGTCGACAGGATGCTCGCGATGTTCGAAGCAGGCGCGCCGATGGCGCCGGCGATGTTCGAGGCAGGCGCGCCGATGCAGCCCACGATGGAAGCGATGAGCTCCTCGCGGCTGGGCATCTTCGCGACGGCTTTCACACCTTCGACGTCCAGAGCGTTCTCACCCATCGCGCCGCCCAGGATCTCCAGCTTGGAGTTGTCCTTGGCATACGCGTCGATGACCTTGGCCGCAGCCACGGGGTCCTCGGAATAGGCGAGTACGGTCATGCCCGTGAGGAAGTCGGAAATGCTGCTGGCAGCCTTCCCCTCAAGGGCGATCTTGGCGAGCTTGTTCTTGGCGACGCGAACCGAACCACCCGCTTCGCGCATTTGCGAGCGAAGGTCCTGCATCTCGGCGACTGTCATGCCCTCGTAGCGGCTGACCACCACGACGCCAGAGCTTTCGAAGATCTGGCCGAGTTCCTCGACCACTTTCTCTTTCTGGGCTCTATCCACAGTTCTTCTCCAAGTCTCGCGGGGAAACCCCACGATGGAGGGGCGGACCCCCCCGGCTCTCTTTCGTCGCGCGAATGCACGACAAGAAGTCCTTACGGGTCAGCGCAGCCCAGGGTCCCGGAAATCGGGGCCGGAATGTCTTTTCCCGTCTCGGGCAGGACTTACGGCCGAAGCCACCCACCGTCTCGGACGAATCAACGACCCGGGCGAAGCAATCCGTCCGGGTCGTCGGGGGGCCTCTTAGGATGATCGCGCCCGAATGGAAAGGGCAAATCCTCGCAGCTGCGGCATCGCGCCCGCCCGATCCATGCCGCAAACGCGAAACGGCGGGGCATCCTGCCCCGCCGTTCCACCGGTTCCGATAGGGTCGCGCCGCGATCAGGCGGCCGGATCGTTGCCCGTCGCGCTCTCGACGCTGACCGACACGCCCGGCCCCATCGTCGAGCTGAGCGAGATCTTCTTGAGGTAGGAGCCCTTGGCCCCCGTCGGCTTGGCCTTGGAGACCGCGTCGACGAACGCCATGACGTTCTCCTTCAGCTTGGCCTCGTCGAAGGAGGCCTTGCCGACGCCCGCGTGGACGACGCCGTTCTTCTCGGCCTTGAACTGGACCTGGCCGCCCTTGGCGTCCTTGACGGCCTGGGCCACGTCCATCGTCACCGTCCCGACCTTGGGGTTCGGCATCAGGTTCCGGGGGCCCAGAACCTTGCCCAGACGACCCAAGATGGGCATCATGTCGGGCGTGGCAATGCAGCGGTCGAAGTCGATCTTGCCCGACTGCACCGTCTCCATCAGGTCCTCGGCACCGACGATGTCGGCACCGGCGGCCTCGGCCTCCTCGGCCTTGGGGCCGCGGGCGAAGACGGCGACGCGGACGTCCTTGCCGGTCCCGTTCGGGAGCGCCACGACGCCGCGGACCATCTGGTCGGCGTGCCGCGGGTCGACCCCGAGGTTCATCGCGATCTCGACGGTCTCGTCGAACTTCGTCTTGGCATTGCCCTTCACGAGGCTCACGGCCTCGTCGATGGATACGTTTTCCTTGCCGGCGAATGCCTCGCGGGCGGCCTTTGCGCGCTTTCCGAGCTTTGCCATCACTTCACCTCGATGCCCATGGACTTCGCCGAGCCCACGATGATCTTCATCGCCTGATCGACGTCATTCGCCGACAGATCCTTCATCTTCGCTTCCGCGATCTCGCGCACCTGCTTGACGGTGACGGAGGCAATTGTCTCGCGGCCCGGCGTCTCGGCGCCGCGCGGACGGTTGCGCTTGCCCACGGGCTTCAGGCCAGCGGCCTTCTTGAGATAATAGGACGCGGGCGGCGTCTTGATATCCATGGTGAAGGACTTGTCCTGGTAATACGAGATCACCGTGGGGCACGGGGCGCCCTGCTCCATCTCCTGCGTCTTGGCGTTGAACGCCTTGCAGAATTCCATGATGTTGATGCCGCGCTGACCGAGGGCGGGGCCCACGGGCGGCGACGGATTGGCCTGACCTGCAGGGATCTGCAGCTTCATGGTGCCGACGAGTTTCTTCGCCATGCGTCTCTCCTTTTCGGCGGCGGGACCAGGCCCGCCCTACATGCCCCGAAGGGCGCTTTGCCGTGGTTCGGTCCGGGGCGTATCGCCCGTCGCCTCCCACGTCCGAGACCCCCGCGTGGCGCGGGGGCCGTTTATCACGCGGCCTTGGAGACCTGCGTGAATTTCAGCTCGACCGGGGTGGCCCGGCCGAAGATCGAGACCGAGACCTTGAGAAGCTGGGCTTCGTCGTCCACCTCCTCGACCTGGCCTGCGAAGCCCTCGAACGGACCGTCGGTCACGTTCACGTCCTCGCCCACGTCGAAGGTGATGAGCGACCGTGGGGCCTCCTCGCCTTCCTGCACGCGGTTGAGGATCTGGTTCACCTCGGCATCGCGCATCGGCATCGGCCGACCCTGCGGCCCGAGGAAGCCGGTGACGCGGTTGATCGAGTTGACCAGGTGATAGCCCTCGTCCGACATCTCCATCCGCACCAGCACGTAGCCGGGCATGAAGCGCCGCTCGGAGGTCACCTTCTTGCCGCGACGGACCTCCAGCACCTCTTCGGTCGGGACCAGCACCTCTTCGATCTGGTCCTCGAGGTTCTGCTCCTCGACCGCGGTGCGGATCTGCTCCGCGACGCGCTTCTCGAAGTTGGACAGCACGCTGACCGAATACCATCGCTTCGCCATCTGCCGGTCGTCCTCGCTCGTCTCTAAAAATATCGTCCGACCGCGCGTGGCGACCGGCCTCAAAACGTCAAACAGCGCGCATCACGAATCAATGCGCGCCGCCCGGTTCGAAGTCCGGTCCCTCTACCCCCCGCTCCGGCGGGATTCAAGGGTCGCGGGCCGCGCGGGCGGGCGCGCAGTCAGAATGCGCCCAAGAGCGTCGTCAGGCCCGTCCGGATCAGGAAGTCGACGAAGAAGAAGAAGGTCGCCGCCAGGATCGCCAGCAGGAAGACCATCACCGTCGTCAGCAGGACCTCGCGGCGTGTCGGCCACGTGATCTTGCCGATCTCGGCCCGCGTCTGCTGGATGAACTGCATGGGGTTGGTGGTGGCCATGTCGTGCCTCTCGGGATCGGTCCTGCCGGAGATAGGCGCCGGGGTCCGGCGGCGCAAGCCGGTCGGCGGTCGCGGTTCGCGGGCCTGGCAGGGGCATCAGGATTCGAACCCGAGACCTGCGGATTTGGAATCCGCTGCTCTACCAACTGAGCTATACCCCTGCAGGCGCGACAGGGCATATGGCCCAGCCGCGACGGGTGCAAGGGGGAAGCGCGGGCGGGATGGCGCCGCCGTCGCCCGGCCAACGACTCGACGCGACGGCAATTCGCTGGCAAGAAAATGTTGCAACGGGCCGGAACCTTTGGATCGGGACCCCGTTGTATTGCCGACGCGACGACAACCACGCCGTGTTTTCTATGACCACTGCCCCTAAGGAGCACACCAATGAACCGCACGCTTACCGCCCTCGTCACCGCCACCGCCCTGACCTTTGGCGCCTCCGCCGCCATGGCCGACGCCCACGCCACGATGGGCGAAGGCTTCAACATGCTGCAGACCGCTCTGATGAGCGATTTCGAGCGCATGGGCATCCCGACCGACGCCCTGAACGACCTGACCCTCGGTCAGATCGCCGCGATCAAGGAGATCGTGGAAGGTGACGGCGCCGAAGCCCAGCAGAAGGGTCAGATCGAGGCGATCATCGCCAACTGATCGGATCTTCCGACCGAGATTTGGGGGCGGCGCGCAAGCGTCGCCCTTTTTCGTTGGCCGTCGCGGCTCCGCGTCGGCGGCCAATGGGGTAGGCGCGCGCCTGCGTCGAAGGCGGCGTCACGGTCAAGTCACGGACGCATGATCTCACGGGTTCGTCTGGGGACACGTGATCGGGCGGCGCGGCATCTGGTCCGGGACGAGCGGTCGGATGACCCGGCCGACGTCGCACCGAACACATCGGAGAGAAGACATGAACCTCAAGATGACCGCAGCCGCCGTCCTCATCGCCCTGTCCGCCGGGGGCGCCGCCCTCGCCGACGGCCACGCCAGCCAGGGCTTCAACATGCTGCAAACCGCGCTGATGAGCGATCTCGAGCGCCTCGGCATCGACCCGTCCTCGATGGGCGACGATCTGACCCTCGGCCAGATCGCGACCATCAAGGCCATCGTCGACAGCAGCGACGCGGACTCGCAGAAGAAGGGCCAGATCGAGGCCATCATCCGCAACAACTGATCCCGCAGACGGGCGGCCCGATCCGGGCCGTCCCATCGGCGATCCCACGACCTCGCCCGCATCGAGGGCCGCGCCTTCCGGGGGCGGCCCTCTTTCGTGGCGGGGTTCGGCCTCGCCGCGGCGCGATCCGGCCGCCGTCCGCAGGGCCTCGCTGGGGCGGGCCCTTGATGCGGGCGGGTCGCGGGGGTGCCCCTCACGCAACAAGGGCCCCCCGAGGGGAGCCCTTGCGCCGTGTCCGTGGCGGTCGGCCCCGAAGGGCCCCCGCGATCAGTCGGTGATCTTCGAGACCACGCCCGCACCCACCGTGCGGCCGCCTTCGCGGATCGCGAAGCGCAGGCCCTGCTCCATCGCGATCGGCGCGATCAGCTCGACCCCGAACGACACGTTGTCGCCCGGCATCACCATCTCCGTGCCCTCGGCCAGCTGCACCGTCCCCGTCACGTCCGTCGTCCGGAAGTAGAACTGCGGGCGGTAGTTGGCGAAGAACGGCGTGTGGCGCCCGCCTTCGTCCTTGGTCAGGATGTAGGCCTCGGCCTCGAACTTCGTGTGCGGCTTCACCGAGCCCGGCTTGCAGAGCACCTGGCCCCGCTCGACGCCGTCCCGATCCACGCCGCGCAGCAGCGCGCCGATGTTGTCGCCCGCCTCGCCGCGATCCAGCAGCTTGCGGAACATCTCGACGCCCGTGCAGGTCGTCTTCTTGGTGTCCCGGATGCCCACGATCTCGATCTCGTCGCCGACATTGATCACGCCGCGCTCGACGCGACCCGTCACGACCGTGCCGCGACCCGAGATCGAGAACACGTCCTCGACCGGCATCAGGAACGGCTGGTCCACGGCGCGCTCGGGCGTCGGGATGAACTCGTCCACCGCCGCCATCAGCTTGCGGATCGACTGCTCGCCGATCTCCTCGTCGCGGCCTTCCATCGCCGCCAGCGCCGAGCCCGGGATGACCGGGATGTCGTCGCCGGGATACTCGTAGCTCGACAGAAGCTCGCGGATCTCCATCTCGACGAGCTCCAGGAGCTCCTCGTCGTCGACCTGGTCAACCTTGTTCATGTAGACGACCATGGTCGGGATGCCGACCTGGCGACCGAGCAGGATGTGCTCGCGCGTCTGCGGCATCGGGCCGTCGGCCGCGTTCACCACGAGGATCGCGCCGTCCATCTGGGCGGCCCCCGTGATCATGTTCTTGACGTAGTCCGCGTGGCCCGGGCAGTCGACATGCGCGTAGTGGCGGTTCTCGGTCTCGTACTCGACATGCGCCGTCGAGATCGTGATCCCGCGGGCCTTCTCCTCGGGCGCGCCGTCGATCTGGTCATACGCCTTGAAGTCGCCGAAATACTTCGTGATCGCAGCCGTCAGCGTCGTCTTGCCGTGGTCAACGTGACCGATCGTGCCGATGTTCACATGCGGTTTCGTGCGTTCGAATTTTGCCTTCGCCATGAGGGGCCCCTGCGCTTGTCGGGGCCGATGTGGCGGACCCCCTGATTACATCGCGGGCCGTCTAGCCGTGGGCCGTGCGAAAGGCAAGGCCCGGTTGGCTCCGGTCAGCGCGGCGGCAGGCCGAAGGTCTCGGGCTCGCGCAGGAGCCAGGCCTGGATCTTGCCCGACATGTTGCGGGCCAGGGTGGCGAGCTGTTCGTCGGCGCTTTTCACGAGGCCGGAGCCGAGCAGGAGCGTGTCGGCCCCCTCGAAGGTGGTGAGCTGTTCGGGGCCGCGGATCTTCTCCTGCGGATCGGCAGTCCAGAGGTTCGCGGTGACGACCATGATCGATTTCGGCGTCAGCACGATCGGGATGCCCGGCGGCGCCAGCGCGTAGCCGTCGATGGCGACCGCGATGTGGTATTCGCGCGCGCCGTCGTAGCGCCGGAAGCGGCGGTCGATCTCGGCGGTCATCGCGGCGATCAGCGCCTCTTTCGTGGCGTCGCGGGAGGGCGGGATCTTCTTGACCTTGTCGGCCACGACGATCGTCAGGCCCAGCCGGAAATCCCCCATGTCGCGAGGGGCTTCGGTCAGGGGGTCCGAGGCGGCGCACCCGGCCAGCCCGCCGAGCGCGAGCCCCGCGAATGCGCGGCGGCTGAGATCTGTGGTCATGGGAACCCCTTGGCGGCGATATCGCATCTTGCGTAGCGGGGCGTCCGGCCGGGGGCAAGTTTCACCGGCAGATCGCCTTGAGATCGGACCATTCCTTGGGGGCGAGCGACGGCGCGCCAGGGGGCGGATCGCCCGCACCGGAGGCGGCGAGGATGCGCTCGGCCAGTTGGGGGTGGCTGGCGAAATGGCTCGCGAAGCCGTCGACATCGCCGTAACGCTCGCGCAGCCGCTCGAACATCCGGCCGAGTGCCGAGGGCGGCAGGCCCTGCGCGCGAAGCTGGCGCGCGGCGAAGATGTCGGCCCGCGTCTCGGCGTCCCGCGAATAGCCCGCGAAGATCGCGCCGCTGGTCGCGCCCGACAGAAGCCCGCCGCCGGTGATGTCGCCCAGCAGCACGGAAATCACCGCCAGACCCGAGAGCTGTTGCAGCATCCCGCGCACCGGATCGTCGTGGACGACATGGCCGATCTCGTGGGCGAGGACGGCGGCGATCTCGTCGGGATGTTCGGCCGCGACGATCATGGAATGGAAGAACGTGACGCGCCCGCCGGCCACGGCATAGGCGTTCAGGATCGGGTCTTCGCGGTCGTCGAGCACGGTCGCGACGATCGGATAGGGAAGATCGAGATCCGCTCCGACGCGGGCAACCATGGCCTCCAGCGCGGCCTGCCCTGCGGGCGCGTCGCAGATCGCGAGGGGCGTGGCACCGCCGAACATCACGCGCGTCTGCTCGAAATGCAGCTCGCCCAGCGCGACCTCGGCCTCGGGGTCCATCACCTCGGCGAGGATCGAGGCGAGCGCGGGCAGGACGATCCAGATCAGAGCCGCGATGGCCGCGCATCCGGCGACGAGAACGGCCGCCGCGCGGATCGCGAGCGGTGGCCCCGGCAGCCCCCGCGCGGCCGAGGGGGCCTGCGCATCGATCAGGGCGGCGGCCGCGGCCTCGGCGACCAGACGATCGTCGCCCCCGGTGCGCCCATAGGCCGTCAGCCCGCCGCCGGGCTGGTCGCGAAGCTGCCGGATCGCGGCGCTGGGCCAGATCACGGCCTCGCCATCGGGCAGCGCGATATGGAGATCGCCTTGCCAGACCCGGATCTCCGCCCGCTGGCGGAGCGCGCGGGTGCCGTCGAAATAGTCGGCGAAGGCGGCGTCGCTCATATGCCGGACCCCATGTCGAAGAGGTTCGCGAAGCCATCGGCATCGGCCATGTGCTGGCGCTCGCCCGCCCCGGTCGCGTTGACCGCCGTGGCGCCCGTGACGACCAGCGTGTCGCCGACATGGGCAATCAGCGGGAAGGTCACGAAGGCCGTGCGGAGAGCGCCGCGCATCAGGAAGAGCGTCAGGTAGAGCAGCACCCCCAGCGCCGCGAGCGCGTAGGGCGACGGCTCGGCGAAGGCACCGTCGGTGGGAATATTGGCCAGCCAGCCAACCGCGAAGAGGCCCAGCGCGAGCCCCAGCGCAAAGAGGAGGGCGAGGAGGAGGAGGGCCACGACGATCCAACCCAAAAGGTGGATGCGGAAAATGCGGCGGACGGTCGGGCGGACCGACAGCGTGGCGCTCTCGCCGAAGCGGATGGCGGAGGCGAGGATCTCGAAGGAGCGCACGCGCCAGCGCAGCCAGAGAAGCGCGGCGAGGCCCGCCACCGGGAGGGCCGAAAGCAGGACGAAGCCGACGAGCGCTTCCTCGTCGGAGCCGCCGTCGGAGAGAGCGTATCCGAAGGCCGCCGTCCCGCCGACCAGCAGCCAGAGCCCTACCCAGACGGGCAGCCAGACCCGGACGAGCGGCCCGGCCGTGGTGGCGAGGGCGAAGCGGGTGTCGCCGAAGCTCGCCCGTGCGACCCGGTAGGCCCAGAGGCGGTGCGTGCGCCATGGCAGCGCGATCCCGAGGCTGAGCACCGTCGCCGCCGACCACGCCACCGCGCGCCATGCATAGCCGTAGGCGCCGGGCACCATCGCAAAGGACAGGCCCCGCCAGCGGGTGTGGTTCAAAAGGTAGCGCATGCCGCGATACTGGGCGAACCAGTAGACCGGCAGCAGCAGGAGGAACGCCGCGACGCCGCCCGCGGCGACGCCCTCGAACAGCGTCAGCGAGGCGAAGATCAGGAGCATGACGATCACGCCCAGATAAGTCGCGACGATGACGGCGGCGATCACGAAGCCCATCAGCTTCTCCAGCGGCTGGCCTGCATATTCCAGCGGCGCGCCGCCCACGCGAAGCGAGGACCAGAGCCAGCGGCGCACCCGCGTGCGCGACCAGAATGAGTATAGGCCGAGCGTCAGGACGCTGAGCATCGTGGTCTTCAGCACCAGCCAGAGCAGCGCGCCCCGCGTCCCCGCGACGTCGCCGCGCAAGGTGTCGAGGGTCGCGACGCCCATTCGGTTTCAGCCGAACCGATTGTCGCGGGGAAAGCCGCGGGGTGCCATGCGACCGGCCTGCGCACGGGTGCCCAGCCATTCGGTCAGGTCCGGCTCATGACGTGTGCGGCCGGCGGGATCGGACCACTTGAGTCCCTCGGCCAGCGTGATGACAGTCACGTCCGACAGCCCGCCATCCTTGAACTTCTGCAGGCGCACGCCCTTGCCGCGCGGCATCTCGGGAAGCTCCGCCAGCGGGAAGACCAGCATCTTGCGGTTCTCGCCGATGCAGGCGACGTGGTCGCCTTCGGCCGCGATGGGCCGCAGCGCGGTGATGCCGGGGCGCATGTTGAGCACCTGCTTGCCCGCGCGGCGCATGGCGACCATCTCCTCCTCGGGGACTATGAAGCCGTCGCCCGCCGTGGACGCGAGCAGCAGGCGACGGCCCGGCCGGTGGATCAGGATGTCGACGATGCCCGTCTCGTTGGGCAGGTCGACGATCAAGCGCAGCGGCTCGCCCATGCCGCGCCCGCCGGGCAGGGTCGAGGCCCCGATCGTGTAGGCGCGCCCGTCGCTGCCCCAGACGATCAGCTTGTCGGTCGTCTCGGCGTGGAACAGGAAGGCGGGCCCGTCGCCGTCCTTGAACTTCAGCTCCTTGTCGAGCGGCTGATGGCCCGACAGCGCGCGCACCCAGCCCATCTTCGAGCAGACGACGGTGATCGGCTCGCGCTCGATCATCGCCTCGAGCGGCACGTCGGCCACCTCGACCGCGTCCTCGAAGGTCGAACGGCGGCGACCGAGATCGGTGGACTTGCCGAAGGCCTTGCGGACCTCGCGCAGCTCGGACGCGATGGTGGTCCATTGCACGGTTTCGTTCTCGAGCAGATCCTCGAGCCCTGCCCGCTCCTCCATCAGGGCGTCGCGCTCCTTCAGAAGCGCCATCTCCTCGAGCCGGCGCAGGGCGCGGAGGCGCATGTTCAGGATCGCCTCGGCCTGCACGTCGGTCAGCGACGCCTGACCGTCGGACGGCAAGGGCGAGCGGTAGTCGCCCTCGTCCGTTGCGCGTATATAGCCGTCGCCCCAAGGCTCGAACATCAGCGCCTCTTTCGGGGCGTCGTCGTAGCGGATGATGTCGATCACGCGGTCGAGGTTGAGATAGGCGAGTATGAAGCCCTCCAGCACCTCGAGCCGGTGGTCGATCTTGGCCATCCGGTGCCGCGAGCGGCGGATCAACACGTCGCGCCGGTGGTCGAGGAAGGCCTGCAAGACCTCGCGCAGGGAACAGACGCGCGGCGTCACCCCGTCGATCAGCACGTTCATGTTGAGCGAGAACCGCGTCTCGAGGTCCGAGAGCCGATAGAGCGTGTTCATCAGCACGTCGGGGTCGACGTTGCGCGATTTCGGCTCCAGCAAGATGCGGATATCGTCGGCGCTCTCGTCGCGCACATCGGCCAGGATCGGGACCTTCTTGGCCAGCACCAGCTCGGCCAGCTTCTCGATCAGCTTGCCCTTCTGCACCTGGTACGGGATCTCGGTGACGACGATCTGCCATTGGCCCTTGCCAAGATCCTCGACCTCGTGGCGGGCGCGCAGGCGGAAGGCGCCGCGACCCGTGCGGTAGGTTTCGAGGATGCTCTCGCGCGGCTCGACGATGACGCCGCCGGTCGGAAAATCGGGCCCGGGAATATGCTCGATCAGCGTCTCGTCGCGGGCGTTCGGCGCCTTGATGAGATGCAGGCAGGCCGCGATCAGCTCGTCGAGATTGTGGGGCGGGATGTTGGTCGCCATGCCGACCGCGATACCCGCCGCCCCGTTGGCCAGAAGGTTCGGGAAGGCGGCGGGCAGGACGACGGGTTCCTGCAGCGTGCCGTCGTAATTGTCGCGGTAATCGACCGCGTCGGCGTCGAGCCCTTCCAGCAGCGCCTCGGCAGCGGCGGTCATGCGGGCCTCGGTGTAGCGGGCGGCGGCGGGATTGTCGCCGTCGATATTGCCGAAGTTCCCCTGCCCGTCGACCAGCGGGTAGCGGACGTTGAAATCCTGCGCGAGCCGCGCCATCGCGTCGTAGATCGCGGCGTCGCCATGGGGGTGGTAGTTGCCCATCACGTCGCCGGAGATCTTGGCCGACTTGCGGAAGCCCCCGGTCGAGGCCAGCCGCAGCTCGCGCATGGCGTAGAGAATGCGGCGGTGGACCGGCTTCAGCCCGTCGCGCGCATCGGGCAGCGCGCGGTGCATGATCGTCGAGAGCGCATAAGTCAGGTAGCGGTCGCCGATCGCCCGGCTCAGGGGCTCCGAGACCACCTCGCCGCGGGCGTCATCCGTGTCGTTGGGGTCACTCATGGACGATGATGTATCTTTGGGGACTCGGGCACACAAGAACTCGGGACTAAGGGATCGAGGAAATCCGTGTTATCGTGCGGTTGACGGGAACCCCCTGCCAGGGACGACCGTTGTGTGTGGGAATGCAAATTCCCAATGGGGACTGCCAATTATGTTGAAGCTTACGTTTACTCTTGCCGCGGCCCTCTATGCGGGATTCGTGATCTGGGGCCAGCCGACCGATGGCATGGCCGCCGCCGAGGCAGAGGCCGCGACGCCCGTCGTCATGGCCGCCGCCAACTACGATCGCCCCGTGATCCTGACCAACGCCTCCTCCGAGCCGGCCGTCACGCGCAACGACTCCGTCGTGCCCGATGCCGCCGTGATCGCCGCCTCGGCACCCGCGCCGAACCCCATCTTCTCGGCCCCCCGCCTGATCGGCGAGCCGGTCGTCGTGAACCTGCTGCAGCCCGCCGCCCTCACCGCCTCCGCCGAGGCAGCACCCCAGGCCGAGGCCGGGATGCTGGTAGTCAATGGCAGCCGTGTGAACATGCGCGCCGGTCCCTCGACCGGGAACCGCGTCGTCGACAGCCTGCCGCAGGGCACCCTGACCGAGCCGCTCGGGGCACCGCAGAACGGCTGGCAGCAGATCCGCGACGTCGCCACGGGCCAGACCGGCTGGATGGCATCGCGCTTCCTCGACCCGGCCTGACCCAGACCACAGGACCGAACCCGGAGGGGGCGTGCCACACCGGCGCGCCTCTTTCGTGATGGCGGCGATTGTCATCGCCCCGCGATGCGCCTAGCCCGTCGCCCATGACGCGCTCAATCCTCATCACCGGCTGCTCTTCTGGGATCGGCCATGACGCGGCCCATAACCTCAAGGCGCGTGGCTGGACCGTTTTCGCGTCCTGCCGCAAGGCCGAGGATTGTGCGCGCCTTCAGTCCGAGGGCCTCATCAGCCCTCGGATCGACTACGAAGACGGCGACAGTATCGCCTCCGGGCTGGCCGAGGTGCTGGACGCGACGGGCGGCCGGCTGGACGCGCTCTACAACAACGGCGCCTACGCGATCCCCGGCCTGCTCGAGGATTTGCCGGTCGACGCCCTGCGCGCGATTTTCGAGGCCAATCTCTTCGGCTGGCACGACCTGACGCGCCGCGTGCTGCCCGTGATGCGCGCCGCGGGCGCGGGGCGCATCGTGCAATGTTCCAGCGTCCTCGGCTTCGCCGCGGCCCCGTGGCGCGGCGCCTACAATGCGACCAAGTTCGCGCTGGAGGGTCTGACGGATACCCTGCGGCTGGAATTGGCGGGCACTGGCATCGAGGTCTCGCTGATCGAGCCCGGTCCCATCACCTCGCGGTTCCGCATCAACGGGCGCCGCCAGTTCGAGCGCTGGATCGACTGGCGCGCCTCGCCGCATCGCGCCCAATACGAGCGCCTGCTGGCCCGTTTCGAGGATAAGACGCCCGATCGCTGGGAGATGCCGCCCTCGGCCGTGACCGCCAAGCTCATCCATGCGGTCGAGGCCCCCCGCCCCCGCGCCCGCTACTACGTCACGGTGCCGACCCATCTGGGCGGCGCGGCCAAGCGGCTGCTGCCGACGCGGATGATGGACCGAATCCTGTCGAAATCCTGACCCGCGCCGCTAGGTGACGGGGCAACCGCCGGAAGGACCCCCTGATGAGAGACGACCCCCTGTTCTATGTCGTGGCAGGCGCCTGCCTCGTGGTGCTGCTGATCCTGCTCGTCGGTGTCGGCGGCTTCGCCAAGGGCGGCGAGTTCAACCGCAAGCACGCCAATCGCCTGATGCGCTGGCGCATCATCGCCCAGTTCGTCGCGGTGATGCTGTTGCTCGGGTTCGTCTGGATCAGGTCGAGGGGCTAACACGATGGTCGTATTGTCGAAGATCTACACCCGCACCGGCGATGCAGGGACCACCGCGCTCGGCGATGGCAGCCGCGTCCCGAAGACCTCTGCCCGCGTCGAGGCCTACGGCACCGTCGACGAGGCCAATGCCACGATCGGAATGGCCCGCCTCCATGCCGAGGCCGACATGGCCGAACGCCTGGCCATGATCCAGAACGACATGTTCGATCTCGGGGCCGATCTCTGCCGCCCGGACATGGCGAAGGACACGGAGGCCGAGTATCCGCCGCTGCGGATGCTGCCCGCGCAGATCGACCGGCTGGAGGCCGAGATCGACGCGATGAACGATGCGCTCGAGCCGTTGCGGAGCTTCGTGCTGCCGGGCGGGTCGCCCTTGGCGGCGCATCTGCATCTCTGCCGCACGGTGACGCGGCGGGCCGAACGGCTCTGCGTCGCACTGGCCGAAACGGACGATGTGAACGCGGCGGCGGTGAAGTATCTCAACCGCCTTTCGGACTGGTTCTTCGTCGCATCGCGCATCGCCAATGACGACGGGCGGGCGGATGTCCTCTGGGTGCCCGGCGCCAATCGGTGACAAGCCTTCGTTTGGACAGATCGAACGCCGCGGGGTAGGATCGTTTCCAGTTCGGCGCCAATGGCATGCCGCCCGAATGATGCCCCATTCGGATGGCACCAGTCGCGCCGCAGGGGCGCCCCGACCGACCGCCCGAATCGAACGGAGCCGCGCCATGTCCGACCTTCCCGTCATCGCCAGCTTCTGGACGGGCGATCCCTTGTCGCTGGTCGAGCGGTTGTGCCTGAAATCCTTCGTCGATGCGGGCCACCGGACGATCCTCTTCAGCTACGGGCCTGTCGAGGGCGTGCCCGACGGCGTCGAGACCGGAGACGCCGCCGACATCCTCGAGCAACCCCAGACGATCACCACCCACGCGCGCACCCAGTCGCCCGCCCCCTTCGCGGATCGCTTTCGCTATCACCTGCTGTCCAAGCGTCCCGGCATCATCTGGGCCGATACCGACGCCTATTGCCTGCGCCCCTTCGTGCCGCGCGACGGCTGGTTCGTGGCCTTCGGAGACGAGAAGAAACGGCTGGTGGCGAATGGCGTGCTGGGATTGCCGCCTGAATCCGAGACCCTGAAGGAGCTTCTCGCCTGGACCGAGGACGAGTTCGCGATCCTGCCTTGGATGCCGCCGAAATTCCTCGACCAGGCGTGCCGCGCCGCACGCGACGGCGAGCCGATCCATGTCGCAGAATACCCGTGGGGCGCGTGGGGGCCGAACGCGATCACATGGATCCTGCGGATGACCGGCGAGCTGGAGCACGCGATGGATGCCGTGACGCTCTATCCGCTGAGCTACCCGGAGCGGCGGCGCATCTTCAAGCGGGCCCGCGTCACGCTGCGCGCCTGCACGAACGAGACGATGTCGATCCATTTCTACGGGCGCCGCATCCGCGACCGCCTGCTGAAGGAATATGCCGGAATTCCGCCCGAGGGCACGCTTCTTGACACGCTGGGACGGCGCCACGGCCTGATCGGAACACCCGAGATGGACGATCTGGCGCGCGCGGCTGTTCCGTCCGAGGCGGCGTGACGTTCACGTCAGAACGGTACGTCACTCCGTCGCACAGGGTCGTTTTCCGCCTGTCGCCCCGCCTGACCCTGCGCTAACTACTCCCTCGAAACTGCGTCTCAGGGAGTGAGCCATGAAAATCCTCGTGCCCGTCAAACGGGTCATCGACTACAACGTGAAGGTGCGCGTGAAGGCCGACGGGTCGGGCGTGGACCTCGCCAACGTCAAGATGTCCATGAACCCCTTCGACGAAATCGCCGTCGAGGAGGCGATCCGCCTCAAGGAGGCCGGCGCCGCCGAGGAGGTCGTGGCCGTCTCGATCGGCGTCAAGCAAAACCAGGAAACGTTGCGCACGGCGCTGGCGATGGGCGCGGACCGCGCGATCCTCGTGATTGCGACCGACGACGTCCACCAGGATATCGAACCGTTGGCCGTCGCCAAGATCCTCAAGGCCGTGATCGACGAGGAGCAGCCGGGCCTCGTGCTGGCCGGCAAGCAGGCGATCGACAACGACATGAACGCGACGGGCCAGATGCTGGCCGCGCTGACCGGCTGGAGCCAGGCGACCTTCGCCTCCGAGGTCAAGATCGAGGGCGATCAGGCGCTGGTCACCCGCGAGGTCGATGGCGGTCTGCAGACGATCAAGGTGAAGATGCCCGCGATCGTGACCGTCGACCTGCGCCTGAACGAGCCGCGCTACGCGTCGCTGCCGAATATCATGAAGGCCAAGAAGAAGCCGCTGGATGAGAAGACGCCCGCCGATTACGGCGTCGATATCGCCCCGCGGCTCGAGATCGTGAAAACCTCCGAGCCGGAGACCCGCAAGGCGGGCGAGATGGTCAAGGATGTCGACGAGCTGGTGGCGAAACTCAAGGAAGCGGGGGCGGTCTGATGGCGGTTCTTCTGATCGGTGAAGTGACGGATGGCGAGCTGGCCGTCGATGCGACCTCCAAGGCGCTGACCGCGGCCAAGGCGCTGGGCGACGTGACGGTGCTCTGCGCCGGGGCGTCGGCCTCTGCGGCGGGCGAGGCTGCGGCCAAGCTCGATGGCGTGTCGAAGGTGCTCGTGGCCGAGGATCCGTCGCTGGGTCACCGCCTGGCCGAGCCGACGGCCGCGCTGATCGTGTCGCTCGCGGGCGATTACAGCCATATCCTGGCGCCCTCGACGACGGACGCCAAGAACGTGATGCCCCGCGTCGCGGCGCTGCTGGACGTGATGATCATGTCGGACGTCACCGCCGTGGTCGATGCCGACACGTTCGAGCGTCCGATCTACGCCGGCAACGCGATCCAGACCATCAAGTCGTCCGATCCGGTCAAGGTGATGACCATCCGCACCTCGACCTTCGATCTGGCCGGCGACGGCGGATCGGCCCCGGTCGAAACGGTGTCGGCGGCCGCCGATCCGGGCCTGTCGGAATGGGTCGAGGACAAGCTGGCCGAAAGCGACCGGCCGGAACTGACCTCGGCGGGCATCGTCGTCTCGGGCGGGCGCGGCGTTGGCTCGGAAGAGGACTTCGCGATGATCGAGAAGCTGGCCGACAAGCTGGGCGCCGCCGTCGGCGCGTCCCGCGCGGCGGTCGACTCGGGCTATGCGCCCAACGACTGGCAGGTCGGGCAGACCGGTAAGGTCGTGGCCCCCGATCTCTACGTCGCGGTCGGCATCTCGGGGGCGATCCAGCACCTCGCGGGGATGAAGGACTCGAAGGTGATCGTCGCGATCAACAAGGACGAGGAAGCGCCGATCTTCCAGGTCGCCGATTACGGCCTCGTCGCCGATCTCTTCACCGCGGTGCCGGAGCTGACCGAAAAGCTCTGACGCTCGCAACGTGACGATCTTCGCGCGCGGCTCCGGTCACCGGGGCCGCGCGTTTTCATTCGCGCGTACCATCACGCGGCGATGCCGCTGCGCATGCCGACGGCGCGGGACAGGTGACGCGCGATCCGGGCATGGGCCTCGGGGCGCAGCATCATCTCGGCCCCTGCCCGCTCGCCATCTGGGAAGACCATCTCGTCGAGGCCCGCATCGGTCATGTCGTCGCCGACATCGCAGTGCACGAACTTGTCGATCTCGCCCTCGATGGCCTGCAACATGTCGATATCGACGAAAGGCGGCTCGGGTCCGAAGGTCGTCCGGCCGGAATTCTCGATCCAGAGCATGATCTTGCAGCCCGGGATGTGCGACAGGAAGAGCCGGGTGCGCGCCGTCCAGGCGGCCCGCAACTCCTGCACCACGAGGGAGAATGCCTCGGGTCGCGCGGCGCGCAGACCGGCCAGCATGTGTCGGGTGAAAGCGTAATCGCTGAAATCGACCTCGGGAAAGAGGCTGGCCAGCGCCATGGAATGCCGCAGGAACCGGTCGTTCCGCCGGGGATGCACGGTATAGAACCGGTTCGACAGGTTATGCGCGCCCATCACCTGCACGACTACCGTTTCGGCCCCGCGAATGATCTCCATCAGCGCGTCGTCCCTGAGGAACGCGTCGATGCCCGCGTTCAGGATGCCCAGGTTGATGATCCGACGGCCCGTTCGTTCGGCCAACTGCTCGGTGAACGGGTCCTCGACATATCTGCCGAAGGTCTCGGCCCCGCCCACGACGACGGTATAGGGCGGGCGAAGCGCGGCGCGGGGGCCACGGAACGTGATCCGGCACCGCCCATAGCGGCACGGATAGTAATCGAGCGCCGGCTCGCGCGCGTGAAAGCTCATAGCCCGGTCCCATCGGTCGATTCGGAGTGTCGATCCCAAGCGTCGCAGCCCGTCCTTACCGATTGGTTGAACCGCGTATTCGTGGCGAATTGTCAGGGTCGCCGGCTCGCTTGTGCCCCCTCGCGCCGCTGCTATTGTCGCCGCGAACGGCATCGGAGAGCGTCATGGAGATCGGCAGTATCGGCATCGTGGGTGCCGGCCAGATGGGCAACGGAATCGCCCATGTCTGCGCGCTCGCGGGCTACGACGTGGTGCTGACCGATGTCAGCCAGGACGCGCTCGACGCGGCCACCGCGCTGATCGCCGCCAACATGGACCGCCAGGTCTCGCGCGAGAAGATCGCGCAGGCCGAGCGGGACGCGGCAATGGGGCGCATCCGCGCGACGATGACGCTGGCGGACGCGGGCGGCACCGACCTCGTGATCGAGGCCGCGACCGAGCGCGAAACGGTCAAGCAGGCGATCTTCGAGGACCTGCTGCCGCATCTGAAGCCGAACACGATCCTGACCTCGAACACCTCGTCGATCTCGATCACGCGGCTCGCCAGCCGGACCGATCGGCCCGAGAAGTTCATGGGCTTCCACTTCATGAACCCGGTCCCGGTGATGCAGCTGGTCGAGCTGATCCGCGGCATCGCCACCGACGAGGAGACGTACCAGGCCTGTCGCGGCGTGGTCGACCGGCTGGAAAAGACGGCCGCCACGGCCGAGGATTTTCCGGCCTTCATCGTCAACCGCATCCTGATGCCGATGATCAACGAGGCGGTCTACACGCTCTATGAGGGGGTCGGTACCGTGACCTCGATCGACACGTCGCTCAAGCTCGGGGCGAACCATCCGATGGGACCGCTCGCGCTGGCGGATTTCATCGGGCTCGACACCTGCCTCGCGATCATGAACGTCCTGCATGACGGGCTGGCCGATACGAAATACCGCCCCTGCCCACTCTTGGTGAAATACGTCGAGGCCGGGTGGCTGGGCCGAAAGTCGCAGCGCGGTTTCTACGATTATCGCGGCGAGGGCGAGCCTGTTCCCACCCGCTGATCCTCAGCGCAAGGACAGCGTCCGCGCGCGCAGCCACGCCATGAATTCCGTCGCATTCCCCGAGCGGGATTGCCATTCTTCGGGGCCGATCGGCGTGCCGATGACCGGCATCTGCGGCCGGTTGAGCGCGTGCACCACCTCGTGCAGCAAGAGCCCCTGGCGCAACGTCGGCGAGACGAGATTGGCGATCTGGTAGGCGCGCGAGTTCCGACCCTCGAAATGCACCGGCAGGATCGTCGCGCCGGAACGTCGGATCATCTTGGCCGTGAAGGGATTCCAGTCGGCCTCAATCGCCGGGCCGAACCACGTCTCGGAGGCCGCGACGCCGCCCGATGGAAACAGCACGACCATGCCGCCGGCCTGCAGGTGCTCCATCGCCGCCTGCCGCATCGCGAGATTGCGCTCGCGCGCGTCCGGCTCGTGCTGGAACGGGACGGCGATCATGTGGTCGGCGATCTCGGGGACGCCGGTCAGCAGGCTGCGGGTCAGGATCTTGAAATCCGACCTGACGCGGCCGATCAGCTCGGCCAGCACCATACCGTCGACCAGCCCGTGCGGATGGTTCGCCACCAGGACGCAGGGCCCGCGCGGGGGGATGCGGGCGATCTGTTCGGGCGGTGTGTCGACGCGGATCCCCATCACCCGCAGCGCGTGGCTGAAGAAGGCCGGCCCCTCCTCGACGCCCTCGCGCTCGAACTTGCGGATCAGATAGAGCAGCCGCGCCTTGCCCGTCAGCCATTCCAGCACTCGAATCGCGGCGGCGCGGCGCGGATCGGTGAAGGTCGCCGCATAGCTCAGCTTGCCGCGATCATAGGGCTTGTAGTCGGGATCGGCGGTATTGGTGGTGGCGGGTGCGCGTCGCAGGAAGGCCGCGTCGCTCACATCCCCTCTCCGAACCGGTCGGCCACCAGTTCCGCAAGCGCATCCATCAGGGGGACGGCATCGGCGCCACCGGTCTCGACCTCGATCGAGGTGCCGCGCGCGGCGGCCAGCATCAAAAGGCCCATGATGCTGTCGCCCGCGGCCTCCAGCCCGTCACGACGTACGGTCGCGCGGGCATCGAACCGCTCGACGGTTTCGACGAACTTTGCGGAGGCGCGCGCGTGCAGGCCCTTCTCGTTCACGATATCCAGGTTCCGCGTCGGCATCCGTTCTCCCCGTGCCCCGATCTCAGGCGACAGGGCCTTGGGCGACGTCCATGTAGCGCGTTCCGGCGGCCTTGGCCAACGCCACGGCCTCGGCCAGCGGACGGGCCCGGCTGCGGGCCAGCTTGATCAGCGCGGGCAGGTTCGCCCCGTAGAAGATGACGCGGTCCGCGGGGGCGCAGGCATTCATCGACAGGTTCGAGGGCGAGCCGCCGAAGATGTCGGTCACCACCACCACGCCATCGCCCACATCGACCGCGTCGGCGGCGTCGCAGATCTCGGCTTCCTTGCTGGCGCGGTCGCAGGTCGCGCCGACCGCGATGGAGCGCACGCCGTCTTGCGGGCCGATCACATGCTCGACCGCGCGGCGATACTCCTCGGCGAGACCCCCATGGGCCACGATGACGATGCCGATCATGCGGCGGTTCCCCCAAGGGCCGCGTTGCGCGACCCCGTGCCGATGGCCGCCGCTGCCCGGCGATCCAATTCCCGATGGCGTTTAGACACCTGCCATCCATCCGCCGCAAGGGCGTCGGCCAGCATTTCCGTAACGGCGACCGAACGATGCTGGCCCCCGGTGCACCCGAATCCGATCGACAGATGGGCCCGGCCCTCGTCGCGGTAGCGCGGCAGAAGGAACTCCACCAGGTCGCGAACACGACGATCGAACCCGTCGAAATGCGGGTCGGCGGTGACATGGGCGCGCACGTCCGCGTCGCGGCCGGTGCCATCGCGCAGACCCGGCACCCAGTGCGGATTGGCGAGAAAGCGGACGTCGAAGGCGAGGTCGAGGCCCCGCGGCAGCCCGCGCTTGTAGCTGAAGGACTGGATCGAGACCGAGAGCGTCCCGGTATCGCCATCGAACCGGCGGGTCATCTCGGCCCGCAGATCGTGGACGTTCATCCCGGCGGTGTCGATCACGAGATCCGCGCTTTCGGCGAGGGCGGCCAGCAGCTCCAGTTCGCGGGCGACACCCAGTTCCGCATCCTCGCGCGGCGAGAGGGGGTGGCGGCGGCGGGTCTCGGAGTAGCGGGCGACGAGGGTCTCGCGGTCGCTCTGAAGGTAGACGAGCTGGACGTGGAACCGCGGATCGGCGCGCAGGTCGGTCGCGAGCGCCTCGACCGCGCCCAGCGAGAAGCCCGCGTTGCGCACCCCGAGCCCGAGCGCCAGCGGTGCCGCGCGGTCCGGCCCCGCGAGCATCCGCATCATGTCGAGCGGGAGGTTGTCGACCACCTCGAAGCCCGCATCCTCGAGCACGTTGAGCGCCGTCGTACGCCCGGCGCCGGAGGGACCGGTGACGAGAACGATGTCGATGGGGCGGTCGGCGCGGGTCATGGCAACCTTCGAAGGACGATCGGCCCGGAATCTAGGAGGTGCCGTGGGCGAATGTAAGGCAGGCCGACAGGATGTCGCGCGGGCGTGATCAGCTGAGCCATAGATGCATCTTCGCGGCGAGGTCCGGCTGGGCCGGATGCCGAAGGAGCGGGATCTCGACCCCGTGGACCGGCCAGGTGTCGGGTTCGGGCAATCGGGCGCGCGAGGGCGCGAGGAGGAGTGCGGCAGCGAACGGTGCCTCGCGGGAGGTCGGCGGCGAGACGAGGCCGAGCCCGCGCAGCTCCAGCCGGACAGGCGCGCGGGCGGGCGCGCGCAGGATCGGGGCGCCGCCGCCGGGCAGGATCAGCGTCAAATCGTCTGCGATCAGCGTGGCCCCGAGCGCGATGAGGCCCGCGGCGAGCCCGGACTTCCCGGCCCCGGCGGGCCCGAGGATCAGAAGGCCGCGGGCCCCGATCCGCACGGCGCTGCCATGCACCGAGAGCGCGCCGTCCGGGGCGGGCGACAGGCGGGGGAGTTCGGCGGGCGGGGACGACATGCGCGGCCCCCGGCGCGATCAGACCGGCAGGCCGACCACGAAGCGGGCGCCCAGCGGCTCGGAGGTCAGGTCCATGTCGGTCGGGCGGATGTTCTCGGCCCAGATGACGCCGCCATGGGCTTCCACGATCTGCTTGGAGATGGCGAGGCCGAGGCCGGAATGGTTGCCGAACTGCTTGACGGGACGCTCGGAGTAGAAGCGGTTGAAGACCTTCGTCAGTGCCGCCTCGGGGATGCCGGGGCCGGTATCCTCGACCACGACGAGGACGCGGTTGTCGCGGCGACGCATCCAGACGCGAACGGCATCGCCCTCCTCGCAGAACGAGAGCGCGTTTGTGACGAGGTTGACGAAAACCTGCGCCAGCCGGGCCTCGAGGCCCATGATGACGATCGGCTCCTTCGGGAGGTCGGTGATGAAGTCGATGCCCTCGGCCTCGGCCTCCTGCCCGTGATAAACGGTCAGGTTGGTGATCATCTTGACGAGGTCGAAGGGCTCTTCCTCCTCCTTGACGAGCTCGCTGTCGAGGCGGGAGGCGTTGGAGATGTCTGAGACGAGCCGGTCGAGGCGGCGCACGTCGTGTTCGATCACCTCGAGCAGGCGCGTGCGCTGATCGTCGGTCTTGGCCAGCCGCATGGTGCCGACGGCGGAGCGTAGGCTGGCCAGCGGGTTCTTGATCTCGTGGGCGACGTCGGCGGCGAATTGTTCGTTCGAGTCGATCCGGTCGTAAAGTGCGGCGACCATGCCGCGCAGCGCGCCCGACAGGCGCCCGATCTCGTCGGGGCGTGCGGTGAGGTCGGGGATGCGGACCCGCTGGGGCGACATCTTGCGGGCATGACGGTCGCGACCCAGTTCGGCGGCGGCCGACAGGTCCGAAAGCGGGTTGGCGATGGTCGAGGCCAGCACGAGGCTGAGGACGATCGACACCAGAAGCGCGATCACGAACATCTGGAGAAGCTGCTCGCGCTCGACCCGGACAAGGGCGTCGATCTCACCCGCGCGGGTGGTCACGGCGATCGTGCCCATGGCCGCGGAGGCCGAAGCGATGGGCGTGGCCACCGTATAGAGCTGCCCCGCCTCGCCGGCATAGCCGCGGATCGCGGTCTGCCCGGCCCCGAGTTCGGAGACCATGGCGCGCGCGACGTCGACCGGGCTGGGCGGGTCGCCCCCGGTGCGGCTGAAGACAGCCGACAGCGCCTCCCAGACGGCGTTGAGCGCGTTGGTGATGATGGTGGTCTTCTCGGCGGGGGCATTGAGGCCCGCGACGGCCTCAGCCGGTGTGCTTCCGATGGCTTGCGCGATCAGGGCGCCCGACTGGTCGAAGACATGGACCTCGACCCCGCGCGGCAGTTCGATCGCGCCGAGCAACGCAGGCACGTCAACCCCGTCGCCGGCGGCGAAGTTGACCGGTGCGCCCGCGGGAAGAGACGCTTCGAGCACGTCGGCGATGAGCCGCGCCTCGGTCACCAGTCCCTGCTCGCGCTGGACCACCAGACTGTCGCGGGACGGGTTCAGGAGGAGGACCCCCGCAACCAGCATCAGGATCGCGAGGAGGTTGAAGAGGATGATCTTGCGCGCCAGCGGCGAGCGGTCGAGCGAGAAGAGACCCCGCCGCTCGCGCGCTTCGGACAGTTCGGCTTCGACCGTGCCCTCGGGACGTTCCCAGTCCTCGCCGAGCACGACCTCGCTGTCGCCGCGACGCTTCGTGCGACGGGTCGGCGTGGGCGCCATGTCCATATCGGTCACCGAGGCCACGCGCGCGCCCCGCCCTATTCTTCGTTGTAGCGGTAGCCGATACCGTAGAGCGTCTCGATCGCCGAGAACTCCGCGTCCGCCGTACGCATCTTCTTGCGGAGGCGCTTGATGTGGCTGTCGATGGTGCGGTCGTCGACATAGACCTGGTCATCGTAGGCGACGTCCATCAGCTGGTCGCGCGACTTGACGAAGCCGGGCCGCTGGGCGAGCGCCTGCAGCAGCAGGAACTCGGTCACGGTCAGGGTGACGTCGTTGCCCTTCCACTTCACCGCGTGACGCAGCGGATCCATCGTCAGCTCGCCGCGCTGCATGACCTGCGTATCTTCGGGCGTGTCCGTCTCGTCGGAGGCGATCGCCTCCTGGCGGCGCAGGATCGCGCGGATCCGCTCGACCAACAGGCGCTGGGAGAAGGGCTTGCGGACGTAGTCGTCGGCCCCCATGCGCAGGCCGAGTACCTCGTCGATCTCGTCATCCTTGGAGGTCAGGAAGATCACCGGCACGCTGGATTTCTGGCGCAACCGCTGCAGCAGGTCCATGCCGTCCATGCGGGGCATCTTGATGTCGAAGACGCCCAGATCGGGCAATTCCTTCGAGAAGGCGTCAAGCGCCGACTGGCCATCATTGTAGGTTTCGACCTCGAAGCCTTCGGCCTCCAGAGTCATGGAAACGGACGTCAGGATATTCCTGTCGTCGTCGACGAGCGCGATCCGCGACATGCCAATATCCTCATTTTGCCTGTTATACTGCCGTGTTTTTTTCCAACTCTCCCCATAGGGCCGACAGAATCAAGGGTTTTCGCGAATCACCCGATTCGCAGGCACGACTGTGGCCCTCGTGCAATTAAGGCAGCGTTAAACCGCCGAGCGCCGGCGCGGCATGTTTACGCTATCGGATGAGATGGTTGCGCTAACGACCACTGCCCCCCTCGGGCCGTCGATGCTAGGGGATGGCCGAGGAACCCGTCCCCGACCGGTTGCGTTCATGCCGCGCGGTCATCCGACACGGGTTCGGGAGGAGCAGGACCATGACCCAGCGCGTCAATCCCGAGCATACGCTTGAGGCCCACGGCATCACGGGGCTCGGGCGCGTCTATTACAACCTGCTGGAGCCCGCGATCATTCAGGAGGCCCTCGCCCGCGACGAGGGCACGCTGGGCCAGGGCGGCTCGTTCCTTGTGACGACGGGCACGTTCACCGGTCGCTCGCCCAAGGATAAACATATCGTCCGGACGCCCGGCACGGCCGACACGATCTGGTGGGATTGCAACGCCGAGATGTCGGAGGACGGGTTTGCCGCGCTGCGGGCCGACATGCTGGCGCATATGAAGGGGCGCGATTACTTCGTGCAGGACCTCTATGCCGGGGCTGACCCGGCGCATCGGCTGGACGTGCGCGTGGTCACTGAACTGGCGTGGCACAATCTCTTCATCCGCCATCTTCTGCGTCGCCCCGATGCTTCGGAGCTTGCCGGGTTCGTGCCGGACTACACCGTCATCAACTGCCCGTCCTTCAAGGCCGACCCCGCCCGCCACGGCTGCCGGAGCGAGGTCGTCATCGCGATGAACCTCGACGCCAAGGAAATCCTGATCGCGGGCACGGAATACGCGGGCGAGAACAAGAAGTCGGTCTTCACGCTCCTGAACTACATCCTGCCCGAGAAGGGCGTCATGCCGATGCATTGCTCGGCCAACCACGCGACGGGCGACCCCGACAACTCCGCGGTGTTCTTCGGTCTGTCCGGCACGGGCAAGACGACGCTCTCGGCCGCGCCGGACCGGACGCTGATCGGCGATGACGAGCATGGCTGGTCGGAGACCGGCATCTTCAACTTCGAGGGCGGGTGCTACGCCAAGACGATCAATCTCAGCCGCGCGGCCGAGCCGGAGATCTACGACACGACGACCCGCTTCGGCACGGTGATCGAGAACATGGTCTTCGACCCCGACACGTTCGCGCTGGATTTCGAGGACGACAGCCTGACGGCCAACATGCGCTGCGCCTACCCACTGGACTACATCTCCAACGCCTCCGACACGGCACTGGGGGGCCATCCGCGCAATGTCGTCATGCTGACCTGCGACGCGTTCGGCGTGCTGCCCCCGATCGCGCGCCTGACGCCGGCGCAGGCGATGTATCACTTCCTGTCGGGCTTCACGTCCAAGGTCGCGGGCACCGAACGCGGCGTGACGGAGCCCGAGCCCACCTTCTCGACCTGCTTCGGCGCGCCCTTCATGCCACGCCGGCCCGAGGTCTACGGCAAGCTCCTGCAGGCCAAGATCGCGTCCCATGGCTCCGATTGCTGGCTTGTGAACACCGGCTGGACGGGCGGCGCCTATGGCACAGGCAACCGGATGCCGATCAAGGCGACCCGCGCGCTTCTGACGGCGGCGCTGGACGGCACGCTGGCGCAGGGCGAGTTTCGCCGCGATCCGAATTTCGGCTTCGAGGTTCCGGTCGCCTGTCCCGGCGTCGACGCGGCCCTGCTGGACCCGCGCGGAACCTGGGCTGATGCGGACGCCTACGACATGCAGGCCGGCAAGCTGGTCGAGATGTTCGCCGAGAATTTCGGCCAGTATGTCGCCCATATCGATGACGACGTCGCGGCATGCGCCATCGGGTGATCGCAGCTGCCGCCGCGCTGGCCCTTTCGGGCTCGGCCGCGGCGGCACAGGTCCGCCTCGTCGAGGCGGGGATCGTCTGCCCCCGCATCACCACCGGCGAGTTGATCGAAGCGCCGGGCACCGAGGCGGGCGTCATCCGACAGATCGAGTACGGCACCGCTTTCGACCTGAACGCGCGGCGCGTGCCGACGATGGACGATTTGAGCTTCGGGTTCCGCACGGCGTTGAAGGACGGCGCGTTGACACAGGTGGTCACCGTTGTCGTGACGCATCCGCCGATGGGGCCGCGCGGGGTCGAGCGCGAGGAGTGGACCGACACGATCGTCGCGGGGACGACGAACCTCAACCTCTTCACCTTCGAGCATGACTACGAGAAGGTCACCGGCCCCTGGACCTTCGCGATCGAGATCGATGGCGTGCCGGTCGTATCGGTGCCGTTCGAGGTGACCGACGAGGGCGCGCGCGGTCCGGTCGAACAGGTCTGCTTCCAGTTCATGTCCTGACGGTCAGAACCCGAACCCCTTGCGGATCAGATTCAGCCCCGCGACCACCAGCACCACGAGCGTCACCTTGCGAAAGCGCGCCTGATCCATCCGGTCCGAGATCCGGAAGCCCAGCGCCATGCCGATCACGGCCGGGACCAGCATCGCCACCGAGAACCAGATCGTCCGGCTGTTGAGCACGCCCGAGGCCAGGTGCGCCGCCAGAAGCGCGATGGACCCGATGCCGTAGATGACGCCCTGCACAACCATCTGGCGGGCCTTCGGCGTCTCTATCGCCATGAGGTAGAGCACGGTCGTGGGCCCCCATGTCCCCACGAGGCCCCCCAGTGTCCCCGAGATCAGCCCGACGCCCCACTCCGCCGCCACGCGCCGCGCGGGCGGGATCGTCAGGACCCATCCGGCCAGTTGCACGATCGAGAGGATCACCACCGGAATGCCGAGCACGAAGTAGAAGACCTGTCGGGGGATCAGGGTCACCGCCTGCCCCGCGATCAGGATCGCCAGCACCACCATCAGCACATAGCGCCAATGGTGCCGCGTCGCCTCGAGAGCGGGCGCGAGACCCGCGCGCAGCACCTGCATTCCGTTCGTCAGGAGGACCGGCAGGATCAGCCCGGCCAGCGCCAGCCGCGGATCGAGGAAGGTCGAGAGGCCCGATACCATCACGAGCGGCAGGGCGAACCCGATCGAGCCCTTGATGAGCCCCGCCCCGAAGGCGATCGCCACGGCGATGGTCCAGAGGAAGGGCGTGAGGGCGTCCATGCCTTTCCTCTACGCCGCCGCACGCGCCGTCGCCAGCGCCGACAGCTAGACATATTATTCCTTGATGGCGTTCCGCGCTGGAATTAAGTTACGCTGCAACTGCAAACAAAAGATTCCCTGCGCGGCGGAGATCCCCATGCCCCATGATGGCCAGACCATGCCCCTTGATGCCGCCGACCCCGTGCTGCTGCCCGACCTGCTCGCCCTGACATCCGAGGGTGCCGCGGCGGTCGAGGCGCTGGTGGCGTTGGCCCGGATCGCGGTCGCGGAGCGGGTCACGGTCGATGGCCGGATCGACCCCGCGCGGCTCGAGGCCGAACAGGCCGCGACCCACGGATTTGCGTGGCTCGCGACCTATGGGCAGGCGTTGCGGCAGATGCAGCAGTGGGCCGACCGGCTGGATGCGGCGGGGACGCTGGATGAGATGGAGCGGCTGCTTCTGCAGATCGCGTTCGGCGAGTACCTCGCGCAGATCCGGGGTGGCTTGCCTATGAGTCAGGGCGAAATCGTCCGGCTGGGCGACCTGGGCCTCGGCGCCGAGGCGCGCGACGGCTGGGTCACACCGGCCGTCGAAACGCTCTGCACCGCAGCGAACAGCCCCGCCGCGCGCGCCCGTCTCGTGGCCCTCATGCGCGACGGGACGGCGAACGCGACCTTCGGGGCGACCGGCCTCGACGACGAGCTGGAGATGATCCGCGACCAGTTCCGCCGCTGGTCGCAGGACCGGGTCGCCCCCCATGCCCATGACTGGCACCTCAGGGACGAGCTGATCCCGATGGAGGTCATCGAGGAGATGGCCGAGATGGGCGTGTTCGGACTGACCATCCCCGAGGAGTTCGGCGGGCTGGGCCTGCCGAAGGCCGCGATGTGCGTCGTCTCGGAGGAGCTGTCGCGCGGCTATATCGGCGTGGGCTCCCTTGGGACCCGCTCCGAGATCGCGGCCGAACTGGTGCTGGCGGGCGGCACGGACGCGCAGAAGGCGCATTGGTTGCCGAAGCTGGCCTCGGGCGAGACGCTGCCCACGGCCGTCTTCACCGAGCCGAATACCGGCTCCGACCTCGGCAGCCTGCGCACCAAGGCGGTGCGCGACGGGGACGACTGGGTGCTGAACGGCAACAAGACCTGGATCACCCACGCCGCGCGAACCCACGTGATGACGGTGCTGGCGCGCACCGTTCCGGGCACCGACGACTACCGCGGCCTGTCGATGTTCCTCGCCGAGAAGACGCCGGGCACCGACGACGCCCCGTGGCAGGATCCGGGCATTTCGGGTGGCGAGATCGAGGTGCTCGGCTATCGCGGAATGAAGGAATACACGGTCAATTTCGACGATTTCCGCGTCGATGGCGCCAACCTGCTGGGCGAGGCCGAGGGGAACGGCTTCAAGCAGCTTATGCAGACCTTCGAGAGCGCGCGCATCCAGACGGCTGCGCGGGCCATCGGCGTGGCGCAGGCGGCGCTGGACGCCGCACTCGCCTACGCCGAGACGCGCAACCAGTTCGGCAAGCCGCTGATCGCCTTCCCGCGCGTATCCGACAAGCTGGCGATGATGGCGGTGGAGATCATGGTGACGCGGCAGCTCACCTATTATTCGGCCGCCGAGAAGGATGCCGACCGGCGCTGCGACATCGAGGCCGGGATGGCGAAGCTTCTGGGCGCGCGGACGGCCTGGGCGGCAGCCGATAATGGCCTGCAGATCCACGGCGGCAACGGGTTCGCGCTGGAATATCCGATCAGCCGCCTTCTCTGCGACGCCCGCATCCTGAATATCTTCGAGGGCGCCGCGGAGATCCAGGCGCAGGTCATCGCCCGCCGATTGCTGGCCTAGGAACTTCGGCGGGCGCCCGGTGGATGCCCGCCTCCGCGCCCTGCCCTGACGCAGCCGTGATTGGCCCGTCATGGGCGTGCGCGTGCCGTTCCGCTAGATAACGCCCATGCTGTGCTTTCTTGCCTTCGGTGTTCCGATCGGGCTTTGCCCGGACGAGACGATCTCGGGCTATGCCGACCGGTCCGCGACCTATGTGCTGGTCGAGATGGGTGGCGTCGATCCGTCGGCCCGCGCCACGCTGCGCTTTCCCGAAGAGGGCGTCGTGACCGGCGACGGGCCGTGCAACGGCTTTCGCGCGTCCCAGGGGATCGCCTATCCGTGGATCGAGATCGGCGAGATCGCGGCGACGCGGCGCGCCTGTGCCGACCTCGAGATCGAGGCGGCCTATTTCGCCATGCTCCGGGCGGCCACGCTGGTCGAGGTGGCGGGCGACGTGCTGCTTCTCTCGGGGGAGGACGGGCTCTTGGCGGCGTTCGAGGCGGAGTAGCGCGGTCAGGCGCGGGTCAGCGCGTCGAGAAAGCGGGCACGCGCCGGCGGCAGGGGCTTCTCGCCCAGCGACGGTGCCAGCCGCTGCGCGAGGAAATGCCCCGTGACGTCCAGCGCCGCGCGCACGCCGTCGAGGCTCGCCATGCCACCGATCATCATCTCGGGCAGCGGCAACAGGCGGTCGGCCCATTCGCCCGCCCCTGCCCGGCTGACTGCCCGGCCCGACCTGGGGCTGACATAGGCGAGATCGTTCGCTCCGCCGCCGGCCGCACAGGCCGACAGATCGAGGCGGAAGCCCGAGATGTCGAGCAGCGCCATTTCCCAGAAGACGTAATCGCGCAGCCATCCTTCGCCGTCCGCGATCGCGTCGCAGAGCGCTTCGGTGCGGGCCTGAAAGTCGGGCAACGCCTCGCGTTCGGGCAGCACGAAGGCGCAGAGCGCGCAGGCCGATGTCAGGGCGGACAGGCGCAGCGGATCGGTCAGGATCGCGGCCGCGCGGGCGCGGGTCGGCTCAACCGTCCAGGTGCCAATATGGGTGTCGAGCCGGGCGCGCCAGACGGCGTCGAGCTGGTTGCCCGGTTGCAGCATCGGCGCCTTCCGCCGCGACACGCCGCCATGCACGACGCCCAGATGGCGGCCGTGGGCGCGGGTGAACAGCTCGAGGATCACCGCCGTCTCGCCATGGGGGCGCGCGGCGAGGACGATGCCTTCGTCGCGCCATTCCATCAGCCCATGCCCTCGGCATCGAGCATGTGCCGCCCGGCCCGGTCCTCGACCTCCAGCACCCAGAGGTCGGGGTCGAAGCCGACCTGGCGCGCGCAGGCGGCGTCGCATTCGGCCTCGGCCCCCTCGGCGAGGACGATCCACGCGCGGTTCCCCGTCATCAGGTCGAAGCTGCGCTGATGGACCGAGGCCCGCCCGTCCAGCGTGTTGAGCTTGACGAGCACCGAGCCCGAACTGTCGTCGCCATGCCGCGTGACAAAGCAGGGGATGCCGTGCAGGTCCAGCCGCTTGCGATAGGCGGCGACCCAAAAGGCGGCGGTGAGGCGCGGGGTCACGGACGGCGCGCGGCGGCGCGGCGGGGGGCCAGCCCCCCGCGCCCCCCGGCATATTTGACGAACATCGATGGCACCCCCTCGGGAGCCGGCCCACCGGATATGCGACGCGCCGTCACGCGGTGCCGCCATCCTTGAAGTCGAGACCCATCGCGTCGAAGCGCTCGGCCTCGTCGAGCCAGTTGGGCCGGACCTTGACCTGCAGAAAGAGGTGGACGCGGTGGCCGAGGAATTCCTCCAGCTCGAGCCGGGACGCCTTGCCGACGGCCTTGGTCGTCTCGCCCTTGTTGCCCAGCACGATGCCCTTGTGCCCGTCGCGCACGACATAGATCACCTGGTCGATCCGGGTGGAGCCGTCTGGCCGATCCTCCCAGCCCTCGGTCTCGACGGTGAGCTGGTAGGGCAGCTCTTGGTGGAGGCGGAGGGTCAGCTTCTCGCGCGTGATCTCGGCCGCGATAGAGCGCAGCGGCGCATCGGCGATCTGGTCTTCGGGGTAGAACCACGGCCCCTCGGGGACGAGCTCGGCGAGGTCGGCGCGGAGGTCCGCGACCCCGTGCCCTTTTTCGGCGGAGATGAGGAAGGTGCCCGCGAAGGGATAGCGGTCGTTCATCTTCTGGGTCAGCGCCAGCAGCACCTCGGCCTGGACCCGGTCGATCTTGTTGACCGCCAGGAGGACCGGCGCGTCGGGCGCGCGCGCCTCGAGGCCCGCAAGGATGGCCTCGACGCCTTCGGTCAGGCCGCGATGCGCCTCGATCAGGAGGACGACAACATCGGCATCGGCCGCACCCGACCACGCGGCGGCCACCATCGCCCGGTCGAGACGGCGGCGCGGCCGGAAGAGGCCGGGCGTGTCGACGAAGACGAGCTGGGCCGCGCCCTCCATCGCGACTCCGCGGATACGCGCGCGGGTCGTCTGGACCTTGTGGGTCACGATGGAGACCTTCGCCCCCACCATCCGGTTGAGAAGCGTGGACTTGCCGGCATTCGGCTCGCCGATGAGGGCGATGAAGCCCGCGCGTTTGGTCTGATCTGTCATGGGGGCCATGTAGGCCGCCTGCGCGCCGAATGGAACGGGGACCGCGCCTTCAGTCCTTCAGCGTCGCGAGCAGGTGGCGCGCGGCGTCCTGTTCGGCCGCGCGCTTGGCCGTGGCCTCGCCCTCGGCGGCCTGACCGTCTTCCAGCACGGCACGGATGCGGAAGACCGGGGCGTGATCGGGCCCGGTGCGATCCACGACCTCGTAATCGGGCGGGGCCATGCCGCGCGCCTGCGCCCATTCCTGCAGCGTGGTCTTCGGGTCGCGGGCGTCATCCTCGACGGTGGCCACGCGGTCGCCCCAGAGGCGCAGGATCACCTCGCGCGCCGCGGCCAGTCCGCCGTCGAGATAGATCGCGGCGATCAGCGCTTCCATCCCGTCGCCCAGAAGCGCCAGCTTGCGCCGCCCGCCAGTGACTTGTTCGGACTTGCCCAGCTTGAGGACCGCACCCAGATCGATGGTGCGCGCCATCTCGGCGCAGGTTTCCTTGCGGACAAGCGCGTTGAAGCGCGGCGCAAGCTGGCCCTCGGCCGCGGTGTCGTCCTGGGCCATCACCGCCTCGGCCATCACGAGCCCGAGCACCCGATCCCCGAGGAATTCCAGCCGCTGGTTGTCGGGTCGCGTCTCGGAGCCGAAGGAGGCATGGGTCATCGCACGGATGAGGAGTTCGCGGTCGGTGAACGCGTATCCGAGCCGGTCCTGAAACGCGGCGAGATCGCGCGACAGCTTCACGGCGCGACCGTCCTGCCGAGGTCCGGCAGCCCCACAGAGCGCGCGGCGACCGAGGCCACCACGGCGGTCACACGATCTTCTCGAAGAAGCGGTCCATCCGCCACGTCCAGAAGAACAGCATCCGCGAGCCCGCCGATGAGAAGATCACCCGATCCGCGCGACCGATCAGGTTCTCGTAGGGGACGAAGCCGACGCCGCCGACCGAGCGGGGCACACGGCTGTCCCGCGAGTTGTCGCGGTTGTCACCCATGAAGAAATACTGCCCCTCGGGGACGGTGAAGACGGGCGTGGTGTCGGTCTGGCTGGTGCCGATATCGAGGATCGGATGCGCCTCGTCGGCGCCGGGCAGGCTCTCGAGGGCGCGCGCCTTGATGCAGTCGCCACCCAGGCCCACCGGCTCGTTGGCGCAGCGCGGCGTCAGGCGCTGCGGCCCTTGCGGGGCCTTGATCTCGATGAAGGGCTCGACCGGCGCGGTCGGAACCGGCGCGCCGTTCAGCCAGAGCGCGCCGTCGCGCATCTGGACGGTGTCGCCGGGCAGGCCGATCAGCCGCTTGATGAAATCGGTGCCGTTGACCGGATGGCGGAAGACGATGACGTCGCCACGCTGCGGCTCGGAGCCAAGAATGCGTCCCGAGATCGGGCACATCGAGAACGGGCAGGAATGGCGCGAATAGCCGTAGGCCATCTTGTTGACGAAGAGGAAGTCGCCGATCAGCAACGTATCCTTCATCGAGCCCGATGGAATCCAGAACGGCTGGAAGAAGAGCGTACGGAAGACCCCCGCGATCACCAGCGCCCAGAGCACGGTCTTGACCGTCTCGAGGATGCCTTCCTTCTTCTCTGCCTTGGCTGCCATCGCGCGTTCCTCCGAATGGCTTCGGGGGTGCCTTCGGGGCCGTGGGATGTCAACCGGGCCGCAGCGTGAACGCGACGGATCAGGCGTAGGGGCGCGCCTCGATCACCACGAAGGCCTGCGCCCAGGGGTGGTCGTCGGTCAGCGAGACGTGGATTACCGCCTCGTAGCCGTCAGGTGTCATCCGCTCCAGCCGCTCGGCGGCCCAGCCCGTGACCTGCATCACGGGCTGGCCGGTGCGCAGGTTGGTGACGTGCATGTCCTTCCACGCGATCCCCATCCGCAGGCCGGTGCCCAGCGCCTTGGAGCACGCCTCCTTGGCGGCCCAGCGCTTGGCATAGGTGCCGGCCACGTCCTTGCGCCCTTCGGCTTTGCGCTGCTCGGTCGCGGTGAAGACGCGGTTGCGAAAGCGGTCGCCGAAGCGGTCCAGCACGCCCTGAATGCGCTCGATATTGGCGAGGTCGGTGCCGATCCCGAGGATCATCGCGTGACCCCCTGCCGGATCAGTTCGGCCCCGGCCGCGCCGAAGATCAGCGCCACGCCCGTCTCGATGCCCCGGCGGGCGCGGGCGTAGAGACGGCGGGGAATATCGTGCGACATCAGGAGCGCCCAGAAGAGATAATTCGAAAGACCGATCGCCGCGCAGGCCACGGTCGCGAGGACCAGCGGGCCCGCGCCCGCCGAGGCATCGAGCCCGACGGCAAGCGCCGCGAGCCACGCGAGCACGGCCTTCGGGTTCGAGAGGTTGAGCAGAAGACCCGTGCGAAGCGGCGCGCGGATCGCCGCGGGCGCCGCGGCAGGGCCACGCGCGCCACGAAGGCCGCACCACGCGAGCCAGAGGAGGATCGCGCCGCCCGCAAGCCGCAGGGCGGTCATCGCCACTTCGGAGGCCGCGAGAATTGCGCCGAGACCCAGCGCCGCCGCAACGCCCCAGGCGGCCAGTCCGAGCGCCAGCCCCAACGCCATGCGGATCGCCGGGCGCGTCCCCTGCCCCATGGCGAGCACGGAAACGGCAAGATTGGCGGGACCGGGAGCGTAGGTGACGAGCGCGAAGGCCAGAAGGATCGCGGTCATGGTACGGTCACGGTGCCGGCGGCCTGATTGACAGTGAAGGTCACGAGGAGCGCGTCGCCCTCGTAGGTCAGTCCGGGGACCTCGACCGTCAGGCCGCGCGCGGGATCGTAGGTCGCGTGCGCCCGCTCCAGCGAGAGGCTGGTGAAGCCGAGACCCTCGCCTGCCGAGACGAGGCGACAGTCGAGGAACGGGTCGTCCGGCGGCGGGAAGGTCACCATGATGTGGAAGGCCGCGGCGGCGGGTTCGGTCGTGTCGAGCAGGACCAGCCGGATGGCGCCATTCGCGAAGGTCCGCGTGGCGTCGTCCCAGACGACGTTGCGGGCGCTGGCGATCCAGCTGTCGCAATCGCCCACCACCTGTGCGGCGGCGGGCGGGGCGATCAGGGCCAGCGCGACGAGCCCGCCAAGGACGCCCGCCCTCATGCCGCGCCCCGCGCGAGGTCCATCAGGCGGCGCATCTCGGCGATGGCGGCGGGCAGGCCGACGAACATCGCCTCGCCCATCAGGAAATGCCCGATGTTCAGCTCGACCACCTCGGGGATGGCGGCGATCGGGGCGACGTTGTCATAGGTCAGCCCGTGCCCGGCATGGACCTCGAGCCCGAGGTCGTGGGCCTGTGCCGCGGCGGCGGTCAGACGCTCCAGCTCGGCGGCGGCGACGTCATGGGCGCCCTCGGCCACGGCATCCGCATAGGCGCCGGTATGGAGTTCGACCACGGCGGCGCCGACTTGGGCGCTGGCCTCGATCTGGCGCGGATCGGCGGCCACGAAAAGCGAGACGCGCGCGAACTCGGCCAGGGGCGCGATATAGGCGGTCAGATGGGTCGCGTCGCCCGCCACCTCGAGCCCGCCTTCGGTGGTCCGCTCCTCGCGCTTCTCGGGGACGAGGCAGATCGCGTGGGGCCGGGTCTCGGTCGCGATGCGCGCCATCTCGTCGGTGGCGGCCATCTCGAAGTTGAGCGGGATGCCGATCGCGGCGCGGATGCCGGCCATGTCGGCGTCGCGGATATGTCTCCGATCCTCGCGCAGATGCGCCGTGATGCCGTCGGCCCCGGCCGCCTCGGCCATGCGGGCGGCGCGCACCGGGTCCGGGTTGTCGCCGCCCCGCGCGTTCCGCACCGTGGCGACGTGGTCGATATTTATGCCGAGGCGAAGGGGGGGCATGGGCGTCTCCGGTCTTTGCACCGGACCATAGCGGGCGCGGCGCGAGGGGAAAGGGGCCCGCGCGCTCGCAGCCCCCGTCTCAGGAAGCGCCCTGCCCCGGCTTTTCGCCCTTGGCGCCCTTGGCGGCGGCCTTCTCGGCGGCGCGGGCAGCGGCTTTGCGGCGGATTTCGTCGAGCTTCTTCTTCAACGCGCCGCGCCGCCGGCGCTGATAGGCTTCGATCAGCGGCAAGCTGACCGTATAGGCCGCGATGCCGGTGAAGATGCCGGGGATCAGACCGCCGACGAGCCACGGAAAGAAGATGTCGTTCCAGAAGATCTGCGTCGCGGTCCAGTCGACCGGGATTCCGCGCAGCGCGTACCAGGCGTTCCAGAAGAAGTCCTCGCCGGCGCGGAGGAACTTTCCGAAGATATTCTCATCGACCTCGCCCCGGATCTCGGTTCCGAGCATCCAGTGCCCCAGGTTGAGCGACACCACCCCGATCGGCACATAGGTCAGCGGATTGCCGAAGAACGTCCCCAGAAGCGCCGCCATGATGTTGCCGCGCAGGATGAATGCCACGAGCGCGGCCACGACGAAATGCAGCCCGTAGAACGGTGTGAACGTCGTGAAGACGCCCGCCATGATGCCCCGACTGATCTTGCGCGGCGTGTCCGGCAGGCGGCGCAGCCGGTGCTTGACGTAGAGCGCCGCCCGCTTCCATCCCCCCCGCGGCCAGAGCGCATGGAGAACGGTCTGCCAGACCGGCAATCTGTCACGGCGCTTGAACACTGGGCTCTCCGCGGCCTCCTCGGTCTCAGGCGGGGACGGACTTGTCGGTCGCCAGGCGGGTCGAATGCGCGCGATGCCGCCGGACCTGGGCCACATCGTTGTCGCTGTCGCAGGCCATGATGACGGCATGCAGATGCTCGCTGTCGCGGACCTCGACATCGATCAGCAGGCTGAAGAAGTCGGGCTTGCGGTCCTTGAAGCGCAGGTCCGAGATATTGGCGTTCTGCTCGGCAATCAACGTGCAGATTCGTCCCAGCACGCCCGGATCGTTCGAAATCGTCATGTCGAGCGTCACCGCATTGCGCGCCGCGTGGTGACCGGGCGACCAATGGATGTCGACCCAGCGCTCGGTCTGGTCCTCGAATTCGGTCATGCGCGGACAGTCGATGGCATGGATGGTGACGCCCCGGCCACGATTGGTGATGCCGACGATCCGCTCGCCCGGAAGCGGCTGGCAGCAGGGCGCGCGGTCGTAATGCGAACGCGGGTCGAGGCCGACGATCGCCTTCTCGGGCCCGACATCGGGGATGGGCCGGGTCTGCGACAGTTCGGGGAAGAGGACATCGATCATCGATCGCGCGCTGACCTCCGACGCGCCGATCGCCGCCAGCAGGTCCTCGCCATCCTCGTGGCCCATGGCGCGCGCCGCAGTGTCGGTGGCCTTGTCGGACAGGCGCTTGCCGGCATGGGCGAAGGCCGCGCGGGCCAGCTCGCGCCCCAGCCGCACATGCCCGCCACGACGTTCGGCCTTGAGGGCACGGCGGATCGCGGACTTGGCACGACCCGTGACCGCGATGTCGATCCAGGTGGCCTGCGGGCTCTGGGCCTCGGCGGTGATGACCTCGACAGACTGGCCGTTGCGCAACCGGGTCCAGAGCGGCACCCGCATCCCGTCGACCCGCGCCGACACCGTCCGGTGACCGATCCGCGTGTGGATGGCATAGGCGAAGTCGATCGGGGTCGCGCCTTTCGGCAGCTTCACGACGTCGCCCTTGGGCGTGAAGCAGAAGACCTGGTCGGTATACATCTCGAGCTTCACCGATTCCATGAACTCGGCATGGTCGGCGGCTTCCTCGAACCGCTCGGTCATATGCGCCAGCCATTCGGCGGGATCGACGGCGAAGCGGTTCTCGGCCCGCACGCCGTCGCGGTAGGACCAGTGCGCCGCGACGCCGCGTTCGGCGACCTCGTGCATCTCGCGGGTGCGGATCTGGACCTCGACCCGCTTGCCGTCGCGGCCAGACACGGTGGTGTGGATCGAGCGGTAGCCGTTCGATTTCGGCTGGCTGATATAGTCCTTGAAGCGACCCGGTACGGCACGCCAGCGCTGGTGGACAGCGCCCAGCGCACGATAGCAGTCGCCCTCGGAGGTGGTGACGATCCGGAAGCCCCAGATATCCGAGAGGCGGCTGAAGCCGATCTCCTTTTCCTCCATCTTGCGCCAGATCGAGAACGGGCGCTTGGCGCGACCCATGACGTTCGCCTCGAGCCCCGCGCGTTCCAGCTCAAGCTCGATATCGGAGGTGATGCGGCGGATGACGTCGCCGGATTCCTTCTGGAGCGAGACGAAGCGGCGCAGGATCGAGGTCCGCGCCTCGGGATTGAGGACGGCGAAGGCCAGGTCCTCCAGCTCCTCGCGCATCCATTGCATGCCCATGCGACCGGCCAGCGGCGCATAGATCTCCATCGTCTCGTGGGCCTTCTGCGCCTGCTTGTGCGGCTCCATGTGCCGGATCGTTCGCATGTTGTGCAGCCGGTCGGTCAGCTTGACGAGGATCACGCGCATGTCCTCGGACATCGCCATGAAAAGCTTGCGGAAGTTCTCGGCCTGCTTCGTTTCCGACGAGGTCAGCTCCAGCCCGGTCAGCTTGGTGACGCCGTTGACGAGCTTGGCGATCTCGTCGCCGAACCGGTCGGCGACATCGGCATAGGAGGCGCGCGTGTCCTCGATCGTGTCGTGCAGCAGCGCGGTCACGATGGTCGCATCGTCGAGCCGCTGCTCGGTCAGCAGGCTCGCGACTTCGACGGGATGGGTGAAATAGGGCTCGCCCGAGCGTCGGAACTGACCCTCGTGCATCTCGCGGCCGTAATCATAGGCCGCGCGGATCAAGGCGGTATCCGTCCGGGGGTTGTAGGCGCGCACCAGCGCGATCAGGTCCTCGACCTCGATCATCGCGCGCGCCTCCCGGTCGTTATTGCTGGCCTTGCGCCTCCATCAGCGCGCGCAGCAGCTTCTCCTCGGACATGTCGTCCTGAGCGGGGGCGTCCTTCTCGACGCCCATCAGCAGCGACATGCTCTCCTCCTCCGGCTCGTCGACCTCGATCTGGGTCTGATTCGACTCGATCAGGCGCTCGCGCAGGTCCTCGGCGGATTGCGTCTCCTCGGCGATCTCGCGCAGGGCCACGACGGGGTTCTTGTCATTGTCGCGGTCCACGGTCAGCGGGCTGCCGGTCGCGATCTCGCGGGCGCGATGCGCGGCGAGCATCACGAGGTCGAAGCGGTTCGGAACCTTGTCGACGCAGTCTTCGACGGTAACGCGGGCCATGGCAGCACCTTCTCAAGCGGATCGGAGAGGGCTTGACTTATGAGCATGTTCGGAAAACCGCAAGCCCCCGCGGCCCCGTCGCCGCATCAAACTCCGGGCCAGGGCATCGGCCGGGCGGCAGCGCGCGCGTGGCCCGGCAGCGCGGCCCACATCGCCGCCACGCTGCGCCCCGTCAGCGGGTGACACCAGTCGGGCGCGACATCGCCGAGGGGACCCAGAACGAAGGCGCGGTCCTGCAGGCGCGGATGCGGCAGGATCAGCGTCTCGGGCGCGTCGCGGGCCTGCGCATCCGGGTCGAGCCCGATCCAGTGCCGGACCGTGACCGGGTCGGGCCGCACGAGCTGGCCCGAGGCAATGAGGTCGAGGTCGAGCACGCGCGGCCCCCAGCGGCGGTCCCGGACCCGGCCCGCCCGCGCCTCGACGCGGGCCAGCCGCGCCAGCATCGCGGCGGCCGGGATCGGCGCGTGGATCACCGCGGCGGCGTTGACGAAATCGGGCCCCGCGCCGGGCGGCCAGGCGGGCGTGGCCCAGGCCCGCGACAGGGCGACAGCCCTGCCGATCCGGCCCACGGCGCGCAAGAGGACGCGGGCGTTGGCAGCGGGTGTCGCGCCCGTGTTGGCGCCCAGCGCGACGAGGTGCAACGTCATTGTGGTCCCTCCTCGCCGTCAGGGTCGCGGCGGTCGCGCGCGAAAGCTGGGCAGACGCCAGCCGAAGCGGATCGACCCGGCACGGAGCGCGAAGGTCACCGCGACGCAGGCTGCGAGCCCCACAATGGGCGAGCCGGTAAGCTCGCGCGCCGCCACCGCCGCGCCGCCGCCCGCCAAGGCCGCGGTGACGTAGAGTTCGCCCTGCTTGAGGACCAGCGGCAGCACGTTGCAGACCACGTCCCGCAAGAGCCCACCCATGCAGCCCGTGACGATCCCCATCACGACCTGCGTCCAGATCGGGTGCCCGAGCCCCTGGGCCACGCCGACGCCCGCCGCGACCGCCACCGAGAGCGCCACGGCGTCGAGCCAGATCAGCACCGTCAGCCGCGACACCAGCAGGTGATGCGTGAAGAAGACCGCCATCGCGGCGACCCCGGCGGTCGCGACGGGCAGCGGGTCGGCCACCCAGAAGACCGGATCCCGCCCGAGCAGCAGGTCGCGGGTCGTGCCGCCGCCCACCGCCGTCAGGCAGGCGATGAAGATGAAGCCGATCGGGTCGAGCTGGGCGCGCGCCGCCGTCAGCGCGCCGGTGATCGCGAAGACGAGGACAGAGGCGAGATCGAGAGCGATGAGCGCGGTCACGCGGACCTCGCCCCTGCCCTGCCCAGGCGGGCCCGGCGCGCGCTCACCCCGTACGTCCCGGCTTGAACGGCGCCATTCCGGCGCGGGCCAGCGCGTCGGCCCGCTCGTTCTCGGGGTGGCCGGCATGGCCCTTGACCCATTCCCAGGTCACGTCGTGGCGCGCCGCCGCCTCGTCCAGGCGGCGCCACAGATCCTCGTTCTTTACGGGCTTCCGGGTCGAGGTCTTCCAGCCATTCCGCTTCCAGCCATGCAGCCAGCCGGTGATCCCGCCCTTCACATAGGCGCTGTCGGTGATGACCGTCAGGGTCGAAGGCCGCGACAAAGCTTCGAGCACCGCGATGGCGGCCATCAGCTCCATGCGGTTGTTCGTCGTGTCGGCCTCGCCGCCCTTGAGCTCGCGCTCCTTGACGACCCTGTCACCGTCGCGGGCGATCAGGATCGCGCCCCAGCCGCCCGGCCCCGGATTCCCCGAGCATGCGCCGTCGGTATAGGCGAAGAGATCAGGCATGGGCGATCACCGTGATATAGCGGTCGAGCGTCCCGGCGAGACCCTTGGCGCGGCCGGTGCGCACTGGCCCGAGGGTCAGGCCCGCATCGGTCAGCCAGCCGGTCAGCTCGGGCTCCGTGACGTAGGAGTAGAAGCGCCCGAGAGCGTCGCGCCCCTCGCCCGTCCCGATCTTCATGGCGACGTAGACGGTGCCGCCTGGACGGCAGGCGCGGGCGATGCGGGCGATCAGATCGGGCAGGTCGGCGCGCCGGGCGTGAAGCAGCGAAAAGCTCGCCCAGATGCCGTCGAAGGCGTCATCGGCCATCAGGTCCGAGAAGCTGGCTTGCCGCGCCTCGACTCCGGGCCAAAGCCCTGCCCGGCCGACCATCTCGGCGGAGGCGTCCCAGGCCTCGACCGCGAAACCCTTGTCAGCCAGCCATCCGGCCATCGCGCCGGGGCCGCATCCGAGGTCGAGCACGCGACCGCCGGACGGCAGGTGGCGCGCGAATTCCTCGAGATCGCGGGGCACGGGGCCGCCGAAGGCATCGGCATAGGCCTCCGCCTTGGCGTCGTAGACCGCGATGGTTTCGCGGTCGGTCACAGCGCCACCGGCAGAAGGCAGGCCACGACCCCGGTGGTGAGAAGGAGCCGGAGCGCCATCCACCAGCGCGGCGCGAGCCCCTGGTTCCAGAAGAGCCAGTCCAGCCCGAGGAGGCCGACGAACCCTGCGATCAGCGCGATGGCCGCCGTGACGGGACCCCCGCCGACCATGAAGAACGCCCAAAGCGCGGGCAGCGTCGACAGCGCGTAGCCCGTGGCCGCGACCGACCCTTCGGCGCGGGTCGCGAAGCCCCAGAGCACGCCGGACATGAAAGACAGGATGATGGTGCCGTATTGCAGGCCAACGAACGGCGCCACGAACCGCCCGCCGAGCCACTCGTAGGTCAGCGCGTATGCGGCGGGGACGAACATCGTGACCACGCCCCAGAAGAACGGCAGCAGACCGGCGAGGCCGAGGATCAGGGCGGATCGGGGGATCGGTGCTTCGAACATGGGGCCGGGATGCCACGGGGCGCGGCGGCGTGGAACCCCGCGCCGGTTCGCGGCGGTGTAAGCGCGATCCAGGGCGATGCAGTCGGGCCTCTGGCGGTGCGGTTCTTCGGGGTGAACTCGTCGGCACCGTCTGGAAATGGTTAACAGCTCGTTTCCAAGCGATCCGCGACGGCTCTCTTCTCTGGCCCCGCGCGCGCCATTAACTAATCGTTAATGAATATGAACTTCGCACGCATGGCTGTGGCCACGATCTTCGCCGCGATCCCGCTCGGCGGCACGGTCGCGCAGTCCTGTCACAGCAGCTACGAGCTGGTCTGCGTGCCGGCGGGCGTCAGCGATGTCGACTGTGCCGGCGGCAGCGGGAACGGGCCCTATTACGTCCGTGGGCCGGTCCGGGTCGTGGGTTGGGACGAGTATCGTCTGGATCGCGACGGCGATGGCATCGCCTGCGAGCGCTAGGCGGGTCGGGCATTACCGGTCCCCGCCGGGGGGCGGCGAGAACCGGGAACGACGTCACATCAGCATGTCGATGCGCACGGCCGGGGCCTGCGCTCCGGCGAGGACGGAGACCGTCGGGACGGCGATGGTGGTCAGAAGCAGCGCGCCGAGAAGGAGCGCGGGGATGCAAAGCGAATAGGGCATGGCAGGTGCCTTTCCTGGGATGTGCCCGGCGGGATGCCAGAGCTCTTGCCAGACAAGATGTCGCACCCGCCCCACACGTTCAAACCACGTTCCGTCACGGCTCGGCGAGGTGCGCGTGAGGCTCCGCGCGCCCGACCCTCAGCCCGCCTGGCGCAGCACGCGGGGCACCTTGAACTCGACGTTCTCTTCGGCGGTGACAACCTGGTCCTCGGTGACGTCGTAGCGGTCGCGGAAGGCCTGCACGACTTCCTCGATGAGGATCTCGGGCGCACTCGCGCCTGCGGTGATGCCGACCGATGCGATGCCGTCGAGTGCGCGCCAGTCGATGTCGGAGGCCCGCTGCACGAGTTGCGCGTAGCCGCAGCCTGCCCGCGCCCCGACCTCGACCAACCGCTTTGAGTTCGAGGAGTTCGGGGCCCCGACCACCAGCATCGCGTCGACCTTGGGCGCCATGGCCTTCACGGCCTCCTGCCGGTTGGTCGTGGCGTAGCAGATGTCTTCCTTGTGCGGACCCACGATCGCCGGGAAGCGGGCCTTGAGGGCGGCCACGACCTCGGCCGTGTCATCGACCGAGAGCGTCGTCTGCGTGATGAAGGCCAGCCGGTCGGGATCGCGGGGCGTGAGCGTCGCGACATCCTCGGGCGTCTCGACCAGCAGCACCTCGCCCGGCGGCAACTGGCCCATCGTACCGATGGTTTCGGGATGGCCGGCATGGCCGATCATCACCATCTGGAGCCCCGCCTCGGAATGCCGCGCGGCCTCGATATGGACCTTGGAGACCAAGGGGCAGGTCGCGTCGACGAAGAGCATCTCGCGCGCTGCGGCCTCGGCCGGAACCGCCTTCGGCACGCCATGCGCGCTGAAGATCACGGGGCGGTCGGGGGGGCAGTCGTCCAGCTCCTCGACGAAGACCGCGCCCTTGTCGCGCAACCCGTCGACCACGAACTTGTTGTGCACGATCTCGTGGCGCACATAGACCGGCGCGCCCCACTTCTCGAGCGCCATCTCGACGATCTTGATGGCCCGGTCGACGCCCGCGCAGAACCCGCGCGGCGCGGCCATGTAGAGGGTCAGTGGGGGCTTACTCATCGCGGCGCTCCGTCGGTCCCTTCGGGATGTAGGCAATGCGCGGCATCGGGTAAAGCGACGGGCACCGCTCACGGTGTCGTGACTTCCCCTCCCCTGCGGGAAGGTTGCGATGCGCCGCGCACCTGACCCGGAGATCGCCATGCCCCGCCGCCTTCTGTTGATCGCCCTTGCCGCCGCCGCGGCGGTCGCGGCCTTCCTGCTCCGCCCGGTCCCGGCCGATGTCGATGCGGGGTCGCGGCTGGCGTATGACGACCCGGAGGTCGTCGCGCGCGGAGAGGTCATCTACGACGCGCAATGCGCCGCTTGCCACGGCGCCGACCTCGAAGGGCAACCCGACTGGCGCGTTCGCGATGCGGACGGTCTTCTGCCCGCGCCCCCGCATGACGAGAACGGTCACACCTGGCACCATCCGTCCGAGATGTTGATTGCGATCACGCGGCTTGGGTCGGAGGAGTTGGTCGGTGGCGGCTACAGGAGCGCGATGCAAGGCTTCGGCGACGTCTTGTCCGACGAGGAGATCGCCGCGACGCTTGCCTATATCAAGTCGACCTGGCCCGCCGAGATCATCGCCGCCCATGACGAGATCGACGCGCGCCACACCGAGCGCTGACCGCGTCCTCACGCCGTCATCATCGCCGCGGCCTTTTCGGCGATGGCGAGGGTCGGCGCGTTGGTGTTGCCCGATACGATCGACGGCATGACGCTGGCATCCACGACATGCAGCCCGCCGACCCCGATCACCGCCAGCCGGTCGTCGACGACGCGCCCCATGCCGCAGGTGCCGACGGGGTGGAAGATGCTCGACGCGTTGCGCGCGACCTCGGTCAGAAGCGCCTCGCGTTCGGTATGGACGTCGCCGGGGCGGACCTCTTCGGGCTGGAACGGCGCCAGCGGTGCTGCGCGGAAGAGGGCGCGGGTCCGCTCCATCGCGCGCATGGCGACGATGCGGTCGGCCTCGTCGGCGAGGTAGTTCGGCTGGATCTCGGGCGGGGTCGCGGGATCGGGGCTGACGGCGCGGACATGGCCGCGCGACCGCGGCCGCAGGTTGCAGACGCTGGCGGTGACGGCGGGAAACGGGTCGAGGGCCTCGCCGAAGGCTTCGAGGCTGAGCGGCTGGAAGTGGTATTGCAGATCCGCCGTCGCGACCTCGGGGCCGGACCGCAGGAAGGCGCCAAGCTGCGAGGGCGCCATCGACAGCGGCCCGCGCCGCCGCAGCGCATATTCCAGCGCGATCCGCGCCTTGCCCATCAGCGTCGCGGCGCGATCGTTCAGCGTCTCGGCGCCGCGGACGCGAAAGACCGGTCGCATCTGGAGGTGGTCCTGCAACTCGGCGCCGACGGCCGGGTTGTGGTGACGCGTCTCGATCCCGAGGGCCTGAAGCCGGTCGCCGTCCCCCACGCCCGAAAGCTCCAGCAGGTGCGGCGAGCCGATGGACCCCGCGCTCAGGATCACGCGGGCCGCCCCGATCCGCCGCCCGTCCATGAGTTCGATGCCGCGCGCGATGCCGCCCTCGATCACCACACGCGCGACCTGCGCGCCGACCGAGATGGCGAGATTCGCACGGCCCTGCGCGGGCTTGAGAAATGCGCCCGCCGCCGAAAGCCTGCGCCCGCCCCGCTGCGTCACCTGGTAGTAGCCCACGCCCTCGTTGTCGCCGCGATTGAAGTCGCGCGTCTCCGGCACGCCTGTGGCCACCATCGCGTCGCGCACGGCGTCGAGGATCGGCCAGTGCAGCCGCTGGCGGTCGATGGCCAGCTCGCCCGTCCCGCCATGCATCTCGTCGCCGCCGTCGACATGCGCTTCGTGCCGCTTGAAGTGGGGCAGCATGTCGTCCCAGCCCCAGCCGCGATGCCCGGCCTGCGCCCAACCGTCCCAGTCGGCGGCCTGCCCGCGCATGTAGATCATGCCGTTGATGCTGCTGCAGCCGCCGAGGACGCGGCCCCGCGGATAGGCCAGCGCGCGCCCGGCCAGCCCCGGCACCGGCGCCGTCCGGAGGCACCAGTCGGTGCGCGGGTTGTTCATGGTGTAGAGATACCCGGCCGGGACGTGGATCCACGGGTAGGTGTCGCGCCCGCCCGCCTCGACCAGAAGGACGCGGGTGGCGGGATCGGCGCTCAGGCGGTTGGCCAGAAGGCAGCCGGCCGTGCCCGCGCCCACGATGATGACGTCGTGATCCATGGCGGCCAGAGGATCACGCGCGGGCACGCGCGAAAAGCCCTGCGTCGCGCGGGCGTCAGCGCCGCCAGTGGAAGGGCACGATGATCAGCGCGCCGATCGACGCCGCGATGGCATTGAGCCCCGAGGAGCGGAACCCGATCCCGAACATCAGCGTCACGAAATACATCAGGAACGCGCCGCCGATGCAGATGATGATGCTCTGCAGGTAGCCGTTATGGGTGAAACCCGAGCGTTCGGAGATGTAGCCGACGATGCCCGCGATCACGACGGTTCCGATCAGGGTGGGAAACATGCTCAGCCCTCCAGCGGGTCGCCGGGTGCCAGCCGCGCGCCGTTTCGGAAATCGGCGCCCGAAACCGGGCCGCGCCCGGCCGGTTGCACCTCGAGCAGTTCGACCGCGCCGTCGCCGGTGCCGATCACGAGGCCCGGCGCGTCGGCCACGCATCCCGGTTCGGCCACGGCGCGCGCGGGTGCGGCGCGCAGCAGCTTCAGGCGCGCGCCGTCGCGCGTGACGTAGGCGCCGGGAAAGGGCGACAGACCGTTGATCTGGCGGCGGACGACATCCGCGCCCCAGCTCCAGTTGAGCGCGGCCTCGGACTTGTCGATCTTGGCGGCGTAGCTGACGCCGTCCTCGGGCTGGATCACGGGCGAAAGGCGTTCGATCTGCGGCAAGGTCGCGACGGCCAGCCGCGCGCCCATTTCCGCCAGACGCTCGTGCAGGTCGCCGCTGGTGTCGGAGGGGGCGATGTCGGTGCCCTCGCGCATCAGGACCGGCCCGGTGTCGAGCCCCGCCTCCATCGCCATGATGCACACGCCTGTGCGCGCGTCGCCCGCCATGATCGCGCGGTGGATCGGCGCCGCCCCGCGCCAGCGCGGCAGGAGCGAGGCGTGGACGTTGATGCAGCCGAGGCGCGGCGCGTCGAGGACGGGCTGCGGCAGGATTAGACCGTAGGCGACGACGACCGCGACATCGGCATCGAGGGCCGCGAAGTCGGCCTGCGCGGCCTCGTCCCGAAGCGAGCGCGGCGCGCGGACCTCGATCCCCAGAGCCTCGGCCCGGACCTGCACCGGCGAGGGTCGATCCTTCTTGCCGCGCCCGGCAGGACGGGGCGGCTGGGTGTAGGCACAGGCGATCTCGTGCCCGGCCCCGGCCAGCGCGTCCAGCACCGGCACGGCGAAATCCGGTGTGCCCATGAACACGATCCTCATGCGGCGATCTCTCCGAAGTCAGGTGTCGGGGCGAGGTAGGGCGAGGGACCGGCGGGGCGCGCCGGGCCTGCCGCGGGCGGGCGCGACAGCGGACGCGCCGGAACCCGCCGGCGGGCGCATGGCAGCGGGCGGTGGGCGCATAGGACCGTCACGCCTTGCGCGCCTTCCGAAGCAGCATGTCGCGCTTCGTCCGGCTGAGCCGGTCGAAGTACATCCGACCGTCCAGGTGGTCGATCTGATGCTGCACGCTCGTCGCCTCCAGCTTCACAAAATCGCGGCGGACCCGCGTGCCGGTCTCGTCGAGATAGGTAACGGTGACCGCGCGGGGCCGCTTCACCCGGGCCGACACGCCGGGGAGGTTCGGGGAGGCCTCGTCGTGCTCGCGCATCTCGACGCTCGAATGGAGCACGATCGGATCGGCCAGCCGGATCGGCCCCTCGCCCGCATCGACCACGGCGATCCGCCGCAGGATGCCGATCTGCGGCGCGGCCAGCCCGACGCCCGGCATCGCGTACATCGCATCGAGCATCCGCTGCCAGATCGCGCGCACCTCGTCATCGACCGTTCCGACCGGGGCCGCTTTCGTACGCAGCCGAGGGTCGGGCCAAGGGACGAAGCCACTCATTCCGGAGCCTCGGGATGGTCGAGGATCAGGATGCCGTCGAGATGGTCCATCTCGTGCGCGACGCAGGCGGCGGCGAAGCCCTCGAACGCCTCCTCGCGACGGATGCCGCCCGGGCCGTCGAATTCCAGCACGACGCGCCGGGGGCGCAGGACACGTCGCGGCGTGTCGGGGATCGAGAGGCATCCCTCCTCGTTTATCTGCTCGCCCTCGGTTCCCGTGATCACCGGGTTCACGAAGACACGCGGATCGGGCAGTCCCTCCTTCCACGTCGCGTCCATGACGAAGATGCGTTCGGTCACGCCGATTTGCGGCCCCGCGAGGCCCCGCCCCGGTGCGGCATACATCGTGTCGAGCATGTCGCGGGCCAGCCCCGTGACGTCACCCGTCACCGGCGTGCAGATCTCGGCGAGAACCGGATCGGGATACAGGCGAATCCCGAGGATCACGCCGCGCGCCAGGCGGCGAGGTTGGGGGAGGGTCGCATCATGTGCTCGATCCACGCGAGGCGCTCGGCCTCGATGACCTCCAGTTCCCAGACGCAGGCGAGAAGCGGGCGCTCGTCCACGCTCTCGAAGAGCGTCGCCCCGACATCCGCGCGGGCAAGCCGCTGGCAGAGGATGTCGGCATGCGCCCACCAATCCATAAGCAGCCAGATGCCCTGTTCGCCGCGATGGAGAATGCAGAAGGCCGCGCCCTCGGCCCCGCCCTCGATCGCCATCGCGTCGGGCAGCGTGTCCGCCACCACCCGCCACGCATCGGCCAGAAGGCCCGCTGGAGGAGCGTCCTGCCCCGCGGCGTCGATCCAGTGCATCTTCACCGGCACGCCCCAGACCTCGCCATCCGCCAGCCGCGCGCGCGTCCGGGGGCGGAAGACCTCAGCCACGGGCCAGCTCGCGCTTCAGCTTGACCATCTTGCGGGTGATCATCTGACGCCGCAGCGGCTTCAGGTGGTCGATGAAGAGCGTCCCGTCGAGATGATCGATCTCGTGCTGGACGCAGGTCGACCAGAGCCCGGCCATGTCCTCGGACCGCTCGGCGCCGTCGCGGTCGATCCAGTTAACGGTCACCTCGGACGGTCGCGTGACCTCGCCGTATTGATCGGGGATCGACAGGCAGCCTTCCTCGTAGGACGACATCTCGTCCGAGGCGGCGATGATCTTCGGATTGAACATGACGAGAGGACGGGGCGCCTCGCCCTCCTCCTTGATGCAGTCGAGCACGATCAACCGCACCCCCTGCCCCACCTGCGGCGCGGCGAGCCCGATGCCCGGCGCATCGTACATCGTCTCGAGCATATCGTCGGCCAGCGCGCGGAGCGCGTCCGAGAGGTCGGGGACCGGCTCGGCGACCTTCTTCAGGCGCGGATCGGGGTGGAGGAGGATAGGCCGTTTCACGTCGGCGGATGTAGGCCGCGCGGCCCGGTCGCGCAACCGGAACGCGGTGTCGATCCGTCGACCGGAGGCTTCGATATCGACCTCGGGGCGCAGGGCGGACGACAAGGCCGCCCGCATGGACGGTGAGCTTCGGCGTGGGTCGGACCCGACGGCACCGAGCCGGTGGTACAGCCAGAGGTCGCGGGCGCTTGCTCGCAGAACCAGCCGCCAGCGTTCTTCGCACGTACAAAGGTCGCGGACGAACTGAAAAATCGTTTGAAACGCAAGGCCATGGTTTCGATCATCGGCTTGCGACCGGCGAGGCCCGGTGGCACATCTGCCCCGCAACCCGCCAGGAGATCCTCACATGAATGCAGACCCCCGGTTCGACGAGATCATCGATCGTCGCGGCACCAACTGCACGAAGTGGGACAAGATGGAGCAGATCTACGGCGTGCCGGCGGAGGATGGCATTGCCATGTGGGTCGCCGACATGGATTTCCGTGTCCCCGACTTCATCACCGCCGCGGTGCGCGACCTGATCGATCACGGTGTGCTCGGATATTACGGCGACGACGGCCCCTACCGCGAGGCGATCCGCTGGTGGATGCGGGAACGTCACGGATGGAGCATCGACGCGGATGCCATCTTCACGACCCACGGCCTTGTCAACGGCACGGCGCTCTGCGTCGACACCTGGACCGATCCGGGCGACGGGGTGGTCCTGTTCACGCCGGTTTATCACGCCTTCGCCCGCGTGATCCGCGGGGCCGAGCGCGTCGTCGTGGAATGCGAGATGCCCTTCGCGGATGGGCGCTACGAGACGGATTTCGATGCCTGGGACGCGCAGGTCGAGGGCACGGGCGCGAAGATGATGATCCTCTGTTCGCCGCACAATCCCAACGGCCGGGTCTGGACGCGCGCCGAGCTCGAGGGCTTCGCCGCCTTCGCCAAGCGCCACGACCTGATCCTCGTCTCCGACGAGATCCATCACGACCTCGTCTATCCGGGTCAGACGCATATCCCGATGGCCGCGATCGACGGGATCGCGGACCGGCTTGTGATGATGAGTTCCACCAACAAGACCTTCAACCTGTCCGGCGGCCATACGGGCAACGTGATCGTCCACGATCCGCATCTGCGCGCGCAGTTCGCGGCCCGGATGCTGGGCCTGGGCATCTCGGCCAATTCGTTCGGTCTGGTGATGGCCAAGGCGGCCTATTCGCCCGAAGGCGCGGCCTGGGTGGACGACCTGATGGTCTATCTCGACGGCAACCGGGCGCTGTTCGACGAGGGAATCGCGGCAATCCCCGGCGTCGCTTCCGTACCGCTCGAGGCGACCTATCTCAGCTGGGTCGATTTCTCCGGCACCGGTATGGCGCGCGAGGAGTTCACCGCGCGGGTCGAGCGTGACGCGAAGATCGCCGTGAACCATGGCCCGACCTTCGGGAAGGGCGGCGACAGCTTCCTGCGGTTCAACATCGCGACGCCGCGGGCGAATGTCGTGCGGGCGGTCGAGCGGATGCAGGCGGCGTTCGCCGACCTGCAATAGACCTCGCCCGGCCCGGCATGCGGCCTAGCTGACGGGCATCCTGCAGGAGGCCCCATGCCCGACCGCCCGTCCTTCGGCCGCCCCGTCCCCGTGCCCGCCGGTCGCCTGTCGCGTATGACGCGGCTGGGTGCCATGGTCGCGGGGGTCGCGGGCAACATGGCGATGGGCGGGGCGGCGGACCTTGCGCGGGGGCGGCGCCCGACGTCGCGCGATCTTCTCCTGACGCCGGGCAATCTCAGACGCATCACCGACGAGCTGGCGCGGATGCGCGGTGCTGCGATGAAGATGGGTCAACTCATCTCGATGGATGCGGGCGAACTGCTGCCGCCCGAGATGGCGGCCATCATGGCCCGGTTGCGGGCCGAGGCCGACACGATGCCGCCCGCGCAGCTCAAGCGCGTCCTCGACGCCGAATGGCCGCGCGGCTGGGTTCAGACGCTCCGGTCCTTCGACGTGCTCCCCATCGCCGCCGCCTCCATCGGTCAGGTCCACCGCGCCTGCTTGGCCGACGGGCGCGGTGTCGCGGTCAAGGTCCAATATCCCGGCGTCGCCCGAAGCATCGACAGCGACGTGGCCAATGTCGCGGCCCTTGTGAAGATGTCGGGCCTGATGCCCGCGGGCTTCGACCTCGCCCCCTATGTCGAGGAGGCGCGGTTGCAGCTCCATGCCGAGACGGACTACGCCGCCGAGGCCGCGCATATGTCGCGCTTCGCGGCGCTGCTGCGGGGCGATGCGGCCTTTGCGATCCCTGCGCCCGTCCCGGAGTGGAGTACGCCGCGCATCCTGACGATGACCTATCTCGACGGGGCGCCGCTCGACGCGCTCGAGACGGCGGACCAGACGACGCGCGACCGGGTCGCGACGCGGCTCATCGCGCTTCTTCTGCGGGAGCTCTTCGAATTCGGGCTGATACAGACGGACCCGAACCTCGCCAATTACCGCTACAATGCGGCCGCGGATCGGCTGATCCTCCTGGATTTCGGGGCGACGCGGGCCCTCCAACCCGGCATCGTCGCCGATTATGCCGACCTGATGCGCGCGGGGCTGGCGGGCAACGCGGAGCGGGTCGATGCCGTGGCCCGGCGGATCGGCTTCTACGACGCGGAGACCGCGCCTGCCGACGCTGCCCGCATCCGCGTCATGATGGAGATGGTGTTCGCTCCGCTTCGGGGCGAAACCTACGATTTCGGCGATCGCGCCATCATGCAGCGGCTGCGCGCCGAGGGCCTCGCGCTGGGCGAGAGCGGGTTCGTCCCGCCGCCCCTGCCGATCGACGCGCTGTTCCTGCAACGAAAGCTGGCGGGGCTGTTTCTGATCGCGGCGAAGCTGCGGGCGCGCGTTCCTGTGGCGAAGCTCCTCGCGACGCATCTGCCGGACGCCTGAGGCGTCGCGTGTCGGTGCGCATCGGAAAGAGGTGGTACCACCGCCCCGGCTCGAACGGGGGACCTCCTGATCCACAATCAGGCGCTCTAACCAACTGAGCTACGGCGGCACTGGGCGCGGCAATAACGCTCCCTCGGCGCTCGTGCAAGCCCGGAGCGCGCGCCCGTCGCGACGTCCGCGGCGCCCTGCGCCGTCAGAGGTCCAGCACCCAGTTCTGCTCGAGCGTGGGCTGCCCGAAGGCCACCACCGGCGTCTCGTCCAGAAGACGGAACCCGTTGCGACGATAGAGCTTTCCCGCCGCGCGGTGGCTCTCGTGGGTCCAGAGGACGACCCGCACCGCACCGGTGTCGCGGGCATGGGAGATCAGCGTATCCAGAAGGTGCTGCGCCAGTCCCGTTCCACGCATCTCGGGCTCGACGAGGAACATGCGCAGCTTGGCGGTGTCGGCGGCCGGGCGCGTCGTGAATACGCATCCCACGCGTCGCCCGTCGTCATCCGTCGCGATCCATGCCCGCTCGGGCGGGCGGCGGTCGCGGATGAACTCCGACAGGATACCGGCCACCAGCGCCTCGAACGCGATGTCGTAGCCTTCGTCCGTCCAGTAGAGCTCGCCATGGCGCATCGTCACCCAACCCGCATCGCCGGGTTCGAGATCGCGAAGGCTGATTCCGTCCATGCGCGCAGGCTTGCGCGACGCCCGCCGCCTCGTCTAGAGGCTCGGCATGGGTATCAACGACCAGAGCGACGCCGAAGCGAACCTGCAGATCGGGCCGACCGATACGGGCATGGTCCGCATCTTCGTGGAAAGCGGCGGGACCGAGATCTCGATGGATTTCGACACCGACGAGGCGATGGAGATCGCCGAGGAGATCCGCGCCGCCGCCGCGATGGTCGCGAAGGCCCGCTAGCCCCCCGCCGTCAGCATCGGATCGCGCGCCCAGTGCAGCCGCTGGGCGGCACACCGCGCGAATTTCAGCACCAGCGCCTTGCGCCGCGCGGCCGCCAGCTTGGTTGCCTCCGGGGTCCGCACGACCTCCGCGCCGAACCCGTCGGCAAGGATCAAACCCGTCTCATCGGGCAGGATCTCGGTCGGGAAATCGCCGTCCACCGCCCAGAAGAACCGATCGGCCCATTCCAGATAGCCCTGCCACTTCAGATCGCTCGTGAAGTCGGCGCGCGAGGATTTGCACTCGATCACCCAGACCTCGCCCTTGGGGCCCAGCGCCATCACGTCGACGCGCTTGCCGCGCTCGGGCGCGAACTCCTCGAGGCACATGAAATCATGGTCGCGCAGATGCCGCATCACGCCCCGCGCCAGAAGGCGACCGGGCTGGAGCGGGGTCTGGGTCTCGCGCAGCAACATGTCCCTTTCGTGAACGAAAGGTGAACTGCTGTCCAGCCCGTCCGCCGACTTGTCCGAGGGGCCGGCGAGGCCTAGATGCTGTCGGGACGATGCTTCTGCGCTTCTTGTCATCACGGCTAAATTCCGGTGGCCTTAAGCAATTCCGAGGGAGCTGGCTCTGGTATGGCCCTGGTCATGCTACCTGGCGCCCACCTGTACATACAGGTCCTCGGGAATGAATGCCGGACGGTCGCCGCGGTTCATCGTCACAGCGCCCCCGCCTCCGGGCGGGGGCGTCGTTCGTTTCAGGCAGGCAAGGTTAGCGCAGCAGCGCCGCCGTCTCTGCCGGCATCTCCATCGGGATCATGTGGCCATGGCCCAGCCGCCGGACCACCGCGCCGGGCAATTGGGCCGCAAGACCGCGTGCGATCCCGTCGGTGATCGGGGGCGGATCCTGACGCGTCACGATCGTCACGGGCGGCGGTGCAGTCGGGAGGCGGTCGAGGATATCGTGGATGTCGTCGACGATCCCCGGTCCAGACGCGGCAATCAGGTGAATGCGCTCCGTGATGTAGAGGCGCTGGCGGTCCGACAGGGCGTCCCAGGCGCGCCCGTCGCCCCATAGGCCGGTGAACTGGCGGGCCGCCGCCTCGCGCGCGCCGGCATCCAGTGCCGCGTGAAAGCCGGCCATGTCGCGCGCATGGGCAAGCCGCTCCGCCTCGGGTGCGGCCGCGAACATCACCGGCTCGATCAGGGTGAGGCTGCGGATGCGGCCGGAGTCCTCGGCCAGCATCCGCAGGGCCACGCAGCCGCCATAGCTATGGCCGACCACGTCGACGGCCCCCTCGGGCATGGCGCGCCGCGCCACCTCCAGCGCCGCGTCCATATAGGCGCCGGTGCCGTCCCAGCCGTCCGCGCCGTGGCCGGGCAGGTCCGGGCAGATCATCATCCGCTCCGGCAGGGCCGCGCGCACGCCGCGCCATGCCGCCCCCGAGGCCAGCATGCAGTGAAGCGCGAGGATCGGCTCCCTCACGCGGTGGCGGCGAGATGCGCGTCGAGCTGGTCCAGACGATCCACGCCCCAGAACCGCTCCTCTCCGACGATGAAGAACGGCGCGCCGAAGGCCCCGGCGGCGACCGCGTCCTCGAGGTTGCGCGCGTATTGCTCGGCCCCCGCCATCATCCCGCGCGACGCGAGCGCCCGATCGAAGCCCGCCGCAGCGAGACAGTCGGCGATCACCGCGTCATCGGCGATGTCGCGCTCCTCGGCCCAGCAGGCACGGGTCAGCCCGGCCAGAAGGGCCGCCACATCGCCGGTGCCATCCGCCATCGCCGCGATGAGCGCGTAGGACGACGGCGCGGGATTGGTCGGCCAATGCGCCGGGTGCAGGTTGATCGGCATGTCGCGCGCCGCGGCCGTGCGCCGGATCTCCTGCAGGCGATATGCCTTGCGGTTCTCGTGGCGGTCCTTCGGGGGCGTCCCGCCCGTGCGCGCGAAGAGCCCCATGATGTCGAGCGGCTTGTAGTTGAGCGTCGCGCCGTGCCTTGCCGCGATCGCGGCGGGATCGGTCCCGGCAAGATAGGTGAAGGGCGAGATGGTCGCGAGGTAATAGTCGATCTGCATGGCACGGGCTCCGTTGGGCTCCCGCGGACGGTAGGCGCGCCCGGGGCCGCAGGCAATCACGCCCGGCCGAACACCTCCTCGCGGTGATAGGCGAGGTAGTCGGGGTGCGGCCGCATCCGGGGGTCGGCGGGCAGGCGCAGCCTCATGTCCGGCGCAAAGAGTCGACGCGCCGTCTCGGCGTCGACCTTGTTGTGGCTGACGAGGATGCGGTGATCTTCGGCCACCGAGACGAGGCCACGGTCGAACATCCAGTGCAGCGTCCCCGAAAGGGCCAGCCCGTTCGGCACCACATCCGGCCCACCGTCGGCCACGGGCCGGATATGCGCGGCCTGCACCTCCGCGCGCCCGCCACCGTTCCGCAGCCGCAGCCCGGAGATCGCGCAGCGCCCGTCATAGGCCCGCTTCACCATCCGCGCGAATTGCGCGTCGCGGAGCGGTCGGGAGGTCAGGACCTGGAGGCGATCGCCTGCCAGACGCGCCTGCGGCACGTCCTGCAACCCGTCAAAGAGCGGTCCGGTGCGGGGATGCGCGTCGGCATCCGCGCGTGGCGCGAGGCCCGCCTCCACGATCGCGGCGAACTCCGCTTGCGAGATCGAGCGCACCGCCGAGACGTTGCTGCCGCCCGATGCGGGAAGGCCCGTCTCGTAGCGCCGGCCATCGGGGCGCTGTCGCGGCACGACCCCGGCCTCGAACCCGAGCAGCGTCGACAGGTCGAGATCGGCGTAGAAATGCGTGGGATCGGCCGGGTCCGGCCGGATGCCGGCGACCTTCTGGACATGGGTGTACCCCAGCGCGCCCGCCTTGCCTTCGTAGAAGATCACCCAGTCGCCGACGCACGCCTCGAGTCGCCCGAGATAGCGGCGCGGGAAGTGATACCGCTCACCATGCGCGTCGTCGTAGATCGAGATCGGGTTCTGGATGAGGACGGCGTGGGCCATGGACCATTCGTCACGGGATTGCACCCGTCGGACAAGCCCTTCTTTGCCCAAGCCCCACCGGGTGCTACGCGAACGTCACCCCTTCGCGCCCCCGATTCGAGAGAAGCGCCCATGCCAAGCCCCGACCCGAAGATCATCTCCGGAAACGCCAACCGACCTTTGGCCAAGGGGATTGCCCGCCGGATGTCGATGCATCGGGGGGTTCAGGTCGGGCTGGTCGACGCGCGGGTCGAACGGTTCAACGACGGCGAGATCTTCGTCGAGGTCTTCGAGAACGTGCGCGGCGAGGACATGTTCATCGTCCAGTCGACCTCGAACCCGGCGAACGACAACCTGATGGAGCTCCTGATCATGGCGGACGCGCTGCGGCGCTCCTCGGCGGCGCGCATCACCGCCGTGATCCCCTATTTCGGCTATGCCCGGCAGGATCGCCGCACCAAGGCGCGCACGCCGATCTCGGCCAAGCTGGTCGCCAACCTGATCGCAGGGTCCGGCATCGAGCGCGTGCTGACGATGGATCTGCACGCGGCCCAGATCCAGGGCTTCTTCGATATCCCGGTCGACAACCTCTACGCCTCGCCGATCTTCGCGCTCGACATCCTGCACCACTTCAAGGGCGCGATGGACGACGTCATGGTCGTCAGCCCCGATGTCGGCGGCGTGGCCCGCGCGCGCGAACTGGCCCAGCGCATCAAGGCCCCCCTCTCGATCGTGGACAAGCGCCGCGAGAAGGCGGGCGAAGTGGCCGAGATGACCGTCATCGGCGAGGTCGCGGGAAAGCGCTGCATCATCGTCGACGACATCTGCGACACGGCCGGAACGCTCTGCAAGGCGGCGGATGTCCTGATCGACGCGGGCGCGACCGAAGTCCATGCCTACATCACCCACGGCGTCCTCTCGGGCCCGGCCGTGGGACGGATCACCAAGTCGCAGCTGAAAAGCCTCGTGATCTCCGACAGCATCGCGCCGACCGAGCCGGTGAAGGAATGCGCCAATATCCGCATCGTGCCGACGGCGCCGATGTTCACGCAGGCGATCCTGAACATCTGGAACGGCACGAGCGTCTCGAGCCTCTTCGACACGCAGACGCTGGAGCCGATCTACGAGCCGCTCTATCCGGGGCTGGCACTCGACGGCTGAGGGCCGCCCGTCAGTCCCAGAGCGTCAGGACCAGGACGATCGGCGCGATGAACACGAACCAGATGCAGAACAGCATCGCCCAATAGCCGCCGATGTTCCAAAGCTTCATCTCGGGATCGTCCGGATCGCCGGCGGGGGCGGTGGTGCCGAACTGGCGCGCGGCGGCGGTGCGGCGGTCGAGATGGTCCCGCGCATGGGCCTGCTGCGCGTCCAGTTGCGCGCGGTGCCATTCGGTCATGTCATGGGCTTTCATCGGTCCATCCCTCAAGATCCTCGGGGTCGAAATGGGTCGCATGGCCGCGAAGTCCACATCCCGATCGGTCGATTGCCGCTGACGGCATCCCGCATCCGGGCTAGAGCCACGCGATGGACCGGTTCGAGATCTTTCTGATGGCCCCGCCGGGGCTGGAGTCCGCGCTGGCCGCCGAGGTGGCCGAGGCCGGATTCGACGCGCCCGCGACGGTGCCGGGCGGCGTCACGATCGAAGGGGGCTGGCCGGAGATCTGGCGCGCCAATCTCGTGCTTCGCGGCGCAGGCCGTGTGCTGGCGCGGATCGGCTCGTTCCGGGCGTTCCACCTGGCACAGCTCGACAAGCGGGCGCGCAAGTTTCCCTGGGGCGACGTGTTGCGCGCCGATGTGCCCGTGCGGGTCGAAGTGGCGACCAACCGGAAGTCCAAGATCTACCATGCCGGCGCCGCCCAGCAGCGGATCGAGACCGCCATCGCCGAGGAGCTGGGCGCCCCCATCGCCGCCGATGCCCCGGTTACGGTCAAGGCGCGGATCGACGACAATCTCGTCGTCCTCAGCGTCGATACCTCCGGCGAGGGCCTGCACAAGCGCGGGCACAAGCAGGCCGTCGGCAAGGCCCCGATGCGCGAGACGATGGCCGCGCTCCTCTTGCGCGAATGCGGCTTTCGCGGGGCCGAGCCGGTACTCGACCCGATGTGCGGCTCCGGCACCTTCGTAATCGAGGCTGCCGAGATCGCGGCTGGCCTGCATCCCGGCCGCGCGCGCAGCTTCGCGTTCGAAGACCTCGCGACCTTCGACGCGGCCGCCTGGTCGGCGATGCGCGCGCCCGCCGATGCCGCCGTTCCAGCCGTTCGGTTCCACGGCTCCGATCGGGATGCGGGCGCGTTCACCGCCGCCCGCGCCAATGCCGAGCGGGCGGGCGTCGCGGAACTCGTGTCCTTCGAGAAGCGCGCCGTGTCCGAGATCGCGCCCCCGGATGGGCCGCCCGGCCTCGTGATCGTCAATCCGCCCTACGGCCGGCGGGTCGGGGATCGCAAACCGCTCTACGGCCTGCACGGCGCGTTGGGCGCCGCACTAATGGACCGTTTCGCGGGCTGGCGCGTCGGGATCGTGACGACCGAGGCGTCGCTGGCGCAGGCGACCGGCCTGCCCCTCCTGTCCCCCGGCCCGCCCATCGCCCATGGTGGCCTGCGCGTGCGCCTCTGGCGAACCGAAGCGTTGGGTCAGAAAACCTGAGGCTGGGCAGAGCTGCCGCGCAATCCATCTGTGTCATCATGGCCAAGACCCAGTCCCCCTGCCTCGGCATCTGCACCTATAGGCGTGCCGGACCAGCCGGGCGGCACTGCCTCGCCTGCTCGATGACGAAGGCTCAGAAGGCGCTGGCGAAACAGGCGAAATCCAAGGCCGCGCGCGAGGGGTTCATCGCCCTCGTGATGGCGCAACAGGCCGCGATGGGGCGCTACGGCCACTGGCGGTCGGCCTATCTGGCACGGGCCGCGAAGAAGGGGCGGCGCCCGGCAAAGGTCGTCACGCGCGCGGACTGACGGCGCGTCGGATCGTCGATCTGGGGGATATGGCGCGCTGGGGAGGATTCGAACCCCCGACCCCTTGATTCGTAGTCAAGTACTCTATCCAACTGAGCTACCAGCGCACTACGGGGCGGCAGATAGCCCCGGCGGCAGGCGAGAGCAAGGGCTTTCCGATCCCGCCTTACGCCCCGTCGAGTTCGCGCGGGAGGCGGATGCAAAACACCGTTCCGGCCTCGTCCGTCCGCTCCAGCGCCAGCTCGCCGCCATGCCCCCGCACCAGCTCCTGCGCGATCACGAGGCCGAGGCCCGTGCCCCCCTTTCGGACATTGCCCTGGAACGCCTGGAACAGGTTTTCCTGCGCGCGCGGCGGCAGGCCGGGTCCGGTGTCGCAGACGCGGATATGCCAGGCTGTCGGGTCTTCGGCGGCCTTCACCTCGATCACGCCGGGCTGGCCGGTGGCGGCGATGGCCTGGCGGGCGTTGCGAATGAGGTTGCCGACCACGCGGTACATCTGCTCGGGGTCGGCGCGGAACCACATGCCGGGCGGCGCGTCGAAGCGGATGTCGATCTCGCCCGCCGCGAGGGCCTCGGCCTCGCACACCTCCTCGAGGAATGTCTGGGCGTCGATGCGCGTCAGGGCGGGCGGCGCCTCTTCGGCGCGCCCGAAGGCAAGCGTGCCCTCGGTCAGGTTCACCGCGCGCGTCAGCGAGGCGACGATCTTTGGCCCGACACGCTTGACCGTCGGGTCGTCCACCCGCTCCATCCGGTCGGCCAGGAGGGTCGCGGTCGTCAGGATGTTGCGCAGGTCGTGGCTGATCTTGGCAACCGCCCCGCCGAGCTGGGCCAGCCGCTCCTTCTGCCGCAGGCTGCCGGTGAGTTGGGTCTCGAGGTCGCGAAGCGTCGTTTCGGCCTCGTGCAACTCGCGGATGCCCGAGCGCGGCTCGATCACGCGGCGCGCATCCTCGGGCGCCTCCGCATAGCGCTTCATCTGACCCACGAGCCCCCGGATCGGCAGGACCATCAGCCGGCGAACGGCAAGGAAGAGGAACACCGCGGTAATGATCGAAATGGCCAGCGACAGCATCAGGATGTTGATCCCGTAATCGATCATCGCTGCCCTGAGGTCGGTGGTGTCGAGCGCCGCCTCGATCTGCATGCCGCCGCCGCGCGCGGGCTCGGCGATGACCCGGATGACATCGCCGCCGGGCATGAAATAGCGGCTGACGGCGTCGCGGATCAGCACCCAGGCCGGCGGGTCGCGCAAATCGACGGTGCGGGAGACGGGGCCGGGCAGGTCCGAGGACAGCACCAGCTGGCGCATGGAGTCCCGCCGCAGCACGACATTGAGGACGCCCGCGTTGTCCAGAAGCTCGGCCTCGACATCGGGCGAGATCATCTCGGACGCGCCCAGAAGCGCCAGCGATGCGATCTGCGCACGCTCCATCCGGTCGGTCAGGTAATCCAGACGGAACCGCGCGATGGAGGGCACGAAGATCAGAACCTCCGCCAGCATCACGAAGATGACGGTAAGGATCAGAAATCGCCCGGACAGGGTGGTGAGCATGGTCGCGCCGTTCGTGGTTGCGATGCCGTTATGCCCCCTGCCCCGCCTTCGGGACAGGGGCGATGGCTCAGGGCATGTATTTCTGGACGAAGCCCACGACCCGCTTGACCATGTCGCTCTCGAAGAGGCGGGGGACGTAGTACTGGCCGGCCGCGCGCTTGGAGATCTCGCCCAGCGTCGGATAGGGCGCGACCATCGCGGCGACGGCCCCGATCTTCAGCTTGTTGGCCAGCACCAGCGCCCAGAGCCCTATCAGCTCGCCCGCCTGTGCGCCCGCGATGGATGCACCCACGGGGCGTCCCTTGACGACCATCACCTTGATGAGGCCCTCGGTCTTGCCCTCGGCGATGGCGCGGTCGTTCTCGTGGTACGGGAAGCGCAGAACCTCCAGCTTGTCGCCGTGTTTCTCGCGGGCTTGCGCCTCGGTCAGGCCGACCTGCGCCAGTTCGGGGTCGGTATAGGTGGCCCAAGGGATGTGATCGGTGCGCGCCTTGGCGGGCAGACCGAAGAGGATCGGACGGATCACGGTCGCGCCGTGGTAGCCCGCGACATGGGTGAACTGGAACCCGCCCGCCACGTCGCCGATGGCATAGACGCGGCGGTTGGTCGTCCGCAGGTCCGCGCCGACCTGGATCGCGCGGTCATGGGCGATGCCCGCCTTTTCGAGGTCGAGCCGGTCGATATTGGCCTTCCGTCCCACCGCCATCAGGAGATGCGTGCCCGCGAAGTCGCCCGAAGACGTGTGGACCTTGATGGCCCCCGCCTTGCCGGACACCCGCTCGACCTGCGCGCCCTCGACGATCTCGATGCCTTCCTCGCGGAGGCGCTTCAGCACGACCTCCGCCATCTCGGGGTCGTCCTTGCCCATAGCCTTCTGACCTTCGAGCACCGTGACCTTCGAGCCCAGACGGACATGGGCCTGCGCCATCTCCATCCCGATGGGACCGCCGCCCACCACGATCAGGTGGGCGGGCTTCTCCATCAGGTCGAAGATCGTCTCGTTGGTCTCGAAGGGGACGTCCTTCAGCCCGTCGATGGGCGGCACGAGAGGCGAGGAGCCGGTGGCGATGACGACGCGGCGCGCCTTGATCCGGTAGGGCCCGGCCTCGACGGTGTCGGCATCGACGAAGCGGCCGTATTCGCGGATGACGCGAACGCCCATGCCCTCGAACCGCTCCTGGCTGTCGACGGGGGCGATGGTGGCGATGACGTCGTGAACGTGACGCTTGGCATCGGCATAATCGACCTTGGGCTTGACCGGCGTGACACCGAATTTTGCACCGTGGCGCATCGCGTGGGCCTGCTTGCCCGCGGCGATCAGCGCCTTCGACGGGACGCAACCGAAGTTGAGGCAGTCGCCGCCCATCTTGTGGCCTTCGAGAAGCGTCACGTCGGCGCCCATCTGGGTGGCGCCGGCCGCAAAGCTCAGCCCGCCGGAGCCCGCGCCGATCACCAGCACGTCTGTCTTGATCTCTTCCATGGCGGGCTCCTTCGCGCGCAGCAGTTCGTCGGGACGGGTCAGCGCATTCATTGCTTCGCCCCCCGGATTTTCTTGATGACGATGGGCAGGAGCGCCAGAACGGCCAGCCCGAGGATCGGCCCGAGGATCTGCGGCTCGAAGATGATTCCGAAATCAGGGGTTTCGCCGCGGGCGAACACCTCGCCCAGCCCGGCGCCGACCCAAGTGTAGACGAGGCCGCCCGGCAGGATGCCGAAGAAGGTGGTGGCCACGTATTTCAGGAGGCCCACGCCGACGAAGGCGGGGATCAGGTTCGCCACGAAGAACGGCACGGCGGGCACGAGGCGCATCACGAAGAGATAGGACGTCTCGTCCTCGCGGATGCCGTCCTTGATCTTCTTGACGGCCCCGCCCGACGCGTCCATCCGCGCGGCCAGCCGATCGCCGAGGCCGTATTTGGCGGCAAGGAAGATGATCGTCGCGCCGATGGTGGCCGCGCCCGCGTTGAAGAGGACGCCGGGAAAGAGCCCGAAGAGAAAGCCGCCCGTCAGCGTCGCGATCGCGGCACCCGGCAGGCTGAAGGCGACGATGACGATATAGGCCGCCAGGAAGGCCAGCACCGTCAGGAGGTAGTTGGCGTCGCGGAACGCCAGAAGCGCCTCGCGGTTCTCGGCCAGCGCCTCGAAGCTGAGATAGTCGCGCAGGAAAAACGCCCCCGCGAGCGCCACCGCGCCGATGGCGGCGAGCGGCAGAAAGCGGGTCCAGCCCGCCTTGTGGTTGGTGTCGGTCATCGTTTGATCGGCCATGATATCCATCCGTTTGTCCATGGGCGCCGGGTGCGGCACCTCGCTTGGGATCCGACATGAACGGATGAAGCGCGTCTGGATATCCCACCTCACGGGCACGTGTCGGCCCGTGTGGGGAAGCGCCCCTCGGAGCGCGAATGTTACAGGCCGTGCGGCGCGATCTGTAACAGTGCGGCCTTTCGCGACCGCCTCGCCCACCCTAGCATCGGCGCCGTGTCGGACCTCCTGATCCTCGACGAGGCGCGCCTGCGCCCGACGCAGCCCGGCGAGGGCCGGGGCATGCGGCAGGTGGCGGGCGTGTACGACCGCCAGGGCGCGCGCGTGGCGCTGGCCGATATGCGGGCCCGGATCGGGGTGCTGACCCTGCCCGGTGCGCCGCCCGGCGGCCACCTGCCCCGACGCACGGGCCGCTGGCTCTATGGCGGTATCGCCTACGGCCATTTCGGTCATGCGCTGATCTTCTCGCTCGCGCGGCTCTGGGCGCTCGACCGGACGAATGTGGACGGCATCCTGTTTCTCGCGCGCGACGACCGGGGCGAGACGCGACCCGGCGCGACGGCCCATGTCGAGAGGCTTCTGTCGTGGCTCGGCGTCGACTGTCCGGTCGTCACGGTCGGCGCCCCCGAAATGGTGGAGCGCCTGGTCGTCCCGGCGCAGGGCGTCTCGACGGCGGCGGATCTCTTCGCGGGCACGGCCGCATGGCGCGCCTTCATGGCCGCCCGGCTTGCGCGGATCGACGGGGCGCCGGAGGGCCCCGATCTCTATATCAGCCGGACGGGGATCGCGCCCGGCAAGGCGGGGCTTCTCTTCGAGGACCGGCTCGAAGGCTACATGGCCGCGCAGGGCTACGCCGTGTTCCACCCCCAGACCCGGTCGCTGTCCGATCAGGTCGCGGCCTACCGGGCGGCATGGCGGATCGTCGGGGTCGACGGCTCGGCCCTTCACCTGGCGGCGATGGCCGCCGGTCCCGGCACCCGCATGGCGATCCTCGCGCGGCGCGCGTTCTTCGCCGATGCCTTCGCGTTGCAGGCCCGCGCCTTCGGGGCCGAGGCCACCGCGATCGACGCCGTCCGTCGCGCCCACGCGCCCGCCGCCCGGATCGCCGAGGGCAGCGCGATGTTCCACATGCTGGCCGAGCTGGACTTCCCGGCCGCGGAAGGCGCGCTGCGGGCGGCGGGCTTTCTCGATGCGCCCGGCGGCTGGTCCGACCCGGTGCCACGACGCCTCGCCCGCCGTCTGGCGCGGGTGGGCCGGGCGCGCGGGGCGGCCTATGTCCCGGTGCCCGAACAGGTGCGTCTGCAGGACCCGGCCGACATGCCCGAAACCCCGCCCGAGAGCGTTGACACCCCTGACGGGCTGACCTAGACGGCGGCTTCCAGTTTCCCCGGTCAGGGTCGCCCGATGCGAATCCCCGGCCCAACCCGTCGGAGTGAAGGCCATGAAGCGCACCTTCCAGCCCTCGAATCTCGTTCGCAAGCGCCGCCACGGCTTCCGTGCCCGCATGGCCACCAAGGCCGGGCGCAAGATCCTGAACGCCCGCCGCGCCCGCGGTCGGAAGTCGCTGTCGGCCTGAGCGCCGTCCATGGTTGACGAATGCCGGACGCCGGAGGGGTCGCCCCCTCCGGCGTCTTTGCGTGCGCTGACGGTGCGGCCCCAGTTCCTCGCGCTCAACGCCGCGCGCCGGGTCCCCGCGCCCGCGTTCCTTCTGCAGGCGCGCGATCGCCGCGACGACGACCCGGCCGTAGGGGTTGGTTTCACCTGCTCCAAGAAGGTCGGCAACGCCGTCGCCCGCAACCGCGCCAAGCGCCGCCTGCGCGAGGTGGCGCGCCTGGTGCTGCCCGGTGCCGCGCGACCCGGCTGGGACTACGCCCTGATCGGCCGCCGGGACGCGACCGCCGCGCGTCCCTTCGACGCTTTGACCTCGGATCTGCGCGCGGCCTTGGCCAAGGCCCACCGGTGAACTTCGGGCCCGTCGATCCGCCCGCCCCCCACCCGGCGCGGTCCGCGTCATGAGCCCGCTCGCCCGCCTCCTCGCGCTGCCGGTCCATGCCTACCGCCTCGTGCTGTCGCCATGGCTCGGCCGCACCTGCCGGTTCGATCCGACCTGCTCGGCCTACGCGCTGCAGGCGCTTGAAAAGCACGGCGCGCTCAAGGGCGGATGGCTGGCCGCGCGGCGCATCGCACGCTGCCATCCCTGGGGCGGGTCAGGTATCGACGACGTCCCGGACTGACGGCACCAATCCACCCATTCGCGGTCGCCTGAAATTCGGGCTTTGGAATGCGCTCGGTTTCGACTATGCCGCCCGTGGATGCCACGCGAACGCAGGAGGGCTATCATGATCGTATATCGTTACGCCCGCTGCCCGCTCTCGTGGTCCGGACGCGTCGCCGCAGGCTTGCGCCAAGGCTGACGACGCTCCGCTGCCCCGTCGGGCGGCTGCATCCAACCCCTGACCGATCCCGCCTCGATGGCCGCTGCCGCGGTCCACGCGCCGCGCCCGGTCTCCACCATCTCCACCCAAGAGGCCCCGGTTTCGACCGGGGATAAGTCCATGACCGTATTGCGCCTGATCCCGCCCCCGCCGTCGCGCGACCTGATCGACGCCGCCATCGCCACGCATGGTGCGTCCCGCGTCCTGCGGGCCGCCCTGCGCGCGTTGCTGCATCGGCCCGCCCGCCCACCCGATGCGAGCCGCCTGCCCGCGCATCTGCGGCGGGATATCGGGTTGCCGCCCCTGCCGCCCGCGCCGTCGCGCCCCGACCTGCCGCTGTGACCCACGCGGATGCGGCGCCCATGGCGGCGCGCGCTCCGGGCCGCTAAGACGGCTCGGAGCGCATTTCCGGAGGCATCCATGCTCGACGAGGCCGACGACATCCATCCGCTGTTCCACGGCGCCCCCCGGACGACCGAGTTCCGCAAGCTGCGAAAGCGCATCGTCCGCGAAACGCGCGAGGCGATCGACCGCTACGGCATGGTCGACCGGACCGGCCCCCGCGCGCGTTGGCTGGTGTGCCTGTCAGGCGGCAAGGACAGCTACACGCTGCTCGCGGTCCTGACCGAGCTGCAATGGCGCGGGCTTCTTCCGGTCGACATCCTGGCCTGCAACCTCGATCAGGGTCAGCCGAATTTCCCCGCCACGGTGCTGCCCGCATTTCTCGAACGGATGGGCGTGCCCCACCGGATCGAGTATGCCGACACCTATTCGATCGTGACCGACAAGATCCCCGCCGGGCGCACCTTCTGCGCGCTCTGCTCTCGGCTCCGGCGCGGGAATCTCTACCGTGTCGCGCGAGAGGAAGGCTGTTCGGCCGTCGTGCTCGGACATCACCGCGACGACATCCTCGAGACGTTCTTCCTCAACCTGTTCCACGGCGGCAAAATCGCGACGATGCCCCCCAAGCTGGTCAATGACGAAGGCGACCTGCAGGTGCTACGCCCGCTGGCCCATGTCGCCGAGGCCGATTGCGAACGCTTCGCCGCCGCGCTCGGGTACCCGATCATCCCCTGCGACCTCTGCGGCAGTCAGGACGGCCTCCAGCGGCAGGCGATCAAGGCGATGCTCGACGGCTGGGAGGCGAAGGCGCCGGGGCGTCGGGCGAAGATGTTCTCGGCGCTGGGACAAGTGCGCCCGTCCCACATGCTGGACCCGGCGCTGTTCGATTTCGCGGGCCTCGCGGGGACCGTGCCGGATAGGGATATCCCGGCGGACCGCGACAATTCGACGGACATTCCACGGCTGCGTTAAGGTCGCGGTCACCCCGCGGCGTCTAGCTGGACCGACCCCAGCCGGAGACACCCATGTCGGACGCCCCCGCCGTCGCACCCGATCGCACGCATCTGCGTCACCGGATTCGCAAGCGGCTGGCGCGGATCGACTGGATCTGGCTCTTTCCGGCGGTCGCCGCCATCGCGTGGGGCTTCGGCCTTGACGCGCTCGTCCTCGCCTTTGCCGTGGTGCTGCCGACGCTGATCGCGCTCGACCGTCAGCGGATGCCGCGCCGGCCCGTCGGGCTCGACGACGGATACCCGATGGGCGCCATGGTCCCGCGCAGCGTACTCCAGCGCACCGTCGAAGACGTGTTGGCCGATTGCGAGCGGCGCGAACGCACGACGGCCGTCCTCCAGGTCCAGATCGACGATCTTCACATCACCGATGGGGAATGGGGCGCCGAAATCGCGCAGACGGTCATGGATCGCGTGATCCAGCGCGTCGCGACGGCGATGCGTGGCCAGGATATCGTCGTCCGGTCGGGTGATGACGGGCTGACCATCGTCCTGAACCCGACGCGGCGGGCGGACCTCGACGTGGTGATGAACATCGTGGACCGGATCCAGGCCGCAGTGGCCGAGCCGATCTCGATCGACGGACGCTCGATCCGGGTGCAGTGCTGCATCGGGATCTGCAGCGCGGCCAGTGCCCCTGCCCGCACCGGCGCGGCCCTTTTGGCGGCGGCGGATTGCGCGCTGCGCCTCGCGCGGCGCAGCGGCAGCGACGCGGTGCGAACTTTCACCCCCGACATCCAGGCCCGCGTCGAGACGGATCACCGTCTCGCCACCCAGATCGACGAGGCGTTGGATCGCGGCCAGATCAGGCCTTGGTTCCAGCCCCAGATCGACACCCGGACCGGGGCGCTCTCGGGGTTCGAGGCCTTGGCGCGTTGGGACCACCCCGAACTCGGGATGCTCTCGCCGGGCGACTTTCTCGCGGCCGTCGGAGCCGCGGGCCGATCCGCAGACATGGGCGACCAGATCCTGCGCGCCAGCCTCGAGGCCCTTCGCCTCTGGGACGACGCGGGCATCGCCGTGCCCTGCGTCGGCGTCAACATCTCGCTCGAGGAACTGGCGGACCCCCGTCTGGCCGAGCGCATCATCTGGCAGCTGGATCGCCACGATATCGCACCGACGCGCATCGCCATCGAGATCCTCGAGACGGTCACCTTGCGCGAAGGCGACGAGACCATCGTCCACAACATCGAGACGCTGCGCGCGACGGGCTTCCGCCTCGACCTCGATGATTTCGGCACCGGTGCGGCCTCGATCGCCCATATCGCGCGCTTCGGCGTCCACCGCATCAAGATCGACCGAAGCTTCGTGTCGGGCCTCGATGCCAGTGCGGACAAGCGCCGGATCGTCGCGGCCATCCTCGGGCTCGCGCACCAGCTCGACATCGAAACGCTGGCCGAAGGTGTCGAAACCACCGAGGAGCAGGCCGTCCTGGCCAGCCTCGGATGCCCGCATATCCAGGGCTACGTCGTGGCCCGCCCGATGCCGCTGTCGGATACGGTGACCTGGGCGCTCGCCCGACCGCTCGACGGCAACGGCGCCCTGCGCGGGATGGAGCCGCGGGGCACGGCCTGAGCATGTCCCCAGGGGCTGCGGAGATGTTCCCCCGATAACTGACCCACAATGTCCTGATCCCCCGAGATCCAGTGCGATGCAGGTCAGACTGGCACCTGGGTTCCGTCCGGGGCGCGCAACGAATGGCCGCCCGCCGACGGAGACGGCGCGGCCAACCGCCGCAAGGTCGCGGCGCGCCCAATGCCGATCACGGCAATCCGTGGCGCCCGAGCACTCGGCATATCTCCGCACGGGATCTTACGATGCAGGGGCGCAGGCCGAGGCAGCGGTATCGCCGCACGGTGCGGGCTTAGGCAGTCGCATCGGCATCAACATGGGATGCGTATGACCGCGCAGCCTTTCGCGGAGGCATCAGCGCAGGAACCGGCCCCCGATACCAACCGCCCCGCCCCGCGCGTCTGTCGCCGTCTCGCTATGCGCTGTTGCGGCCGGCCCGGTCCCGCCCGACCCCATGCCGGCGCCCTTTCGCCTTGACTGTCCCGCCCCGCCTCTGTTGAACGGCCCGCAATCCCGACATCGCGCGCGACAGGCCTCCCATGGATGACCAGAACAAGAACCTGATCCTCGCGACCGCGCTCTCGGCGCTGGTCCTCCTGGTCTGGTTCTTCCTCTTCCCGCCCGAGCAGCAGGCTCCGACCGTGGCGGAGGTCGACACCAATGACGGCATCGCGCAGCCGGTCGACGGCGCGCTGACGCCGCCGCCGGCCAGCGGCGATCCCCTGGCCGCCACGCCGGGCGCCGTCGCCGTCACCCCCGCCGAAAGCCGCGAGGCCGCGCTGGCAGCCACGGATCGGATCGTCGTCGACACGCCTCGACTGACCGGCTCGATCTCGCTGGCCGGTGGGCGGCTCGACGACCTCGCGCTCAAGGATTATCGCGAGACGCTGGACGACGATTCCCCGATCGTGACGCTCCTGACCCCTTCGGGCAGCGGCGACGCTTATTATGCGCTGCACGGCTGGGTGCCCGGCGGCGCGCTGACCTTCGACGACGTACCGACCGCGACGACGCAATGGAGCGCGCCCGCGGGGGCCGTGCTGACGCCCGAGACGCCCGTGACGCTGCTCTGGGACAATGGCGGCGGCCTCGTCTTCACAAAGACGATCGCAGTCGATGACGACTACATGTTCAGTGTCGCGCAGGCCGTCGAAAACACCACCGGCGCCCCGGTGCGGCTGGCGCCCTATGGCCTGATCGCGCGGCATGGCGAGCCCGAGACGGTCAACTTCTTCATCCTGCACGAAGGCGTCGTCGCCCGGTCCGATGGCGAGCTGGCCGAACTCGATTACGACGATGTCACCGATCTCGACCCCGTGGCCGCCGAGGGCGGGCGCATCCAGATCACCGAAGCCTCCGAGGATGGCTGGATCGGCTTCACCGACAAGTACTGGATGACGACCCTGATCCCGAGCGCGGGCGTGCCCTTCACCGAGGTCGTCAAATATGTCGACAGCGCCGATATCTACCAGACCGAGACGCGCCTGCCGCCGCGCACCGTCGAGCCGGGCCAGACCTCGGTTTCGGAAAGCCGTCTTTTTGCCGGGGCCAAGGAATGGGCCACGATCCGCGCCTACCAGAACGACCCCGAAACCGGCGTCGCGGGCTTCATCGACTCGATCGACTGGGGCTGGTTCTACTTCCTGACCAAGCCGATCTTCGCGGCGCTCCACTGGCTGAACGGCGTGATCGGCAACATGGGCGTCGCGATCATCGTCCTGACCCTCGGGATCAAGGCGATCCTGCTGCCGCTGGCCTACAAGTCCTACGTCTCGATGGCCCGCATGAAGGAGCTTCAGCCCGAGATGGAGAAGCTCAAGGAGAAGGCGGGCGACGACCGCCAGAAGCTCCAGCAGGGGATGATGGAGCTCTACAAGACGAACAAGGTGAACCCGGCCGCGGGCTGTCTGCCGATCCTGTTGCAGATCCCGATCTTCTTCAGCCTCTACAAGGTGATCTTCGTCACGCTGGAGCTGCGCCACGCGCCCTTCTTCGGTCCGTTCCAGGACCTCAGCGCGCCCGATCCGACCTCGATCATGAACCTCTTTGGCCTTCTGCCCTTCGCCGGCCCCGAGCCGGGCAGCATCATGGCGCTCGTGTTCATCGGCATCCTGCCGCTTCTGCTCGGCATCTCGATGTGGCTGCAGCAGAAGCTGAACCCCGCGCCGACCGATCCGACGCAGGCGATGATCTTCGCGTGGCTGCCCTGGGTCTTCATGTTCATGCTGGGCAGCTTCGCGTCGGGCCTCGTGGTCTACTGGATCGCGAACAACACGATCACCTTCATCCAGCAATATTCGATCATGCTGTCCCACGGCTCGAAGCCCGATCTCTTTGGGAACATCCGGTCGAGCTTCAAGAAGAAGCCCGCGGCCGAGCCGGGCGTGGGCCCGAAGGCCAAGCCCGTGAAGTCCGAAGCCGCCGAGGCGATCGCCGAGGGGGCTTCGAACGACCCCAAGGCGCCCGCCGCCACCAAGCCCGGCCCGACACCCCGCCGGAGCCGGCCGCGTAAGGATCGCAAGCCGGAGCCGAAGTGACCCCGACGCTCGCCTCCATATGGCGGCACCCGATCAAGGCGGTCGGACGCGAGGCGGTGGACGCGGCCACCCTGACCGCCGGCGCCACGCTGCCGGGCGACCGGGTCTGGGCCGTGGCCCACGAAGCCTCTCCGGCCGGGGACGACACCTGGACGCGCTGCGCCGCCTTCATCCGCGCCGGATCGTCGCCCGCCCTAATGGCGATCGAGGCGCGAACCGATGGCGCGACGGTCCATCTGACCCATCCCGACCGGCCCCCACTGACCGTCAATCCGGAGACCGATGGCGCGGCGCTGGTGGCATGGCTCGACCCGCTGGTGGCCGAGGGCCGCGCGCGCCCGGCCCGCGTCGTCCGCGCGCCCGCCGGACACGGCATGACCGATACGCCGCAGCCCACGATCTCGCTGGGCAACCTGACCAGTCACCGCATCGTCGCGCAACGGCTGGGACGGGACGTGTCGCTCCACCGCTGGCGCTGCAACCTCTGGGTAGACGGGCTCGCCCCGTGGGAGGAGTTCGACCTGATCGGGCGCGAGCTCCGCATCGGCACGGCGACGCTTCGGGCAACGGAACGGATCGAACGCTGCGAAGCGACCTCGGCCAGCCCCGAGACGGGGCGCCGCGACGCGGACCTCCTGTCGGTTCTGGACGCATTCGGGCACCGCGACTTCACCATCGCCCTCGAAGTTATCGAAGGCGGTCGGATTGCGGTCGGCGACACGGTGACCTTGCCGTGACCGGGCCGGACCCCGACACCCTCGCGCCCATGGCGCCCGCCTATGACGGCACGGTCTTCCTGCGGCCTTTGGCCGGGGGCCGCGGGAACGTCACCGTCGGACGCTACAGCTACTATGACGACCGCGACGGGACGCGCGACTTCTTCGACCGCAACGTGCTGCACCATTACGATTTCATCGGCGACCACCTGACCATCGGTCCGTTCTGCGCCTTCGCCCATGGCACGCGCATCGTCATGAATGGCGGCACCCACGCGATGGACGGGTTCAGCACCTTTCCCTTCAACATCTTCGGCCACGGCTGGGAGGTCGGCTTCGATCCCGCAAGCTGGGAGGCCGGGCAGAAGGGCGACACGGTGATCGGCGCCGATGTCTGGATCGGCGACCACACCACGATCATGCCCGGCGTCACCATCGGGCCAGGCGCCATCATCGCGGCCGGGTCCATGGTCACGCAGGACGTCGCGCCTTACGCGGTTGTCGCGGGCAATCCCGCGCGCGAGGTGCGCAGGCGCTTCGACGCGCCCACGGTCGATCGACTGCTGCGGGTTGCGTGGTGGGACTGGGACGTGGCACGGATCACCCGGAACCTCGACGCCATCCGCGGCGCCGACATCGCCGCACTCGAGGCCGCCACGTGACACGCCTGCCCTTTCCCGTCGCCGACGCGCCCGACCCCCATGCCGAGGAGACGGGCCGCAAGCTCTTCGCCACCGGCGGCGAATTCCTCAAGGGCGTCGTCGCGATGTCCGGCATGCCCCCCGCCGACCGGGTCGAGGTCTGCTTCGCGGGCCGCTCGAATGTCGGTAAATCCACCCTGATCAACGCGCTGACCGGGCGCCGGTCGCTCGCCCGCGCCTCGAACACGCCGGGCCGCACGCAGGAGATCAATTTCTTCACGCTCGCGGACAGCCATTACCTCGTCGACCTGCCCGGCTACGGCTTCGCGAAGGCCCCGAAGCCCGAAGTCGCCAAGTGGCAGGCGTTGCTGAAATCTTATCTCTCGGGCCGCCCCAGCCTGCGCCGCGCCTTCGTCCTGATCGACGCGCGCCATGGCGTGAAGGCCGTCGACGAGGAGATCATGTCCCTGCTCGACGCCTCCGCCGTGACCTTCCAGACGGTGCTGACCAAGGCCGACAAGGTGAAGGAAGATGCCCGCGCCCGCGCGCTCGACCAGACCCGCGAGGCACTCGCCAAGCATCCGGCGGCCTTTCCCGAACTGATCGTCACCTCGAGCGAGAAGGGTTGGGGCATCCCGACCCTGCGCAGCACGATCGCGCATATCGCGTGAAAGCGCGGGATTCGGCGACGCGCTTGCGATAAGGCTGTCCGAACACCCGGAGCCGCCCCCATGAAGACCCGAGACGACATGACCCGCGACAACGCCGCCATCGCCCGCACCCTCAACGAGGCCCTGCCCTACCTGACCCGCTACGACGATGCCGTCGTGGTCATCAAGCTCGGCGGGCACGCCATGGGCTCGGATGACGGCATGGCCAGCTTCGCCCGCGACGTGGTGCTGATGCGCACGGTCGGCATCAACCCGGTGATCGTCCATGGCGGCGGCCCGATGATCAACCAGCTCCTGGAGCGGCTGGGCGTCAAATCCGAATTCGTGCGCGGCAAGCGCGTTACCGATGCCGAGACGATGCGCGTCGTCGAAATGGTGCTCGCGGGCGAGGTCAACAAGCGGATCGTGCAGGCGATCAACACCGCCGGCGGGCGCGCCGTCGGGCTGACCGGCAAGGATGCCGACATGATTACCTGCGAGCAGACCGACCCCGATCTCGGCTTCGTCGGCACCCCGTCCGAGGTCGATGCCCGCCTGCTCCACAGTCTCTTTCGCGACGAAATGATCCCCGTCATCGCCCCCATCGGCACGGGCCGGAACGACGAGACGTTCAACATCAACGGCGACACGGCGGCCGGGGCCGTCGCGGCCGCGCTGAACGCCGACCGGCTCCTCCTCCTGACCGATGTGGCCGGGGTGAAGGACGCGACCGGCCGCGTGCTGACCGCGCTGACGGCGGCGCAGGTGCGCGCGCTGACGGACGAGGGCGTCATCGCGGGCGGCATGATCCCCAAGACCGAGACGGCGCTGGCCGCGCTCGAGGGCGGCACGCGGGCCGTGGTCATCCTCGACGGACGGGTGCCAAACGCGGTGCTGCTGGAACTCTTCACCGAACACGGCGCGGGCAGCCTGATCCGGCTGGCCTAAGGGCGCGCGCGGGCCCTCGATGGTCCGGAAATATGCCGAAGAGCGCGCGAGGCAGCGCCTCTCGCCGGGACGGACGGGGCTCGATGCCCCGAACGGGCCGGGCTCTCAGCGGTCGATGCCCTTGCGCACCCGGCGAACGGCCCACCAGACCGCAAGGACGACGGGGACCACCACGGCGGCCATCACCATCTCCTTGGACCAGCCCATCCGCACGCCCAACGGGTAGAGCAGCGACGCCACCAGCCCCAGCGCGTAGTAGCTGATCGCAACGACCGACAGGCCCTCGACCGTCTTCTGGAGACGAAGCTGCGCCGCCGACCGCTCGTCCATCGAGCGCAGGAGCCGCGCGTTCTGATCGGCACGATCGACATTGACCCGCGTCGACAGAAGGTCCCCTGCCCGCTTGGCCCGCTCGGCCAGCGCCTCCATCCGGCGCTGCACGCTGCGGCAGGTCCGCATCGCGGGATCGAACCGGCGCATCATGAATTCCGCGAAGGTCTGGCGCCCGCCGAACCGCTCCTCGCGCAGGACTTCGATGCGCTGCTGGACGAGGGCCTCGTACGCCTCCATCGCACCGAAGCGGAACGAGGAGCGCGCGAGCATCGTCTCGAGGTCGGACCCGATGGTCAGCAGCCCGCTCAGCGTCTCTTCGGTCTGGCTCCGCCCCTCGCGCAGGCCGCCGACCAGCTCGGACAGCGTGCCGTCCATGACACCGAGATCGGCGGAAAGGGCACGCGCCCGCGGCAGGGCCAGCATCGCCATCGTCTTGTAGGTCTCGATCTCGGTCAGGCGCTGCACGATGCGTCCAACCCGCCGCTGGCCGGTCTCGGCGGTGGTGAATACGGCGAAGCGGACATGGCCGTTCGTATCGATGCGAAAGTCCGAGGCGATCGTCGCCGAGCCATCGAGCACCCGGCTGCACGCCAGGCTTTCGGGCACGAACCACTGGTCCAGCTTCGGCGCGATCTCCTCGCTTGGCGTCTCCGCCTCGACCCGGATCAGGGCCGAGGTGACCCGCAGCCCCGGCGCTTCGGCCAACCAGTCGGCCGGGAACACCTCGAACATGCGCCCGTCGAACGGCTGGTCGGCCACGCCGTCCGAGAAGAGCGTGTAGGTCACAAACTCCGTATGGCTTTCCCATTTCAGCCGATGCTTCCCGAGCTGGCCGAAGAAGTGCGTGGCGCCGGGCGCCGGCCGCTGGGCCCCGAACCGGTCAAGCAGCGCGTCGAGATGCGCCCGGTCGAGCCCGCGGTCGCGGGTCGCGGCATCGGTCTCGCGCTTGATGGCAACGAACGCCGCGCGGCACGGGGCCATCAGCGCCGGGAAGGGCCGCGCATGCAGCTCGTTGGCCAGTTCGTATCGACGGGGGTGATCGGTCAGCATGGGAGGTCCAGCTAGCACCCCGCGCCGGGCTGCCAAGCGGCCCGCGCGGTATGCCGGTGCATGGCGGCTTTCAGGTCACGGCCTGCCGGGCGTGGAATTCGGGCCGGTCCCAGGCGCGCTGGTCCATGATTGCGGCCAGGTGATCGATGGCGGCGTCGACCTCGGCCTCGCCGATGAAGAGCGGCGTGAACCCGAAGCGCAGGATATCGGGCGCGCGGAAATCGCCGATCACGCCGCGGGCGATCAGGGCCTGGACGATGGCATAGCCCTCGGGGTGGCGCAGGCTGACCTGACTGCCGCGCGGGATATCCATCGCAAGCGCGGGCGCGAGGTCGGGGCACCGGGTCGCAACGCCCTCGGCAAAGCGCGCCGACAGGACCAGCGACCGCGTCCGGACAGCGGCCATGTCGATCCCGTCCCAGACGTCCAGCGCCGCCTCCAGCGCGGCGAGTTGCAGGACCGGTGGCGTGCCCACGCGCATCCGCTCGATCCCCGCGCCGGGGCGGTAATCGAGGTCGAAGGCGAACGGCGCGTCATGGCCCAGCCAGCCCGAGAGCGCGGGCCGAACGGCATCCTGAAGGTCGGGGCGGACATAGACGAAGGCGGGCGCCCCCGGCCCCGCGTTGAGATACTTGTACGTGCAGCCCACGGCGAAATCGGCACCCGCACCGGCAAGATCCACCTCGTGCGCGCCGGCCGAATGGGCCAGATCCCAAACCGTGACGATGCCCGCCGCCGTGGCCCGACGGTCGAGCCCGGCCATGTCGTGCAGCCGCCCGGTCCGGTAGTCGACGGTGGTCAGCATCAGCACGGCGACCTCCTCCGTCAGGGCATCGGCTACGTCCTCGGGCGCGACGACCCGCAGGATCCAGCCATCGCGCAGCGTCGCGATCAGACCCTCGGCCATGTAGAGATCGGTCGGAAAATTGCCGCTGTCGGACAGGATCACGCGGCGGCCGTCGCCCGCCATATGGATCGCCGAGGCCAGCGCCTGATAGACCCGGATCGAGAGCGTGTCGCCGCAGGTCACCGACCCCGGCGCGGCCCCGATCAGCCGCCCGATCCGGTCGCCGAGCCGTGTCGGCCATCCCATCCAGCCCTCGCCGCCCGCGCCCGCGTTCCAGCCCCGGATCAGAAGCTCGGACCATTCGCCTAGCACCCGCTCCATCGCGGCAGGCACGCCCTTCGGCATCGGCCCCAGCGAATTGCCGTCGAGATAGATTACCCCGTCGGGCAGCACGAAGCGGTCCCGAAGTGCCTGCCAGTCCATCAATACTCCCCTCCGGCGATCTGGATCGCCTGCCCGTTCACCGAGCGTGCCGCGTCCGAGCAGAGCCATAGGGCGGCAGCCGCGACCTCGTCCACCTCGATCAGGCGCCGATGGGGGTTCAGGCCCACCATGACGTCGCGCGCGTCGGCATCCGACATGCCCGTCCGCGCGCTGATGCGATCGACGTTCTGGTCGATGATGGCCGTGTCGACATAGCCCGGGCAAAGCGCGTTGAACGTCACGCCGCGCCCCAGATGGTCCGCCGCCAGCCCCCGGATCAGGCCGATCATGCCGTGCTTCGACGCGGTATAGGCCGCCGCACCCTTCAGGCCCTTCAGCCCAGCGATCGACGAGACCGCGATGACGCGGCCCCAGGGGTCCATGTCGGGCAGGCAGGCGCGGATCGTGTGGAACGCGCCGTCGAGGTTGATCGACATGATGCGCCGCCACATCTCGGCGTCGGTCTTCGGAATCGTCGCGCCCTCGGCGATGCCGGCATTCGGCACGCAGATCGTCACCGGGCCGTGTCGGTCGCGCGCCGCGGCGATGCCGGCCACGACCGATGCCTCGTCGGACACGTCCATTTCGACGGGATACGCGCCCTGCACCTCGGCCAGCGGCGCCGCCCGGCGGCCGGTCACCGTGACCGCCGCGCCCTCGGCCAGCAGCGCCTCGGCGATGGCGCGCCCGATGCCCGTGCCCCCGCCGGTAACGAGCGCGTGCCGCCCCTCCAGTGTCTTCCCCAAGGGCAACCTCCTTCGCGCAAGATAATGTCGTGACGTGGCGGCTGGCCTTGAGGAAGGTTGCAGCCGCCTATATGGACGCACAGCACGTCACGCCTCGGGGAGAACATGCAATGAAGATCGGCGCACCGAAAGAGGTCCAGCCCGGCGAGAACCGCGTCGCCATCACGCCCGAAAGCGCGGGGCATCTCCAGAAGCTCGGCCACGAGGTGCTGATCGAGAGCGGCGCGGGCGAGGCGGCGGGCTTCACGAACGACGCTTACCGCGCGGCCGATGTCGAGGTCGTCAAGACCGGCGCGCAGATCTTCAAGATGGCCGACGTCATCGTCAAGGTGCAGCCGCCATCCGAGACCGAGGTCAAGCGCCTGACCCACGGCAAGACTCTGATCTCGTTCTTCTATCCTGGCTCCAACGAGGCGCTGATGGAATTGGCGCGCGACAAGGGTGCCAGCGTCGTCGCGATGGACATGGTCCCCCGCATCAGCCGCGCGCAGAAGATGGACGCGCTCTCGTCGATGGCCAATATCGCGGGCTATCGCGCCGTGATCGAGGCGGGCAACAATTTCGGCCGGTTCTTCACGGGGCAGGTGACGGCGGCGGGCAAGGTGCCCCCGGCCAAGGTGCTGGTCGTCGGCGCGGGCGTCGCGGGCCTTGCAGCCATCGGGACGTCGACGTCGCTGGGGGCGATCACCTACGCCTTCGACGTCCGCCCCGAGGTGGCCGAGCAGATCGAATCGATGGGCGCCGAGTTCGTCTATCTCGAATTCGAGGACAGCGAGCTGCCGGACGGCGCCGAGTCCGGCGGCTACGCCCCGCCCTCCAGCCCCGAATTTCAGGCCAAGCAGCTCGAGAAGTTCCGCGAGCTTGCGCCCGATATGGATATCGTCATCACGACGGCGCTGATCCCCAACCGCCCCGCGCCGGTCCTGTGGACCGAGGACATGGTCAAGGCGATGAAGCCCGGCTCGGTCATCGTCGACCTCGCCGCCGAGCGCGGCGGCAATTGCGAGCTGACCGTCAAGGACGAGAAGATCGTCACCGAGAACGGCGTCACCATCGTCGGCTATACCGACTTCCCCAGCCGGATGGCCGCGCAATCCTCGACGCTCTACGGCAACAACATCCGCCACATGATCGCCGACCTGACCCCCGAGAAGGACGGACAGGTCGTGCACAACATGGAAGACGACGTCATCCGAGGCGCGACCATCGCGCATTCCGGCGAGACGACATGGCCCCCGCCCCCGCCCAAGGTCGCGGCGATCGCCGTGCAGAAGAGGGAAAAGCCCAAGGAGCTGACGCCCGAGGAGAAGCGCGCCAACGAAGTCGCCGCCTTCCAGTCCGAGACGAAGTTCCAGGTCGGCCTGCTGGCCGTCGGCGGCGCGCTCCTGCTGCTGGCCGGGCTCTTCACCCCGGCCAGCTTCATGCAGCATTTCATCGTCTTCACGCTGGCCTGCTTCGTGGGCTTCCAGGTGATCTGGGGCGTCGCGCATTCGCTGCATACGCCGCTGATGGCCGTCACCAACGCTATCTCCTCGATCATCATCCTCGGCGCGCTCCTGCAGATCGGCAGCGGCTCGTGGCTCGTGATCATCCTCGCCGCGCTCTCGGTCTTCATGGCCGGCATCAACATCTTCGGCGGCTTCCTCGTGACACGGCGCATGCTCGCCATGTTCCAGAAGTCGTAAGGGGCACGCATCATGGAACTCGGATTCACCAACGCGGCCTATGTCGTCGCAGGCGTCCTCTTCATCCTCTCGCTCGGCGGTCTGTCGAGCCAGGAAAGCGCCAAGCGCGCCATCTGGTATGGCATCGTCGGGATGGCGCTGGCCGTCATCGCCACCATCGTCGGGCCCGGCGCGGGGCTCTGGCCGCTCTCGATCATCCTCATCGGGCTCGGCGGCGCGATCGGCTACCTGTTGGCCACACGCGTCCAGATGACCCAGATGCCCGAGCTCGTGGCCGCGATGCACTCGCTCGTGGGCCTCGCGGCGGTCTTCGTGGGCCTCAACGCCCATATCGAGATCGGGCGCGTCGCCGCGGCCTTCGCCGAGGCCGGCCTCCCGTTCCCGCGCGGCTACGCCGAGGCGCCCGACGTGGCGCTGGCCTCGGCCCTCGTGGTCGACCAATTCCGCGGCTTCGGCACGGTCGTCGCCAAGAAGATCCCGGTCGAGATCACGATCCTGCAGATCGAACTGGCCCTCGGGGTCTGGATCGGCGCGATCACCTTCACGGGCTCGGTCGTGGCCTACGGCAAGCTGTCGGGCAACTCGAGCCTCCTGCCCTTCAAGATCGACACGGCGGCCAAGAAGCTGCCGGGCGGCCACGCCCTGAACGCTGCGGCGGCGGCGATCTCGGTGATCTGCCTCGTCTGGTATCTCGGATCGGGGAGCGCCCTGGCCCTCGCGATCCTGACGCTGGCCGCGCTCTTCATCGGCTACCATCTCATCATGGGGATCGGCGGCGCGGACATGCCGGTCGTCGTCTCGATGCTGAACAGCTACTCGGGCTGGGCCGCCGCCGCGATCGGCTTCTCGCTGGGCAACGATCTCCTGATCGTGGTCGGCGCGCTGGTCGGCTCCTCGGGCGCGATCCTCAGCTACATCATGTGCAAGGCCATGAACCGGTCCTTCGTCAGCGTGATCCTTGGCGGCTTCGGCGGCCCCGCGGGCGAGCAGATGGCGGTCGAGGGAGAGCAGGTCGCCATCGATGCCGATGGCGTGGCCACCGCGCTGAACGAGGCCGATAGCGTCGTCATCGTGCCGGGCTACGGCATGGCGGTGGCGCAGGCGCAGTCGGCGGTGGCCGAACTGACCCGCAAGCTGCGCGCCAAGGGCAAGAACGTGCGCTTCGCGATCCACCCGGTCGCGGGCCGCCTGCCCGGCCACATGAACGTGCTTCTGGCCGAAGCAAAGGTGCCCTACGACATCGTGCTCGAGATGGACGAGATCAACGACGACTTCCCCGACACCGACGTGGTGATCGTCATCGGCTCGAACGACATCGTGAACCCGGCGGCGCAGGACGACCCGAACTCTCCCATCGCGGGGATGCCGGTGCTGGAGGTGTGGAAGGCCAAGCAGGTCTTCGTGTCCAAGCGCGGTCAGGGAACCGGCTATTCGGGGATCGAGAACCCGCTCTTCTACAAGGACAACACGCGGATGTTCTACGGCGACGCCAAGGCCTCGCTCGACACGCTGATGCCCAAGATCGACTAGCGGTCGGCCTCCAGGGCGTCGAGCATGATGCCCTGGAGCGCGCTCTGCAATTCGGTGGAGCGCTGCCGCACCTCGGCCAGTGCCGCGCGCGCCGCGGCGGGATCGTAGGGTTCGGCCTCGGCGGCGGCCACGAAGGCCCGGCGCGCCGCGGCCACCGCCATTAGCGGGGCGCGCACCTCGTCCCGCCGGTCCCGGATCGCGGCCCGGATGGCACGACGCTCGGGGCGCGGCAGGGCGACGTTCTCGAAATTATAGTCGGCGCGGAAGGACAGCACGGCCCAGACCGCGCCCAGCGCCGCCGCGTTCAGCAGAAGTGACACTGCCAGCACGACGCGCAGTCCGATGCGAATGGCGCGCTCCGACCTCATGGCATCACCCCGGCGCCCGTCGCGATGCTCTGGAGGAGGTCCACCGGGTCGAGCGCGTAGGCGGCCAGAAGCGCGGCTCCGAACAGCAGCACGACGAGCAGGACCGTGATCGCGACCGCCGGGTCCGGTCCCCGGCGCGCGGGCCTTGGAAGCGGTCGATCCGGCGGCGCGGCGGCGCTTGCCCGGCGGACCAGCCCGTCAAGTGTTCCCCGATCCCGTTCACCCGTCATCCCGTTTGCCCTCCCCGCTCAGCACGTCGCGCAGGCGTCGCCGCGCGCGCACCAGAAGCTGCTCCACCGCCCCGTTCGACAGGCCCATCGCCGACCCGATCTCCGCCGTGCTGAGCCCGGCCACGACCGACATCAGAAGGGCCATGCGCTGCCGATCGGGCAGATCGTGGATCACGGCGCGCGTCCTGTCCACGTCGCTTCGCGCCATCGCCACCCGCTCGGGACCCGGCGCGTCGCTGGCCAGCACATCGCCCAGAGGCTCGAGGCCGATCACCTGTCGCAGGCGGCGGCGGCGCAGCGCGTCGCGGCCCTTGTTGCGCGCGATGGCGTAGATCCATGAGAGCGCGCCGCCTCGCGCGGGATCGTACCGCGCGGCGGACCTCCAGATCGCGAGGAAGACGTCCTGCGTGCAGTCGCGGGCCGCGTCGTCGGACCCCAGAAAGCGCGCGAGGAACCCGGTCATCGGCGCCCCGAGCAGCGACATCAAGTCGTCCAACGCCCCCGTCTCCCCCGCCGCAAGTGCGGCGAGGGCGGCTTGGGCTCGGGTCTCCGTCTCGGTCGCCTCTGCCAAGCCGCCCCCTCCGGTTCGCCCCAGCATCCACGGCTCCGCCCGCCGGGGCCAGCCTCGTCTTCGACCGGGCTGCGCTCAGCGCGTGCGCGTAACGGTCCGGGTTTCGGTGTTGCCGCGGGGTCCGGTGCGCTGGGTGACGACCGTGCCGGAGGCCGGGCTGGACACGCGGGTCCGGTCGCGCAGATAGGTCCGGCCCTGCGCGTCGGTCAGCACCGTGCTGCCGGTCGCGCCGCTCCGGTTGCCCGACCAGGTGCGGTCGCGCAGGAACACGCGCCCCTCGCGGCCCGTGATCGTTGATGTCGCCACGCAATCGAGCGTGCGGCCGCCGCTCGGGGCGCAGCTCCGGTCGGTGACGACGCTGCCGCCGTTGGAGTTGGTTACGGTCACGGTCTGGGCCTGGGCCGCCGCACCGATCAGAAGGGCGGTGGCCGCGATGAGGGTCGATCTGAACATGTCATGTCCTCGCCTGGGGGTCGCGCCGCGACCCGGTTGGATGGTCCCGCCCCGCGTATGACGCGCGCCGGCTACAAAGGGATACGCAGGCGATCCCCCGGCCCTACGCGGCGGTGGACGATTTTTCTCGGGAGGTTCGGGATCGGACGGCCGGACGAACAAACGCCCCGGCCTGTATCAGACCGGGGCGCCGCTCAAACGGACACTCCCCGCACCGCACAACCACCGGGAAGCGCCCGGAGTCGATGGGCCGAATCCCGGTCTCGGGCGCGACGGGTCACGCGATGGCCGGGGGGCCGATCTTGGTCGAAACCACCGAGCGGAGCCGCGACTGGACCCGCAATCTCGGTCTGGTCCGGTGCGGCAGATGCGGGCGTGACGAGGCACCGCGGCCCCGACTCGGTGGTTCACAAGACGAACGGGAGCGCGTGGTCTAAGGTTCCAAGAAAACCCGGAATCCCGCAAATTCGACGGATCGAACGGCGCGGTCGGGGCCGTGGCTCGGGCGCGCGGGCACCCGCCCCGCGACCGCGCTCAGCCGTTCAGGACGCCGCGCTCGATCTGGTCCTGCTCGATGGCCTCGAACAGAGCCTTGAAGTTGCCCTCGCCGAAGCCGTCATCGCCCTTGCGCTGGATGAACTCGAAGAAGATCGGCCCGATGCAGGTCTTGGAGAAGATTTGCAGCAGGATGCGCGTCTCGCCCCCGCCGACGACGCCTTCGCCGTCGATCAGGATGCCGTGCTTCTCGAGCGCGTCGAGCGGCTCCTCGTGACCCGTCACGCGCTCCCGCGACAGCGGATAGTAGGTTTCGGGCGGCTTCGGCATGAAGGTGACGCCGTTCTCGGCGATGGCGTCGACGGCGGCGTAGATGTCCTTGGCCCCAACCGCGATGTGCTGGATGCCCTCTCCCTTGTAGCGCTTGAGGTATTCGACGATCTGCCCCGTCTCGCCCCGGTCCTCGTTGATCGGGATGCGGATACGGCCGCAAGGCGAAGTCAGCGCGCGGCTCAGGAGTCCGGTGAACTTGCCCTCGATATCGAAGAACCGGATCTCGCGGAAGTTGAATAGCTCGCCGTAGAAGCGGAACCAGACATCCATGTTCCCCTTGTGGACGTTGTGCGTCAGGTGATCGAGGTAGTGGAAGCCGACGCCTTCGGGATGCGCCTGCGCGATCCACTCGAACTCGGCGTTGTAGGGCGAGGCGTCGCGATACTGGTCGATGAAGTAGATCAGGCTGCCGCCGATGCCGACGATCGCGGGCACGTTCATCACCTTGCCCGTCCCCTCGTAGGGCTCGGCACCCTTCTCGACGGCATGGCGGAAGGCGTGGTCGGCGTCTGCGACGCGCCAGCCCATCGAAGGGGCGCAGGGGCCGTGCTCGGCCACGAAATCCATCGCGTGGCTGCCCGGTTCGGCATTGATGAGATAGGTGATGTCGCCCTGCTGCCAGACCTCGACCGCACGGGTCTTGTGGGTCGCGACATGGGCGTAGCCTTGCCGCGTGAAGAGATCGCGCAGGGCCTGCGGATCCTCATGCGCGAACTCGACGAATTCGAACCCGTCGGTGCCCGCCGGATTGGCGTCGCTGATCTCGGCATACGGGGCGTGGTGGGGGAACGGACCCATGGGACATCTCCTCTTTCGGATGATATAGGCCATCCGCCGGGCGCAGGCTGCGCAATCTGTGCCATTCTCTACCTCAAAGCCGACCGCTCAGCGCACGTAAATGGACATAGCTGCGCAAACTGTGCATCCTGCGGTGATGGACGCTATCGACCGCAACCTGCTCGACCTTCTGCAACGCGACGCAAGCCTCGCCTCGGACCGTCTGGCGGAGCGGCTGAACCTTTCGGCCAGCCAGGTGCGGCGACGGCGGGCGCGGCTGGAGGCGGAAGGTTACATCCGGTCGATCACGGCGCGGCTGGACCCGACGCGGCTCGGGCTCGACGTGCAGGCCTTCGTGCAGGTCCAGATGGCGAGCCACGCCCCCGAAGGCGCGCGCGCCCTTCTGCGCCAACTCGAGACCGAGCCGCGCGTGGCCTCTGTCTGGACCCTGACGGGCGAGGCCGACTACCTTCTGCGGGTCTGGTGCCCGGACCTCGGAAGCCTGAACGACCTCGTGCACAACGTCCTGTTGCCCCATCCCGCCGTCGCACGGGTCCAGAGCCAGATCGTCATGGCTCAGCCCAAACGCGACGGACCACTGCCGATCTAGGCCCCGGACGGGCGGGGAGCGGGCGGCTCGGGCAGCGGCTCGGCCTCGGCGGCGACGGCCTCGGCATCCTCGCCGAACCGCGACAGGAGCGCGCTTTCAAGGTCGCGATTGTATTCCTGCGCCCGCGCCCGATAGGCCGGGTTCTGGTCGATCGGGAGGCCCGGCTCCCACAGAGAGGCGAGGTCCTTCAGCGCCTCGCGATCGTGACGGAAGAACGCCTCGCGGGCCTGGAACGCCTCGGTCTCGGACCAGCCCAGATCCTCAAGCACGTAGCGCCCGGCCCGCAGGCTCGAGTCGAACATCTCGCGGACGATCTGCCGCGCGCCCGCCCGCCAAAGCTCGTAGACATGAACCCGGTCATAGGCCCGCGCGACGATGTGGATATCGGGGTTCGACGCCCGCGCGAGCTTGGTCAGCCGCACCGCGTCGGCCCGGTCGTCCAGCGCGATCACCAGCACCTTCGCTGTCGCCAGCCCCGCCGCCTCCAGCAGTTCGGGCCGGGTCGGGTCGCCCATATAGGTCTTGATCCCGAAGCTGCGCAGCAGCCGGATCGTCTCGATGTCGCGGTCGAGCACGACGGCCCTGACGCCCGCCGCCTGCAGCATCCGGTGCACGACCTGCCCGAAGCGCCCGACACCGGCGATGATGACGGAATGCCCCTCCTCGTCGATCTCGTCGTCGGGATGGCTCTCGCCGGTCTGCATCCGCTCGGTGAGCTTCTGGTGCAGGATGAAGAGGAGCGGCGTCGCCAGCATCGAGAGCGCGATCGCCAGCAGCAGGACGCCCGACAGCTCGCGACCGAACACCCCGTCCGACACCCCGACCGAGACGAGCACGAAGCCAAATTCGCCCGCCTGCGCCAGCGACAGGGTGAAGAGGATGCGATCGGTGCCCCTCAGCCGCGCGGCGATGGCCAGCGCGAAGAGGATGATAGCCTTGAGCGCGATCAGCCCCAGCGTCACCCCGAGGATGACGATCGGCTGCGCAAGGAAGGTGCCGAAATCGATGCCCGCGCCCACGGTGATGAAGAAGAGCCCGAGAAGGAGACCCTTGAAGGGTTCGATATCGGCCTCGAGCTCGTGCCGGAACTCGGAATTGGCGAGGACGACGCCGGCGAGGAAAGTGCCCAGCGCGGGCGACAGCCCGACGAGGATCATCAGGACCGCGACCCCGATCACGAAGAGCAGGGACACGACGGTGTGCATCTCGCGCAGGCGGGCCTGTCCGGCGAAGGCGAAGATCGGACGCGTCAGGAAGACACCCGCCCCGATCACGAAGGCGACCGCCGCCACCGTCAGCGCGGTCAGACCCCAGGCGGGCAGCGTGTCCACCCAGTGGCCGACATCCGCGGCCATGGTCGCCGCCGACCCGTCGCCGATGGCCGGTTCCGCATGATCGCCGCCGCCGACCGCCGCCGGTGCCAGCGCCAGCAGCGGCATCAGCGCCAGCATCGGGATCACCGCGATGTCCTGAGCGAGCAGCACCGAAAAGGACGAGCGGCCGCCGCGCGTCGCGGTCAGGTTCCGCTCCTGCAAGGTCTGCATCACGATGGCCGTCGAGGAGAGCGCGAAGACCATGCCGATGGCGGTCGCCGTCTGCCAGGCGAAGCCGAAGGCCACCGCGATCCCGGCGACGGCAGCCATGGTCAACGCGACCTGCCCCACCCCGAGCCCGACGAGCCGCATCCGCATGTCCCACAGCGCCCGCGGTTCGAGTTCGAGGCCGATCACGAAGAGCAGCATCACAACGCCGAATTCGGCAAAGTGCTGAAGGCTCTCGGTTTCGGATCCCACAAGACCCGCGACCGGGCCGATCAGGATGCCCGCCATCAGGTAGCCGAGGACGGAGCCCAAGCCGAAGCGCACCGCAAGCGGCACGCAGAGCGTGGCCGCCGCGAGGTAGATCGCCGCCTGGACGAGAAAGCTTTCCATCCATCCGGTCTAGGGGACGGACCGGGGGGATGGAAGGCGGTGCGACCGCGACCGCGCGCCCGTCAGAGGCCCTTGGCCTGATAGGTGGCGGCGATCCGGCTGATGGCGACGATGAAGCCGGCCGTCCGCAGGTCGTGGACGTCGCTTCGGTCATGCCAGACCTCGCGCATCGACTGGTAGGCGCCGCGCATCGTGTCATCGAGGCCGGAGCGCACGAGCTCGAGCTCGCCCGCGCCGCGCAGGTAGTTCTTCTTGAAGTCGTCCGAGAGGGTCCAGGCCACGTCGCGGTTCTTCGACAGCCGCTCCAGCTCGTTGACGAGGACGTGGTGGCGCGCCTCCTCGGCGCGGCGCTGCATCCGGCCGAAGCGGATATGGCTGAGGTTCTTGACCCATTCAAAATAGCTGACCGTCACGCCGCCCGCATTGGCGTAGAGGTCGGGAATGATGACCGTGCCCTTCTCGAGAAGGATGGCGTTCGCCTCGGCGGTGACGGGCCCGTTGGCCGCCTCGATGATGAGCGGCGCCTGCACGCGGGCGGCGTTGCCCTCGTGGATGGTGCCCTCGAGGGCCGCCGGGATGAGGATATCGCACTCGGCCTCCAGAAGCTTCGAGCCGTCCGCCTCGTAGGTGGCACCGGGGAAGTCCTTCACGCCGCCGGTCGACTGGATATGCGCGCGGAGCGCCTCGACATCGAGGCCGTCATCGGATTGGACGGCCCCGTCCCGCTCGATCACCGCGGTGATCTTGCAGCCGTCCTCGGTCGAGAGGAACTGCGCCGCGTGCCAGCCCACATTGCCAAGGCCCTGCACCACGACGCGCTTGCCGTCGAGCGTGCCCGAAAGCCCCGCCTTGGCGATGTCCTCGGGATGGCGAAAGAACTCCTGCAAGGCATATTGCACGCCCCGGCCCGTCGCCTCGACCCGACCGGCGATGCCGCCCGCATGGGGCGGCTTGCCGGTGACGCAGGCGCGGCCGTTGATGTCGGTGGTGTTCATCCGCTGATACTGGTCGCTGATCCACGCCATCTCGCGCTCGCCCGTACCCATATCGGGGGCGGGCACGTTCTGGGCGGGGTTGATCATGTCGCGCTTGATCAGCTCGTAGGCGAAGCGGCGGGTGATCTGTTCGAGCTCATGCGGCTCCCATTCGCGCGGATCGATGCACAGCCCGCCCTTCGAGCCGCCGAACGGCGTCTCGACCAGGGCACATTTGTAGGTCATCAGCGCGGCCAGCGCCTCGACCTCGTCCTGATGCACCGCGAGGGAATAGCGGATGCCGCCCTTCACGGGCTCCATGTGCTCCGAATGGACCGAGCGATAGCCGGTGAACGTATGGATCGCCCCCCGGAGGCGGACCCCGAAGCGCACGGTGTAGGTCGCGTTGCAGACCCGGATCTTCTGCGCGAGTCCGGGGCTCAGATCCATCAGGGCCACCGCCTGATCGTACATTGCGTTAACAGATGCGCTGAAACCGCCGTGCATGTCCGCCATATTCCTGTCCTCCCTTCGACGGATCATTCCGCCAATGGGGTGACCCTAACGGCCCGATCCGGAAACGACAGAACCATTCCGCGGCGGACTGTTCTCAATTCGACCGATCCGGCCATCGAAACACCACAAATCTGCCCGCTATCCTCCGCATCGGCCTGACATAAAAATCGTCGCGGGCACGCTGTCCGCCTTGATTCGTTAACTATTGCACCGGGGGTGTCATACCCGGCGGAAAGGCGACCTTGGCCATGTCCACCCGACCTCAAGACGCGTTTCACGCATCGGAAGACGGTGCGATGACCATTTTCGGGTTGTTCATCTTCATCCTGATGCTGGTCGGGGGCGGCATCGCGCTCGACCTGATGCGCGCCGAGGTGAACCGCACCGAGCTGCAATATACCGTCGATCGCGCCGTGCTCGCCGCGGGTTCGCTGGACAACACGCGCGACGGCCGCGAGATCGTGCAGGACTACCTGCGCGCCGCCGGCTATCCCGAGGACGCGGTGCGCGTCATCTCCGAGAATAACGGCTTCAACAGCCGCATCGCCGTCGCCTCCGAGGTCGAGACCCAGAGCCTCTTCATGAACATGCTGGGCGTCGACACGATCATCACGCCGGTCTCGTCCGAGGCCAAGGAAGAGCAGACCGAGATCGAGATCGCGCTCGTGCTCGACCGGTCCGGCTCGATGGGCGGCAGCAAGCTGACCAACCTCAAGACGGCGGCGAACGACTTCGTCACCAAGCTTCTGAAGGACCGTGAACAGGTCACGACGATCTCGGTCGTGCCGTATAACCACGTCGTCAATCTGGGCGAGGATCTGGCGTCGAAGTTTCGTCTGACGGGCGAACACGCGAACTCGAACTGCGTCATCTTCGATGGAACCGAATACACCAGCACCGGCATCGCCGCGGGCACAGTCCTGCAGCGTCTGGCGCATTTCGACCCGTGGACCGACGACGATGACGGCAACGCGACAGGCCTCGTGGCACGGCCGCAATGCCAGGCGAGCGACGAAGGCCGGATCCTGCCTTGGTCGAACGACGTGGGTGCAATCACGGCCCATATCAACAGCCTGACCGCGCATTCCAATACCGCCATGGATCTGGGCGTGAAGTGGGGTCTGGCCCTGCTCGACCCGACCTTGCGCGAAGAAGCCTCGTCGATGATCGCGGATGGCGATGTGCCCTCGATCTTCACCGGTCGCCCGTACGACCACCGCACGCCCGGCGTCCGCAAGGTGATGGTCGTGATGACGGACGGCAAGAACACGAACCAATACGACCTGAAGGACGCCCAGCGGACCGGCGGGTCGGGTATCTTTGCCTACAATCCCGACTGGGCGATCAGTTCGGACAGCCCCTTCTGGCCCTCGGAAAACGAGACCGGCGACTGCGCGATCGGCGCGTCGGGACACGCCTATGGTCACGGACGGGGCGGCGATACCACGTACACGACGAGCCTCAACGAAGACGGCACCTGTCTCGTCGATCCCGACGCCACGCCGCCGACCCCGCCCTATGCCGGGCTCGTCTTCGGGCTGAACAAGAACGGCGAGCCGCGCCCCTACCCGGCCAAGTCCTTTGACAAGAAGCTCGGGTCGGACACGATCCTGTCCATCTGGTCGCCGACCAACAACAGCTACATGGTCCGCCGCAAGGGCTATTACGACGAGTATCGCAGCACGCCCTACGGTGGTTCGAACGCTGTCGAGATCGACAATTCCGACCTCTATTCCCTGATATCGACGGATTACATCTACGCGCGACTGACCAACGGAATGCCCTGGTCCGACCGTCAGACCTATCGCTATGCCTACGAGAACGTCGCCAACGCGACCGTCGCGGATGACAACCTCTCGGCGGCATGCAAGGCCGCGCGCGATGCGGGCATCATCATCTACACGATCGCCGTCAGCGCCCCCTCGGAGGGCGAAGATGCGATGCGCGATTGTGCGGGCGACGACTACGCAGGCAATTACTTCGACGTGAACGGCCTCGATCCCGCCAGCGCCTTCGACGAGATCTTCACCTCAATGAACCGCCTGAGGCTCACGCAATGAGTGCGAGCCGCATCCTACGCACCATCGGCGCGATCTGGAGCCTGATCGCCACACCGGTGATGAACCGGTTCGACCGGAGCGTCGGCCTGGGCGATGACGACCACCCGGATTCCGCCCGCGAACGGGGCGGGGCCACGGTCGAGTTCGTGATCCTGCTGCCCGTCTTCCTGGGCATCTTCCTCGCGTCCTTCGAGACCTCGATGCTGATGACGCGGCAGGTCATGCTGGAGCGTGGCGTCGACATGGCCACGCGCGACATCCGCCTCGACGGCGTCGGCTCGATCTCCCAGGACGACCTGCGCGACGAGATCTGTGCGCGCGCGCGGATCCTGCCCAATTGCCAGTCGAACCTGTTGGTCGAGCTGACCCAGATCAACGTCGCGACGATGGCCATGCCGACCTCCGACACGCCCTGCCAGGACTTCAGCGTCGCGGGCACCGAAACGGCCGCCTACGTGACGAACCGCGCCGAGAAGCTGATCCTGATGCGCGCCTGCTATTCCGTCGACCCCATCATTCCGTTCGGCCTCGGCGCCGATCTCGTGAACGATATCGACGGCACCATCCGCATGGTCACCTCGACCGCCTTCATCGTGGAGCCCGTGTGATGCGCCGCCTGTTCGATCGCCTGCCCGTTCCGGCGTTTCTGCGCCGCGACGACGGCGCCGTCTCGGTCGAGGCGACCGTGATGATGCCCGCTCTCATCGTCGCGTTCCTCGCCGGGTTCTCCTATTTCGACGCCTACCGGAAGGAAGGCGCGACGGTGAAGGCGGCCTATGCGCTGGGCGACGTGCTCTCGCGGATCACCAATTCCTCGACCACGCCGGCGCAGCTTCAGGGCATGACCGACATGTTCGAGACGATGACCTTCTCGGAAGGCAAGTCGTGGATCCGCGTCAGCGAGATCCAGCGCCAGGGTGATAAGCTCGCCGTCATCTGGTCCTATGCCAGCGAGGGCAACCCCGCGCTTACCGACACGCGTCTTCTGAAGTTCCTGCCACGCATCCCGACGCTTGCCGCCAACGAGCGGGTCGTGGCCGTCGAGACCTATACCGAGTTCGAAGCCTTCTACGGCATGGGCATCGAGCCGCGCGTCTTCGACACTTTCGTGACGACCCGGCAGCGGTACTGGCCGCGGCTCGACATGGACCCGACCGTCCTGCCCACCGGCGTGGCCGACGTCAGCATCAGCGGAGACTGCTCCGAGGCGGGGCCCGACATGGGCAACAGCTTCAGCATCCTGACCGCCGCCGGCATCGGTTGCGGCATGGACCTCACGTCGCCCGCGGTCGTCGCCGCGACCGAGGCCGCCTACGAGGAAGAGACCTCCGCCGAGGTCATCGCGGCCGCAAACGCGGCCTATCAGGACGCGATTGCCGCGGGCGACGAAACGCAGTCCGGCTTCTGGGCGCGTCTCGCCGAATGGTGGTTCGCCTTCATCGGCAGCCAGCCCCAGCAAGTCGCCGATGCCGGAGGCGCGGCCGAAACGGGTGACCGCGACCGTGGCGACGATGACGATGACGATGACGACGATTGAGATCGCGACATCGGAAGCGGAATATCGTCGCACCTGACACCCGGCGCAGTCGCAGATCGACCGCCCCGTGTCGCCGCCGGGGGCTTGCCCCGACCCGCCCTGCCGCTAGGCTGCCCCGAGGGACGACCGGGGATCACGCCAGATGCGCTTCAGCGCCTTAGAAATCCTTCGCCAGGGCCTGCGCGGCAACACGGGCTGGACGCCCCATTGGCGCTCGCCCGAGCCGAAGGACGCCTATGACGTCGTCATCGTCGGCGGCGGCGGCCACGGGCTCGCGACCGCGTTCTACCTGGCCAAGGAACACGGCATCACCAATGTCGCCGTCCTCGAGAAGGGGTATATCGGCGGCGGCAACGTGGGCCGGAACACCACGATCGTGCGCGCCAATTACGGGATGCCCGGCAACTCCCAATTCTATTCCCATTCCCTCAAGCTCTGGGAGGGGCTCGAGCAGGAGCTGAACTACAACGCGATGATGTCCCAGCGCGGCATCTACAACCTCTTTCACTCCGACGGGCAGCGCGACGCCTATGTCCGCCGTGGCAACACCATGGTGACCCAGGGCGACGACGCCGAGCTCCTCAGCCGCGACGACGTCCGCGCCCGCCTGCCGATGCTCGACCACGACAACGCCCGCTTCCCGGTTCTCGGCGCGCTCTATCACGGGCGGGGCGGCACCGCGCGCCACGATGCGGTGGCTTGGGGCTTCGCGCGGGGCGCCGACATGCGCGGCGTCGACATCATCCAGAACTGCGAGGTCACGGGCATCGACATCGAGGGCGGGCGCGTGCGCGGCGTCAAGACCTCGCGCGGGGCGATCCGGGCCAAGCAGGTGGCATTGGTCACCGCCGGCCGCTCCAGCCAGACGGCCGCGATGGCGGGGCTGCGCCTGCCGATCGAAAGCCATATCCTCCAGGCCTTCGTGACCGAGGGGCTGAAGCCCTGCCTCGACCATGTCGTGACCTTCGGCATGGGTCATTTCTACATCAGCCAGTCCGACAAGGGCGGCCTCGTCTTCGGCGGCGATCTCGACTTCTACGCCAGCTATGCCGCCCGCGGGAACCTGCCCATGGCCGAACATGTCATGGAGGCCGGGATCGCGATGATGCCGATGATCGGACAGGCCCGGATGCTGCGGAGTTGGGGTGGGATCATGGACATGACGCCCGACGGCTCGCCCATCATCGACCACGCACCCGTGGACGGCCTGATCGTCAATGCGGGCTGGTGCTATGGCGGGTTCAAGGCCGTCCCCGGCTCGGGCTTCTCGACCGCGCACCTGATCGCCACCGGCAATCATCACGCGCCCGCCGCACGCTTCCGTCTCGACCGGTTCGCCCGTGGCGACATGATCGACGAAGAAGCGACCGGATCGCAGCACAATCTTCATTGATGGCAACAGGTCCACATATCGCGTCCGGCTCCGGACCCGCCGCGGGCGAGTCCGCGGCACACAGGGGAGCTCCGCCATGCGCCTGACCTGTCCGCTCTGTGGCGACCGGGATCGCCGCGAGTTCTACTATCTCGGTCACGAGACCTATCTCGACCGGCCCGAGGCGGGCGCGCCTGTCGCCGCCTGGGACGACTACCTGCACAACCGCGACAACCCCGCCGGGCCGACCCGCGACCTCTGGCAGCACGAGGCCGGGTGCGGCGCATGGCTCCTGGTCGAGCGCGACACCGTCACCCACGAGATCCGGTCTGTCCACCTCGCGCGGGAGGGCGCGGCATGAGGACCGAGACCGGCGGCCTGATCGACCGCGACGCGCGCCTGCGCTTCACCTTCGACGGCCGCGTCGTGGAGGCGCGCGCAGGCGACACCGTCGCGTCGGCGCTCCTGGCCGAGGGAACGCGGCTCATGGGCCGAAGCTTCAAGTATCACCGCCCGCGCGGCCCCCTGACCCATGACAGCGCCGAGCCCAACGCGCTGGTCACGACCCATTCCGGCGCCCATGCCATCCCGAACGTGCGCGCCACCACGCAGGGGGTGTTCGACGGCCTTCAGGTCCGCAGCCAGAACGCCTGGCCCTCGCTGAAATTCGACGCGATGGAGGTCAACGACCTCGCCGCGCCGTTCCTCGGCGCCGGGTTCTACTACAAGACGTTCATGTGGCCCCGCGCGGCCTGGGAAAAGCTCTACGAGCCGATCATCCGCCGCGCGGCGGGCCTCGGCGCGCTCTCGGGCGCGCCCGATCCGTGGCGCTCCGAGAAGGCGTTCGCGCATTGCGATCTCCTCGTCATCGGCGGTGGGCCTGCGGGCCTCGTCGCCGCGCTCACCGCGGCCCGGTCAGGTGCCGACGTCATCCTCTGTGACGAGGGCGACCGGCTGGGCGGGCGCCTCCTGTGCGAGACCGAGACGCTGGCCGGGAAACCCGCCACCACCTGGATCGACGTGCAGGCGGACGCGCTCCGGGATGCGGGCGTCCGCGTGATGACCCGCACCACCGTGACCGGCGCCTATGACGGCGGCACCTTCGGCGCGCTGGAGCGGGTGTCGCACCACATCGCCCAGCCCCATCCCGACCTGCCGCGCGACTGCTTCTGGCGGATCTCGGCGCGGCGCGCGGTGCTGGCGGCGGGCGCGCTGGAGCGGTCCATCGCCTTCCCGATGAACGACCGGCCCGGCGTGATGCTCGCGGGGGCCGTCCGCGCCTATCTCAACCGCTGGGGCGCGGTCGGCGGCGCGCGCGTCGCGATCTTCGCCAACAACGACGACGCCCACCGCACCGCGACCGACCTGATCGACGCGGGCGTGCGCGGCGCCGCCGTGATCGATCCGCGCGAGGGGGTCGAGGCGCGGGGCGACTACGAGGTCATTCGGGGCCATGTCACCCGCGCCCATGGCCGCCTCGGGCTGACCGGCATCACGGTTCGCCGTGCGGGCGGCGGCGCGCATCGGATCGACTGCGACATCCTCGGGGTGTCCGGCGGCTGGAACCCGTCCGTCCATCTGACGTGCCATACCGGCGCCCGCCCCGTCTGGGACGATGCCATCGCCGCCTTCCGCCCCACCCCCGACGCGGTTCCGGGGCTCGAGGTCGCGGGTGCCGCGAACGGAGATTTCTCGACCGCCGCTGCGCTGTCCGGTGGGCAGGACGCGGCGGCGCGCGCCCTCGGGTCGATGACGGGCACGATCACGCCCGTGACCCTGCCAGACGCGCCGCAGACGGCGGGCGGTATCGCGCCGCTCTGGGCCGTGGACGCGCCGAAGACGGCCCGGCACCGCGCTTGGCTCGATTTCCAGAACGACGTCACGACCAAGGACGTGGTCCAGGCCGCGCGCGAGAACTTCGCCTCGGTCGAGCACATGAAGCGCTACACCACGCAGGGCATGGCGACCGATCAGGGCAAGACCTCGAACGTCGCGGCGCTGGCGATCCTCGCGGACGCGACCGGGCGCAGCATCCCCGAGACCGGCACCACGACCTTCCGTCCACCCTTCGTGCCCGTCCCGATGGGTGCGATGGGCGCGGGCGCCACCGGCGCGGGATTCGCGCCCGAGCGGCTGACCACCAGCCATGCGGCCAGCGCGGCCCGCGGGGCACCGATGATCGAGACCGGCCTCTGGTATCGCCCCGGCTGGTTCCCGAAGGACGGCGAGGACTGGCGCGCCGCCTGCAGCCGCGAAGCCGCGATGGTGCGCGAGACGGTGGGTGTCGCCGATGTCAGCACGCTGGGCAAGATCGACATCCAGGGCCCGGACGCGGCCGCCCTTCTGGATTTCGTCTACACCAACATGTTCTCGACCTTGAAGGAGGGCCGCGCGCGGTATGGACTGATGCTGCGCGAGGACGGGTTCGTCATGGATGACGGCACCACCGCGCGCCTTGGCCCCGAGCATTACGTGATGACGACAACCACCGCCGCCGCCGGTCAGGTCATGCGCCATCTGGAATTCGTCACGCAGTGCCTGCACCCCGACTGGCGCGTCGGCATCGTCTCGGCAACCGAAGCCTGGGCGCAGTTCTCGGTCGCGGGCCCGAAGGCGCGAGAGCTGGTGGCGGGCCTCGTGGCCGAGCCGGTCACCGACGAGACCTTCCCCTTCATGGGCTGCGGGCCGGTCACGGTGCATGGCGTGCCGGGCCGTCTCTTCCGCATCTCCTTCTCGGGCGAGCATGCCTACGAGATCGCGGTGCCGTCGCGCTATGGTGCTGCGCTCTACGACGATCTGGTCACCCGCGCCGAAGCCCTCGGCGGCGGCGCCTACGGGATGGAGGCGCTGAACGTGCTCCGGATCGAGAAGGGCTTCATCACCCATGCCGAGATCACGGGCCGCGTCACCGCCTTCGACATCGGAATGGACCGCATGATCAGCGCCAAGAAGGACTGCATCGGCAAGGACGCATCCCGCCGGCCGGCCATGCTGACCGACCGCGAGGAGCTGGTCGGCCTGCGCGGGGCCGAGGAGGACAGCTTCATCACCGCCGGCGCGCATCTGTTTACCAAAGACGCCGACATCATCCCGGCCAACGATCAGGGCTACGTCACCTCGCCCTGCATCTCGCCCGCGCTGGGCGGGCACATCGCGCTGGGGTTCGTGCGCAACGGACGGGCGCGGATCGGCGAGCGGCTGGAACTGGTCGACCGCCTGAACGACAATTCAAGCGAGGTGGTGATCGTCGATCCGGTCCAGTTCGACCCCGACGGAGGACGCGCCCGTGGCTGATCTCACCGCACGCTCGCCTGCCGAAGGATTGCTGCCCCAAACAATCGGTCAGTGTGCGCTGACCGAAGAATGGCCGGAGGCGATTACCGCGCTCTCGGCCTTGTCGGACGGCGCAGACCTGCCCGCGCCGGGGGAGACGGCGACGCAGGGCGAAGCGACGCTGCTCTGGTCGGGACGAAGACAGGCCATGGCCTTCGGCCCCGTGGACCCACCCAACGGGACGGTTGGCTGCGACCAGACCGATGCGTGGTGCGTGATGCGGTTGGACGGGCCGGATGCGGCAGACGTTCTCGCCCGACTCACGCCGCTCGACCTGAACCCCGCGATCCTGAAGCCCGGCCACACGGCGCGCAGTCTGCTCGGCCACATGAACGCGCTGTTCCACCGCATCGGGCCGAACACGTTTCGCATCATGGTGTTCCGGTCGATGGCGGCCAGCGCCGTTCACGAGATCGAGCGCGCGATGAAGGGTGTCGCTGCGCGGCGCGACGCCTGAGCACCGCGAGCGCCCCTCGACTCTCCACCGGCGCGACCCGATATCTAGGCCATGCGCCTGCCCGACAGTTTCCTCGACGATCTCCGCAACCGGCTGAGCCTATCGGCCGTGGTCGGGCGGAAAGTCGTCTGGGATATGAAGAAGACCAACCAGGCCAAGGGCGACTGGTGGGCGCCCTGCCCGTTCCATCAGGAGAAGACGGCCAGCTTTCACGTCGATGACCGGAAGGGGTTCTATTACTGCTTCGGCTGCCAGGCGAAGGGCAACCTGTTCGGTTTCGTGCAGGAGACCGAGAACGTGGGCTTCATGGAAGCGGTCGAGATCCTCGCCGCCGAAGCCGGGATGGAGATGCCCGCCAAGGACCCCCGCGCCGCCGAGAAGGCCGATCTGCGAACGCGACTGGCCGAGGTCACGGAACTGGCAGTCAAATGGTTCCGCCTGCAGCTCCGCACGAACGCCGCCGCCGGTGCACGGGACTACCTCGCGGGACGCGCGCTAACGGAGACATCACAAGAGACGTTCGAGCTGGGGTACGCGCCGGACACTGGCGACGCGTTGCTGCAGCATCTACAGAACCAAGGCATCGCCTGGGACCTGATCGAGGGCGCGGGTCTTGGCGTGGCCGAAGAGGACGGCCGCCGCCGTGACCGCTTCATCAACCGCATCATCTTCCCCATTCGCGACGCGCGCGGCCGCTGCATCGGCTTCGGCGGGCGCGCGATGAACCCGAATTCGCCCGCGAAGTACCTGAACTCGCCCGAGACGGCGCTCTTCGACAAGGGCGCCAACCTCTACAATCTCGGCCCCGCCCGCACGGCCGCAGGTCAGGGCCAGCCCTTCCTCGTGGCCGAGGGGTACATGGACGTGATCGCGCTGCATCAGGCCGGTTTCGAGGCCGCCGTCGCGCCCCTGGGGACCGCCGTCACCGAGCGGCAGCTTCAACTGATGTGGCGCGTCACCCCCGAGCCGCTGATCGCGCTCGACGGCGACGCGGCGGGCCAGCGCGCGGGCCTAAGGGTCGCGGACCTCGCGCTGCCGCTCATCGAGGCGGGGCACTCCCTGCGCTTCGCGGTGCTGCCGGAGGGTCAGGACCCCGACGACCTGATCCGCGCCGAGGGACGCGCCGCGATGCAGGCCGTCATCGACGACGCGCGGCCCATGCTGGCGCTGCTCTGGGCCCGCGAGATCGAGGGGAAGTCCTTCGACAGCCCAGAACGGCGCGCCGCGCTCGACCGAGACCTTCTCGCCGTGATCGGCCGCATCAAGGACACGCGCCTGCGCAAGCACTACGCCGAAGACGTCAAGCGGCGTCGGGCCGAACTCTTCGGCCTGCCGCTCGACGCGCCCATGGCCCCCGCCCCGCCGGACGTGCCGGATCGCTCCGCCCGTCCGTGGGTGCCCGCATCCGAGTTTCGCGCGCGCCGCAACGCCCCCCGACCCGCCAGCACCAGTGCGCGCAGCTCCGTGCTCGCCTCCGGCGCAGCCCCCGACCTCGTGTTGGAGCAGGTCATCCTCGCGGGGCTGGTGTTGCATCCCGAGCTGATCGAGACCTTCGCCGATCGTCTGGAGGCCATGAGTTGGTCGGGACCACACGGATCGCTCGCCGCGGCCCTTCTGCGGATGCCACCGGGCATCGATTCGGACATGTTGCAGGACCGGCTCGACCCCGAGACCCTTGAATCGCTTCTGGCGCAAAGCCATGTCCGCATCTCGCCCGTCCGTCGCGGCGCCGAACCGGCACGCCTCTGCGTCGAGGATGCGGTGACGCGGCTGGCGGCCCGGCGCGGTGCGGACCGCGAACGCCGCGAGGCGATGGAGGATTTCAACGATGGGGCCGGTGAGGCCCTGACATGGCGCCTGGCCGAGGCCGCGCGCCGCCACGATGCCGCCCAGAGGGCGCGAACCACGGATGATGCGACCGGAGAGGACGCTGCGGGAATGTCGGATTACCTGCAGGGCCTGCTGGACACAGAAGTCTGGAAGAAAACGAAGAAGAAGTGATTCGGGATGCGGCTCCCGGCGAATCGGTCTACTGATTCGTCGAGACAGCCCATAAGAACCACTCCCCGAAGGAGCGCGAGGCGATGGCCAAGGACACGGACGACCAGAAAGCGCAGGACAACGAGGGCGATATCTCGCTCGACATGTCGCAGGCGGCCGTCAAACGCATGATCTCCGAAGCGCGGACGCGGGGATATATCACTTACGACCAGCTCAACGAGGTGCTGCCGCCCGAGCAGGTCTCGTCCGAGCAGATCGAGGACGTCATGTCGATGCTCTCGGAGATGGGCATCAATATCGTCGAGGCCGAGGAGGCCGAGGACGAGGATGACTCGAAGCCCGAGGGTTCGACCGCCGTCGTCGACGCCTCGAAGAAGGGCGGCGACGTCGCCACGACCGATTCGACCGAGCAGAAGCTCGACCGCACCGACGACCCGGTGCGGATGTATCTGCGCGAGATGGGCTCGGTCGAGCTTCTGTCCCGCGAGGGCGAGATCGCGATCGCCAAGCGCATCGAGGCCGGCCGGAACACCATGATCCTCGGGCTCTGCGAAAGCCCGCTGACCTTTCAGGCCATCACGATCTGGCGCGACGAACTCCTGTCCGAGGACATCCTTCTGCGGGACGTGATCGACCTCGAGACGACCTTCGGTGATCAGCTCGAGGAAGAGGGCGAGACGCCCGTGGTCGGTGCCACCGCCCCCGCGAACGACAACGCGTCCAGCGGCGAGACGAAGGCCGAACTCGACGCGGACGGCAATCCAATCGCGACTGAAGACGACGAGGACGACGACGAGGACGAGGGCCAGAACATGTCGCTGGCCGCGATGGAGGCGGCCCTGAAGCCCCGCGTGCTCGAGACGCTGGACGTTATCGCCGGCGACTACGCCAAGCTGGCCGAGATGCAGGACCTGCGTATCAGCGCAACGCTCAACGAGGATGACACGTTCTCGTCGAAGGCCGAGGACGCCTATCAGGAACTCCGCTCCGAGATCGTGGAACTGGTGAACGGTCTTCACCTCCACAACAACCGCATCGAGGCGCTGATCGACCAGCTCTACGGCATCAACCGCCGGATCATGTCGATCGACTCGGGCATGGTGAAGCTGGCCGACCAGGCCCGCATCAACCGCCGGGAGTTCATCGAGGAATATCGCGGCCACGAGCTCGATCCCGGCTGGGTCGACCGCATGACCGAAAAGACCGGTCGCGGCTGGCAGGCTCTGTTCGAGCGGAACCGCGACAAGGTCGAGGAGCTGCGCGGCGACATGGCCCAGGTCGGGCAATATGTCGGCGTCGACATCAACGAATTCCGCCGCATCGTGAACCAGGTCCAGAAGGGCGAGAAGGAAGCCCGGCAGGCCAAGAAGGAAATGGTCGAGGCGAACCTGCGCCTCGTGATCTCGATCGCCAAGAAATACACGAACCGCGGCCTGCAATTCCTTGACCTCATTCAGGAAGGCAATATCGGCCTGATGAAGGCCGTCGACAAGTTCGAGTATCGCCGCGGATACAAGTTCTCGACCTATGCGACGTGGTGGATCCGGCAGGCGATCACCCGGTCGATCGCCGACCAGGCCCGCACGATCCGCATCCCGGTCCACATGATCGAGACGATCAACAAGCTGGTCCGGACCGGTCGCCAGATGCTCCACGAGATCGGTCGCGAGCCCACGCCCGAGGAATTGGCGGCCAAGCTGCAGATGCCGCTCGAGAAGGTCCGCAAGGTGATGAAGATCGCCAAGGAGCCGATCTCGCTCGAGACGCCGATCGGCGACGAGGAGGATTCGCAGCTCGGCGATTTCATCGAGGACAAGAACGCCGTCCTGCCGCTTGATTCAGCCATTCAGGAGAACCTGAAGGAGACGACGACGCGCGTCCTTGCCTCGCTGACCCCGCGCGAGGAGCGGGTCCTGCGGATGCGCTTCGGCATCGGCATGAACACCGACCACACGCTCGAAGAGGTCGGCCAGCAGTTCTCGGTGACCCGCGAACGCATCCGGCAGATCGAAGCCAAGGCGCTGCGCAAGCTCAAGCACCCCAGCCGGTCGCGGAAGCTGCGTTCGTTCCTGGACCAGTAGACTCGGGCAGCCGCGTGATCGACGGGCCGCCTTCGGGGCGGCCCGCTCGCGTTCGGGCCTCGCCGCCCAGGCCATCCGACCCGGCATCGACTTCAAATCGCAGCGCGGCGTCCTATACTCGACGGATCACCCGATCCCCTTACCGGAGCCGCGTCATGTCCATCCTCTCCCGCCTGTTCGGCGGCGGCAGTGCCTCGCCGCCCGCGACACCGACGACCGAATATCAGGGCTTCACGATCACGCCGCAGCCGACGAAGACGTCGGACGGATTCCGCATCGCGGCGCTGATCGAGAAGGATGGACAGCAGCACGAATTGATCCGCGCCGACACCATCCGGGACTGGGAGACCGCCATCGACGCGTCGCTCGCCAAGGCGCGGCAGGTCATCGACGAACAGGGCGACCGCATCTTTTGAGATCGCGAGACGGGGATGGACGGCTTGGGTCCGTCCACCCCCTTCCCGATTGGCCCCTCGCTCAGGGACGTCCGCGTCCGGGCGTGCCGCCACCGCCGGCTGGCGTGCCGCTATCGCGATCGTCGCCACGGCTCGGCAGCGGGGTACAGGGCAATGTCGCGGCCGTCGCGGTGGTGCCCGGCTCGCATTCTTCCGGCGGGAGGCAGGGGTTCACCGGCACGGTCGCGGTCCCGGCGACCGGTGTCGGGTCACGGCCATCGGTGCAACCGACGACGGCCCCCATCTTGCTGAAAACCGGCTCGGCCACGATGCGGGGCGCGACCTGCGGCGGCGCGCAGCCCGCGAGCACGACGGCCAGAACGAGCCCGCCGCCGATATTCATCTGAAGTCCCATCGTTTTCCCTTTCGTTGCGTGGCGATCGGGGCGGCAGCTCGCGTATCAGCATGCCTGCGCCCGTCGCGCTCTCGCTAGCGGGTGACCGACGGCCTGCGAACCGGAACGCGCGCAGGAGGGTTATGCGCAAACGCGGGAACCCGGCACCAATATCATGCTACGGTGCGGGAACCGCAGGATGGGGGCCGCGATGATCGACGCCAGCATGTTCGTCTGGGACAACCTAAAGGTTGCACTCGCCATCGCGCGGACGGGCTCGCTGTCGCGGGCGGCGCTGCTTCTGGATATCGACCAGTCGACGGCCAGCCGCCGTCTCTCGATGCTGGAAGGACAACTCGGGCTTCCGCTTTTCGTGCGCAGCCGCAGCGGCCTCTCGCCGACCGAGGCGGGGCAACGGGCACTGGATCACGCGCATGAAATCGAACGCAGGGTGGCGCGGCTTGGCGACGACGTGGCCGAGACCGCGTCGGGGCCGCGCGGCCTACTGCGCCTTCTCGGGAATCCGTGGGTTCTGAACGCGCTGACGCGCTCGGTGCTGCCGGATCTTCTCGGGGCCAATCCGGGCATCGACCTGCGCCTCATCGCGCACGAGCCGCGGTCGCCCATGCGCGGCGAGGCGACGCTTGCGGTCTGGTTCGAGCGCGCGCCGCGGCCCGGCGAATTCGCCGTCCCGTTGGGTGAGGTCGACTACGCGGTCTACGCGGCACGGGGTACCGATCCGGACCGCCTGCCCTGGGTGTCCTTCTTCGACGAGGATAGTCCCCGCCGTGCCCCGCTCAGGTGGCACCAGCGCATCCGTGCAACCGACGAGGAGCGGATCCGCCTGACCTCCACCGATGCGCGCGACGTGCTCGACGCCGCGCGGGCCGGCCTCGGGCGTGCGATCCTGCCGATCTGCCTGGCGGAGAATTGCGCCGAACTCGAAAGCGTCGGGCCGAATGCCGTGCATCTGCGCCGTGTGATGTATCTCCACGCTCATCCCGACACCGTGGAACTGCGCCGCGTGCAGACCGTGATGACCGCGCTGCGGGAAAGCTTCCATACGATCTTCGCGCGACCGGATGGCAAGCGACCGACCGAGACGGCGCGCGCGAAGGGCTAGACCCCGGCCGCGCCCCTAGCGATCCGGCGTCCCGACATGACGACGGTCCGGCGTGCGGTCGGGTTTGTAGGCCGGGTCCGTCCGCGCACCCGGATCGGGATCGGGCCGGGTCGTCGGGCCGTCGTCGGGCTGCGGCGATTGCCGGTTCGCGGGCGCGCCCGCCGCGCCTTTGGTTACCGAATTGGGGTCGTAGGTCGTACCGATATCGCTCTCGGCCGGGACCGGCCGCGCGTCATCGGAATTGGGGCGGGTGGGGCCGGTTCGGGTCGTCCGCATGGTCGTCCTCCCTTCGATACGGCCAGCACGGCCGCGATCGTCAGGGGTGCAACCCGTCGGGCCGGGGGATCGGTTCCCCGGCCCGCGCGACCTGCGACGATCAGTCCTCGAGGATGAAGGTCACCATCATGTTGACCTGGTAGTGATCGACCTTGCCATCGGATACCCGGACATATTGTTCTTTCACCCACGCACTTTGCACGTTGCGCAGCGTCTCGTTGGCGCGGGCGACGCCTTGGGCGACGGCGTCGTCGAAGCTGACGTCGGAGGTGGCGGAAATCTCGGTCACGCGTGCGATGCTCATGGGACTCGTCCTTTGTTTCTTGGAGGCCGTCAGCCTGCGCCCTCGCCCGCGCTGCGTCAACGCGCCCGGCATGGCGGAGGGTTCTGGACCCTGGCTCCGCCGATGCCTAGGCTCGCCCTCCGTGACCCGCGACGTCCAAATCCTCTCCGCCCCGGTGCGCGCGGCGCTCGGCGACCGCGACGTGGTCGTCTTCGACGGGGTCTGCGTGCTCTGCTCGGGGTTCTTCCGCTTCGTGCTGCGTCACGATGCGGCGGGGCGCTTCCACTTCGTGACGGCGCAGTCGGCGCTGGGGCAGGCGCTCTACCGCGACCTCGGGCTGCCGACCGACGCCTTCGAGACGAACCTCGTGATCGTGGACGGGCGCATCCACGAGCGCCTCGACGCCTTCGCGGCCGCGATGTCGGCGCTCGGCGGGCCGTGGCGGGCGCTGGCGGCGGCGCGCTTCGTGCCCGAGCCGCTGAGATCTGGGCTCTACCACGCGATCGCCCGCAACCGGTATCGCATCTTCGGACGGACGGACCTGTGCATGATCCCGGCGCCCGATGTCCGCGCGCGGTTCCTCGACCTGGACCGGGCCGCGTGACGGGGTTGATCGCGCGCGGGATGGGACCGGCCTTCGACGGTCTGCCGGCGCCACTGCGCGCGCTGCACGGCGCGGGCGGGCTCTGGCGCGGGACGGTAACGGTCGAGACGGGGCGCGCGGTCGCCCGGCGCCTGGCCTTAGCGATCGGCCTGCCGTCCGAGGCCGGCACCGTCCCGTTCAGCCTCGAGATCCAACCGGACGGGACGGGCGAGGTCTGGACGCGGCGCTTCGGGCCCCACGTCTTTCGGTCGTATCTCGGCCCCGGGCCCGACGGCACCGTGCTCGAACGGATCGGGGCGCTCCGCGTCCGGATGCGGCCCGAACCCGTCCCCGGCGGGCTGCACCTCCGGATCGTCGGCGCGGGCCTCGGGGCGGTCATCGCCCCGGCATGGCTCGCCGGGCGGGGCGGGGGTATGGAAACGGTCGAGGGGGACGGCGTCCGGTTCGATGTCTCGGGCCGCGCCCCGGGTCTCGGCCGCGTCATCCGGTACCACGGCACCTTGGCGCCCGCCTGATGCAGACCGTGCTGTCGATCGCCACGACCGGTCCCGGGCTGACCGAGTTTACCGACCGCGTGGCGGATTGGCTTCCGGAGCGTGACGGCCTCCTGACCCTGTTCGTGCGACACACCTCCTGCTCGATCCTCATCCAGGAGAATGCCGACCCCGAGGTGCAGACCGACCTCCAGACCTGGCTGCACCGGACCGTGCCACCGACCACCGACCCGGCGATGGCAGACCTGACCCATACCTACGAGGGGCCCGACGACATGCCGGGGCATATCAAGGCGTCCCTCCTGCCGGTCTCGCTCCAGATCCCGGTCACGGCGGGACGGATGCGCCTCGGGACATGGCAGGGGATCTATCTCTGGGAACATCGCGACCGGCCGCATCGGCGCGAAGTCGTGCTGCATTTCCGGGCAGACTGACGCCTTGCCTCACAACCGATGGGGGGGCAGAGTGGCGCCGCATCCAATGCTGGTCGCGCCCCCCACATCTCGGGGTCGCCGAAGGAGACGCCCATGCGCTGCCCGTTCTGCGGAAATGTCGACACCCAGGTGAAGGATTCCCGCCCGGCCGAGGATCACGTCGCCATCCGGCGGCGGCGCTTCTGCCCGGCCTGCGGCGGCCGGTTCACCACCTACGAGCGGGTGCAACTGCGCGACCTCGTGGTCATCAAGACCAACGGCAAGCGCGAGGAGTTCGACCGCGACAAGCTGGAGCGCTCGATCCGCATCTCGATGCAGAAGCGCCCGGTCGACCCCGAGCGGATTGACCAGATGATCTCGGGGATCGTGCGGCGGCTGGAAAGCATGGGCGAGACGGATATCCCGTCGAAATCCATCGGCGAGATCGTGATGGAGAGCCTCGCCCGGATCGACACCGTCGCCTATGTGCGCTTCGCCAGCGTCTACAAGAATTTCCAGGCCGCCGACGATTTCGAGGATTTCGTCGAGAAGCTGCGCCCGCCCGACACCGACGCATGAGGGGCGACGCCGCCTGGATGGACGCCGCGCTGGCCCTGGCCGCGCGGGGCCTCGGGCGCGTCTGGCCGAACCCGGCGGTCGGCTGCGTGATCGTCGCCCGGGGCCGCGTCGTCGGTCGGGGCGTCACTGCGGATGGCGGCCGGCCCCATGGCGAAACCGTCGCGCTGGCGCAGGCCGGGGACGAAGCGCGGGGCGCCACGGCTTACGTGACGCTTGAACCCTGTGCCCATCATGGCCGAACCCCGCCTTGCGCCGAGGCCCTGATCGCCGCCGGGATCGCGCGGGTCGTCATCGCCCAGCAGGATCCCGATCCGCGCGTAGATGGTGGCGGGATCGCGCGGCTGCGCGCGGCCGGGATCGCGGTGACGCTCGGGGTGCGCGAAGCCGCGGCGGCCGCCCAGCAGGCCGGGTTCCTCAGCCGGATCAGGCGGGGCCGCCCGATGGTGACGCTGAAGCTCGCGGCCACGCTCGACGGGCGGATCGCGACGGCCAGCGGCGAGAGCCGGTGGATCACCGGGCCGGTCGCCCGCGCCCATGTCCACGCCCAGCGCGCGTGTCACGACGCCGTGCTGGTGGGTGCGGGAACGGTGCGCGCCGACGACCCGAGGCTCGACGTGCGCGGCATGGGGACCCTGCCGCAACCGGTGCGCGTGGTGCTGTCGCGGCGGCTGTCACTGCCCGCGGGCGCGCGGCTTTTCGACGGGACGGGGGCGCCGGTCTGGCTGTTGCACGGGGCCGCCCCCGCCGAGGCGATGCGCGCGCTTGAGGATCGGGCGACGCTTCTGCCCTGCCCCACCGGCGCGGGCGGGCAGATCGAGCTGGAGACGGCGCTGCGGGTGCTGGGCGACCGGGGGCTCACGCGCGTCTATTGTGAGGGGGGCGGCTCCCTCGCCGCGTCGCTCCTGGCGGCCGGGCTGGTGGATCGGCTGGACGTCTACACCGCCGGCGCCGCGATCGGCGCCGAGGGCGTGCCCGCGCTCGGGGCGATGGGCCTCAGCGCGCTGGCCGATGCGCCGCGCCTGCGGCTTCGGGACGTGCGCGCGCTCGGGTCGGACGTGCTACATCGCTGGCAGGCCGGGGATCAGGCGGCGCCCGCCACCTGATCCGGCCCGAAGGGTCCGTGCGTCAGAGCGCGCCCTTCAGCGCATCCGCCAGGTCCACCCGCTCCCACGAAAAGCCACCATCGGCATCGGGCGAACGCCCGAAATGGCCATAGGCCGCCGTCCGCTGGTAGATCGGCTTGTTGAGACCCAGATGCTCGCGGATGCCGCGCGGCGTCAGGTCCATGACGGATGCGACGGCGCGCTCGATCTCGGCCTCGGGCGTCTCGCCGGTGCCGTGGGTATCGACATAGATCGAAAGCGGCTTGGCCACCCCGATCGCATAGCTCAGCTGCAGCGTGCAGCGCGTGGCCAGCCCGGCGGCCACGACGTTCTTGGCCAGGTATCGCGCCGCATAGGCCGCCGAGCGGTCGACCTTGGTCGGATCCTTGCCCGAGAATGCGCCGCCACCGTGGGGCGCGGCCCCGCCATATGTGTCGACGATGATCTTGCGCCCCGTCAGGCCCGCGTCGCCATCCGGCCCGCCGATGACGAAGGTGCCGGTCGGGTTGACCCACCATTCGGTCCCCTCGGTGATCCAGCCCGACGGCAGGACTTCGCGGATATACGGCTCGACGATGGCCCGGATGTCGTCCGAGCTCTGGTCCTCGCTCTCGTGCTGCGTCGAGAGCACGATGGACGTGACCTCGACCGGCTTGCCGTCCTCGTAGCGGAGCGTCAGCTGGGACTTCGCGTCGGGGCGCAGGGCGGTCTCGGTCCCGTCCTTGCGGACCTCGGCCAGCCGCCGCAGGATCGCATGGCTGTACTGGATCGGGGCTGGCATCAGCTCGGGCGTCTCGTCGACGGCATAGCCGAACATGATGCCCTGATCGCCCGCGCCCTCGTCCTTGTCGGCCTTCGCGTCCACGCCCTGCGCGATATGGGCGGACTGTTCGTGCAGGAAGTTCATGACGTGGCAGGTGTTCCAGTGGAACTTCTCCTGCTCGTAGCCGATGTCCTTGATGCAGTCGCGCGCGATGCCCGAGATGCGGCCCATGTAGTCCTTGAGCCGCTCCTGGTCCGAGAGACCGACCTCGCCGCCGACCACGACCATGCCCGAGGTGGCGAAGGTCTCGCAGGCGACGCGCGCCTCGGGCTCTTCGGCGAGGAAGGCGTCGAGGACGGCATCCGAAATCCGGTCGCAGACCTTGTCCGGGTGGCCCTCGGAGACGGATTCCGAGGTGAAGGAGAAGTTCTTGCGCGATGACATTGGGGTGCTCCGGTATTCTAGGCGCGCCCCGTCAGGAAGCCGTTGGGGCAGTGGAGCACACCGCTATGTGCGTTCCCCCGTCCGTTCAACCGCATTCCGGCGTCGAACGGTGAAAAGCGCGCCCGCGAGGGCCACGAGCAACAGAAGCGGCGCCCAGTCGCCGGTGGCCATGTAGGGCGTCGGCGGCAGCTCGCCCGGCAGCGCCACGTCGAGATGGCCCGCCTCGCCCAGAGGCAACGCCGCGAGCAGGCGCCCGCGCGCGTCGATCGCGGCCGAGACGCCGGTATTGGCCGCCCGGAGCAACGGCAGCCCGCTTTCGGCGGCGCGCAGCCGGGCAAGGGCCAGGTGCTGCTGCGGCCCGAAGCGGGTGCCGAACCACGCATCGTTGGTCAGGTGCAGGATCGCGGCGGGCCGATCGACGCGCCGAAGGTCCTGCGGGAAGATCGCCTCGTAGCAGATCATGGGGATGACCGATCCGACGCCGGGCAGATCGAAGGTGATCGGACCCGGACCGGGCGCGTAGACCCCCGCCAGCCGCGCGGCCAGCGGCCCGATGCCGATCACGTCGAAGAGCGCGGCGGCCGGCAGGAACTCCCCGAACGGCACGAGCCTGTGCTTGTCATAGGTCAGCGTCACCTCGCCCGCCCCGTCGAGCAGGACCATGGTGTTGCGGGGCGCGCCGTCCGCGTCGTAGCGCTGCGCGCCCACCACGACCGGCAGGCCGCCAGCGGCCGATGCGATCATCGGGCGCACGTCCTCGCTGTAGCGAAGCAGCTGCGGCAGCGCGGTCTCGGGCCAGACGACCGCGTCGATCTCGCCGGCGGATGCCGTCTCCTCGAGGCCACGGCGGAAGAAGGTGCCGACCCAGTCCGGGTCCCATTTCAGGTGTTGGGGCGCGTTCGGCTGCACCAGCCGAATAACGGGCGCGTCCGCCGCCGTCTCCGGCGCGGGCGGCAGGACCGCCGCGACCCCGAAGGGGAGCACCCAGAGTGCCAGGCCCAGCGCGATCGCGACCGCCCGCCGCGTCGCGATCAGGCCGGCGCCGAGGAGAATGGCGATCCCCAGCCCGTGCGCGCCCATCAGGGCGGCGGCGGGCAGCGCGGGCGAGCCGATCAGCACATGGCCCGGCAGCGCCCACGGAAATCCGGTCAGGAGGTAGGACCGCAGAAGCTCGACCGCCGCGAGCGCCACCGCCACGCCGACCGGCCCGCCGAGGACGCGCGCGCCGAACCAGCCGGCGATGCCCCACATCAGCCCGAAGCCAAGCGCGACACCACCCAGCGCCACCGGCGCCAGCCAAGCGGTCGCCGCCGCGTCCACCTGGAATGGCTCGGTGATCCAGAGAAGGGCGATGGCGAAATGCGCGGAGCCGAAGGCGAGCCCGGCAAGGAAGGGCCAGCGGAGCTGCGCGATGGCCGACACCCCGAGCAGATAGGCCGGGATCGCCACCCACCAGAGTGACCACGGCGCCTGCCCGAGGGCCGCGACCAGACCAGCCGCGACGGGCACCATCGAGCGTAGAACGAGCATCAGGCGGCGGCGGGCATCCGAAGGCGCAGGCGCTTGATGCGGCGGGGATCGGCGTCGACCACCTCGATCTCGGCGCCCGAGGGATGGGGAATGACCTCGCCCCGCTCGGGCACGCGTCCGGCGAGCATGAAGACGAGACCCCCCAGCGTGTCGATCTCCTCCTCGTCCTCCGGAGCGACCAGCTTGAAGCCGATCTCGTCCTGGAAGTCGTCGATGGGCGTCCGCGCCATCGCGAGGTAGCAGCCGGATTTCTCCTGCCGCCAGAACTTGCCCTCGTCCTGGTCGTGTTCGTCCTCGATCTCGCCCAGCACCTGTTCGATCAGGTCCTCGAGCGTCACCAGCCCGTCCACGCCGCCGTATTCGTCGATCACCAACGCCATATGGATGCGCTGGGTCTGCATCTTGGTCAGCAGCACGCCGATCGGCATCGAGGGCGGCGCGTAGATCAGGGTGCGCAGCAGCGGCCGCATGTCGAAGGGCTTCTCGCGGTCGCCGTTGAACCCGTGGTTCAGCGCCAGATCCTTGAGGTGGATCATGCCGACCGGGTCGTCCAGCGTCCCCTCGAAGACCGGAATCCGGGTCAGGCCGCTGTCGCGAAACCGTGCCACCAGATCGGGCAGCGAGATATCGACGGGCACGGCCACGACTTCGGCGCGCGGGATCAGCACGTCGTCCAGCCGCTTGAGACGCAGGTTGAGGAGGCCCGGCATCGGCGTCGCCGCCTCCGCGCCGTCGTCGGCATCGCTCCGGGGATCGGGGGTCAACCCGCCGAATACGCGGGCAAAGAAGCCGGGGCGGCCGCTCATATTGGCGGGTTCGGCGTCGCTCTGAGTGTCGTCCTGCGCGCCGGGCGCGGCGCTAGACGATCCGTCGTTGTCCATTGGACCCGTCGGCCCTCCATCAAGGTCGGCTCAACCGCCGACTGGGTTCAATATATCGTCTGCATAGGGATCGGGAAGGCCCAATTCGGCTAGGATGCGAACCTCCGCCGCTTCCATGCGCCGGGCCTCGTCGTCATCCTCGTGATCGTGGCCCAGAAGGTGCAGCACCGCATGCACCAGAAGATGGGTGACATGGGCGTCGAAGGACTTGCCCTGCGCCTCCGCCTCGCGCCTGCAGGTCTCGAAGGCGATCGCGATATCGCCCAGTTCGGGGTCGCGTGGCGCGCGGTCGGGATGACGCTCCTCCGACGGCCAACTCAGCACGTTGGTCGGCACCGGCTTGCCCCGGAAATCGGCGTTGAGGTCAGCGATGCGCGCGTCGTTGCAGCCCAGGACGGCCACCTCATGGGCGTCGGGGTCTAGGCCGCCGGCCGTCAGTGCTGCGGGCACCGCGATACCAGCCAGCCGCTCCAGATCAGTCCAGCGCGGGTCCTCGACAAGCACATCGACGCTCATTCGACCATGAACCCCCACCCCGTCGGCACCCAGCCATAGCGGAGCGCGGCCTCGGTCGTCCGCACCTCCTCGGCACGGATCGCGTCCAGCGTCAGGTCCATTGTCGGCGTCTGGGCCTCGATCACCTCGGCCTCGCCGCTGTCCTCGTCCGCCTCGTAATGCTCGATCTCGAAGCCCCGATCCTCGAGCCAGCCGATGAATTCGGTCGCATCCGCCTCCGGGCCGGGCACGAAATGCAGATCCAGCCGCGCGGCGGCGGGCATTCGGGGGTCGGCCGAGAACGCAGCCCATTGCCGCTTGGTCTCGGCGTCCTGCGCGGCGGGGTCGAACCCGCTCATCCGACGAGCGCCAGTACGCCCAGGGCCACGACGGGCAGGAAGAGCAGGCCTTGCGGCAGGCGGCGGATCGTCGTGCCCAGGACCGGTATCGCCACAATGCCGGCCACCGACACGGCCGCCGCAAGCAGCGTCCCGGCCAGCACCAGATCCGCCCGGCCCGACCAGCCGCCCCAGAGGAGCAGCGCCGCCATCGAGACGAGCGCCGCCGTCACCATGTGCCAGCACATCCACATCGTCTCTCGGACGATCGGCGGCAGGGTACGATCCTCGCGCAGGGGGCGTGCCACCTGGCGCCCGCCGATCACGACATGGACCGCGGCCCAGATCGCCGCGATGGCGCCGGCGACCAGCGCGCCGATCATTCGCGTCCCGACGTCTCGCGCAGGGCGCGGGCCGCCTCGCGTCGGGTGTCATCCGCCTCGTAGGCGGTGATGATCTTGGCCACGAGCGGATGGCGCACCACGTCGGTGGCGGTGAAGTAGTTGAAGCTGATGCCGGACACGCCGTCGAGGATGTGCTCGGCGTCGCGCAGACCCGATTGGACGCCGCGCGGCAGGTCGACCTGGCTGCGGTCGCCGGTGATCGCCATCCGGCTCCCCTGCCCCAGTCGGGTCAGGAACATCTTCATCTGCATGGTGGTCGCGTTCTGCGCCTCGTCGAGGATCACGAAGGCATTCGAAAGCGTCCGCCCGCGCATGAAGGCCAGCGGCGCGATCTCGACCCGCTTTTCCTCGCGCAGCTTCTGAAGCTGCTTGCCCGGCAGGAAATCGGCCAACGCGTCGTAGAGCGGCTGCATGTAGGGGTCGACCTTCTCGTCCTGCGTCCCCGGCAGGAAGCCCAGCTTCTCGCCCGCCTCGACCGCCGGGCGGGTCAGGATGATCTTGTCGACCTCGCCCTGGATGAACTTCGACACCGCGACCGCGACCGCGATATAGGTCTTGCCGGTGCCCGCGGGTCCGATCCCGAAGGTCAGCTCATGCTCGAGAAGCGCGCGCGTATAGGCCTTCTGCGCCTCGGTGCGGGGCTCCATGGTCTTCTTGCGAGTGCGGATCTCGAGACCGGGGGTCGGCGGGAACATCTCTTCCTGATCGCCCGGACGGGCCTCGCCGTCATCCGCCCGCAGACGGATCAGCGCGTCGATGGCCCCCATGTCGACCTGCTTGCCCGCTTCCAGCCGGGCATAGAGCGCATTGAGCACCCGCTCGCCCTCGGACGCGGCTTCGCCATGAACCACGAGCGTGTTGCCGCGATTGACGATCTGGACCCCGAGCAATTGCTCGACCTGGGCCAGGTGGGCGCCGCCGGGACCGACGAGGTCGATCATCAGGCGATTGTCGGGAAAGTCGAGCTGGATCGCCAGCGCGGTCTCGGGAGAGGCGGTCGGGGCCAAATGTCATTCCTCGTCAGGGGCAGGCTGGTGATATGGGGTGTCGCGCCGCGATCCGATACCCCGAACGTGACAGGGCCGCGACGTCTCCGCCGCGGCCCCGATTTCAGGCGTCCGGCGCATGATCAAATCGGGTCGTTGATATCCGAACCCGCCCGAAACGGGCCGGTCACGTATTCCGGGGGTGCCACGGCTTCGTTGCAAACAGGGAGGCCGGTTTGTGGGTCGTAGCGCGTCGACAGGTAGCCTTCGACCCCGTCGTCAATCAGCCAGGCCTGGCAGCCGCGCGGATCGACCCAGATGCCGGGCGTCAGCTCCTGCAGCGAGGAGCGGCCGATCAGCTGGCCATCGACCGTCTTGTCGCGGCTGTTGTCGGTGTCGCAGGCGGCGAGGACGCCGATACAGGCGGCGAGCCCGAGGAAATGCGTGGTCTTCATGCTCAATGCCCCTTCGGCGCGCCGGCGCAGACGGGCCTGCCGTTGCCGCGCAGATGCGGCGTCATGTATCCCTCGACACCGTCATCCATGACCCAGTGCTCGCACCCGTCCGGATCGATCCAGATCGTCGGGGTGTAGCGTTCCGCGAGGATGCGCCGTTCGGTGCCGCCGGGCGCGATGCGGCCCCGCCGCCAGATGCCTTCGCCGTTGGGGCCGGGCATGAAGGTCCAGACATTGCCGCTGCCGTCCTGGCCCACGTCGCCGACATTCTGTGCGGATGCCGGGGCCGTGAGCGTCGCGACGGCGGCGACGAGAACGGCGGCGACCGTCCTGATGGTTGAAGATCCGTGACGAGACACGCGGCGGCCCCCCTTGTGAAACCCTGGGTCACGGGCACGAGCCTTCGGCAGATCCGGCAGATACCGGGCGCTGGCAGGCGGCCCTTGGGAAACACTAGCAAAGATGCCGGGGGTGCAAACCCCAAAACCCGTCGCATGCGCCGGAATCAACGGCGGCGCAGCGGCGGCTCGGTCGCGAGGATGTACTGCATCGCCTGCCCCATCGCGGCAGTGTTGCCGACATAGCGCTCGTCGCGGCAGATCCGGTTTCCGATCGCCCAGGCCCGGTCCGAGCTGTAGCCCGCCTTCGTCAGGTCATCGAGGAACACACCCATCGGGCGGTCCCAGATCACGCCCGGCAGGGCGTAGCGCGCGCAGCTGACCTGGATCGAGACGGGGGCCTTTGCCGCACGGGCATGGCCCGTCGCCCCGGCCTGCGGCGCGGCGGCGAAAGACAGGCACAGCGCACCGATGGCCGCGGCGAGGGTGGGAACGGGAAAACAGACGGACATGGGGCAGACTCCGAACGGGATACAGGCCGCCGGCAGGGCGGACCAAGACAGAACGGTTCGACTATGGCCGCCTTCGCCGAGCCGGGAAAGCAATGTGTGAACAAAACGTTAATCAACCCGCAATCTGCGAAACGCTGCCGCCGTCGGGCGTCGATTGGTTCCGAACCCGCGACGCGGCGCGGGCCCCGAGCAGGTCAGACGAGGACCGCCGCCAGTGAATTCGCCTTCGATTCGGTGATCCGCACGCGGGCAATCCGCCCCAGCAGTGCGTCCGGCGCGTCGGCATGGACGGCCATCAGGTGCTCGGACTTGCCGACCAACTGGCCCGGCTCGCGGCCCGCCTTCTCGAACAGGACCGTCGTCTCGCGGCCTACCATCGCGGCCTGCGCCTCGGCCTGCTGTTCGGCGATCAGGGCCTGGAGCCGGTGCAGACGCTCGACGGCGACGGTCTGCTCGGGCGCGTCCTTCTCGGCGGCGGGTGTGCCCGGCCGCGCCGAGTAGCGGAAGGTGTAGGCGGCGGCGTAGCGCACGCGCCGCACCAGATCGAGCGTCGCCTCGAAATCGGCTTCAGTCTCGCCAGGGAAGCCCACGATGAAATCCCCCGACAGCGCGAGATCCGGCCGCGCGGCGCGCAGGCGCTCGACGATGGCGACGTAGCTCGCGGCCGTATGCTTGCGGTTCATCGCCTTCAGGATCCGGTCCGAGCCCGACTGCACCGGCAGATGCAGGTAAGGCATCAGCTCGGGCACCTCGCCATGGGCCGCGATCAGGTCATCCGTCATGTCGTTCGGGTGCGAGGTCGTGAAGCGGATGCGGTCCAGCCCGTCGATCCCCGCCAACGCGCGGATCAGGCGGGCAAGGCTCCAGACGCCGCCGGGCCCGTCGCCGTGGTAGCCGTTGACGTTCTGGCCCAAGAGCGTGATCTCGCGGGCGCCGCGCGCCACGAGGGCCCGCGCCTCGCCCAGAAGCCGGTCCACGGGGCGCGAGACCTCGGCCCCGCGCGTGTAGGGCACGACGCAGAAGGCGCAGAACTTGTCGCAACCCTCTTGCACGGTCAGGAAGGCGCTCGGCCGTGCGGAGGGCGTGCGCATCGTGGGCAGGTGGTCGAACTTGTCCTCCTCGGGCATGTCCGTGTCGATGGCGGTCGCCCCGCCCTCGACCGCGCGCACCATGTCCGGCAGGCGGTGATAGGTCTGCGGCCCGACCACGAGGTCGACGAGCGGCTGGCGGGCCACGATCTCGGCGCCCTCGGCCTGAGCCACGCAGCCCGCGACGCCGATCTTGAGGCCGGGCTTTGCGTCCCGTAGCGGGCGCAGGCGGCCGAGGTCGGAATAGACCTTCTCGGCGGCCTTCTCGCGGATGTGGCAGGTGTTCAGCAGGATCAGGTCCGCATCTTCGGGCCGGTCCGTCACCTCGTAGCCGGACGGGGCCAGCGCCTCGGCCATGCGTTCGCTGTCATAGACATTCATCTGACAGCCATAGGTCTTGACGTGCAGCTTCTTCGGCGCGGTCATCACGGATCTCCGGGGGCGGGCATGCGTGGCGGCAATAGCGCAGCGCGGCCCGGCCCACAACGCGGGGGTGTTGCGCGGGGGCGGGGCTTGCACGAATGTGCCGCGAAACACGGGACGGGCCGCATGGACTTCACCTCGATCGAGGATCTCGCCGCGCGCGGCGGCGCGCTGGGGGCCGGCCCCGCGCTGATGCTGATCTGCGAGGACGAGGTCGAGATCGGAAGTACGATCCAGCATCACCTCGCAGCGGGGTTCGGGGCAATCGTGCTGGCCGTGCCCCCCGGGATCGCCCTGCCCGATCCGCTGCCGGAGGGGGTTCACCGCCTCTCGCTGGATCGCCGCCCGACGGCGATGACCACGGTCTGCGTCAACGCGCTGATCCGGGCGCGACCGGCGGGGGCCTGGACGGGCTATGCCTACAACGCCGAATACCTGTTCCATCCGTTTGCCGAGACACGCCGGATCGGCGAGGCGATGGCCTTCTGCACCGAGGAACGGCGCGACGCGATCCTGTGCTTCGTCATCGATCTCTATGGCGGCACGCTCGACGAAGGGTCCGTCGGCGTGGACCGCGAGGATGCATGGATGGACGAGGCGGGGTATTTCGCGCTCCGCCGCGACAGCCACGACGACAGCGGCCCGAAGGAGCGGCAGCTCGACTTCTTCGGCGGTCTGCGCTGGCGGTTCGACGAGCATGTCCCGGCCGACCGCCGCCGCATCGACCGTGCGGCGCTGTTCCGGGCGCGGCCCGACCTTGTGCTGCGGCCCGACCACACGCTTTCGGTCGAGGAGATGAATACCTATGCCTGCCCGTGGCACCATTCGATGACGGCCACGGTCGCATCCTTCAGGGCGGCCAAGGCTCTGGCCACGAACCCCGGCTCGCGCGCCGCGATCAAGGGCTTTCGCTGGGACGGATCGGTCCGCTTCGAATGGCGGGCGCAGCAGATGATGGATCTCGGGTTGATGGAGCCGGGCCAGTGGTTCTGACGCCGAACGACTGAAACATTTGCCCCCGATCTCGTGAGGCCGCGTGGGGTGAACGTGTGTCGCCACGCGGCGGGACAACGTGTCACACCCGGATCGCAGCAACACACGGAGCACGACATGACCGACACCACACCTGCCCGGCCGGGGCTGAACGCGCAGACCCTCGGGCTGATGTTCATATCCGGGTTCGTCGCAACCTGCGCCTTCGATCTCTGGGGGCAGCTCATCAGTCCGGGGCTCGGCTTTGCGAACCTGTCGCCGCATGGCCTGGCCAAGAGTCTCCTGGGCACGTTCGGCCTGCCCAATGGCGACTTCGCGGGCTATTTCGTGCATTTCTATCTCGTCGGCCTGATCGGCTACCCGATCGGATGGCTGTTCATCTTCAAGCCGGTCTGGACGCGGATCGTGGGCGACATGCACTGGTTCGTCCCGTCGGCGATCTACGGCTTCGGCCTCTGGGTCTTCGCCATCGGCGGCATCACCGCGATCGCGGGCCTGCCGTTCTTCCTGAACTTTACGGGGATCACCTGGGTCGCGCTGGTCGGGCACGTCGTCTACGGGATCGTCATGGTCGCCGTGATGCAGATGCTCCGCCGCACCTGATCCCATGAAAAAGCGCGCGCCCCCGTCTGGGGGCGCGCGCCGGTCCGTAACCTCAAGGCACAGTCTCGGGGAAGGATTACACCTCGACGGTCTCGGACGTCCCTTCGATCGCGTCGGACTTGGCTCCGGGCGCGATCTCGATGCGGCGCGGCTTGAGCGCCTCGGGCACCTGACGCTCCAGCTCGACATGCAGCATGCCGTCGGCATGGCTGGCGCCGGTCACATGGACATGATCGGCCAGCTGGAAGGTCTTCTCGAAGGCGCGCGTCGCGATGCCGCGATGCAGGTAGGTGCGGCCATCGGTCTCGCCCGCCTTCTTGGCGGTGATCGTCAGCGCGTTTTCCCGCGCCTCGATGTTCAGATCGTCGGCGGTGAAGCCCGCGACGGCGATGGAGATGCGGTAGGCGTCGTCGCCCAGCTTCTCGATATTGTAGGGGGGATAGGTCGTCGCCGTATCCGCCGTCATGGCGCGGTCGACGAGATTGGCCATGCGGTCGAAACCGACGCTGGCACGGTAGAGCGGGGTGAAATCATAGGTACGCATGTGCATCCTCACGTGAAGCGATACAGGTTGTGCCCCTCCGATGCGCGGACGGGGCGTTCGACGTCGGACCCGGAACCGGCCTCCGACGCGACTGATCTGGGAACCGGAAGGCGCGCGTTCAAGGGGCGTCGCTGCCCCCGCGGACCGGTGGCGGACGGGTCGGCAGGACATCGCCCACCGACCCCGCTACGCGGGCCGGCTGTCAGGCGCCGCGCCCCGTCTCGGCCTGCAGCGCGTCGATCCGCTTGGACGCATCGGCCTTGCTGAGACCCGGATCGAACGGCTCGCCCGCCTCTTCCGACAGCGTCTTGAGATAGCTGGCCTGCGCGCCGGTCATCGCCTCGTCGCCGGTGACCCAATCGTCGGGATCCTTGTCCGCGTTGCCGGGCGCGTCCTGCTTCGGGGTGTCGGTCATCTGCGTCATCGGATCCTCCTCGGATGTGGATGTTCCGGTAACGTTCCGCGCGACAGACGGTTCCCGAACGCACGACGCCCCCGGCATATGGGCCGGGGGCGTGGACTGCGCAGCAGAGATCGGGCCGTCAGGGGAGCGGCAGGACCGGCGCTGGCGGCGCAAAGGCCGTGGCGGTCGGCATGGCCGCCGCCGAGGTCCCGTCGATCACCTCGATCGCGGCCAGCACCGCGGCCGTGTCGGTCGTGCCGAGAACGGTCATGACCACCTGATCGCCGAAGCTCACCTGCACGTCCGCGCCGACCACATTGGCCGTCACGGCGGGCGCGGTGCCGCCTTCATGGAAGAGCTTGATCAGGTCCGTGCCCGCCTCGAAATCGGTCACCGTGGTGGCGTTCTCGGTCTCGATCCAGTCACCCGCCGCGAAGATATCTGCGCCGGGCCCGCCCGCCGCGAGGTCGGCGTCGCCCATCACGAAGATGTCGTCGCCCGCGAAGCCGACCATCCGGTCGCCCACGTCGTCGCCCGTCTCGTTCAGATCCAGGTCGTAGAGGTTGGCATTCTCGGCGTCGTCGTCGGGGCCCACATTCTCGAAGCCGATCATCACGTCGTCGCCGACGCCCCCGACCAGCGTGTCCGCCCCGGTTCCACCGGTCAGGGTGTCGTCCCCGGCCCGGCCGGTCAGGCGGTCGTTGCCCTCCAGCCCGAAGATGTCGTTGTCGCCGGTATCGCCCTTGATCGCGTCGTCCCCGGCGGTGCCGAGTGTCTGCGGGTTGACGACGGGCGGCGGCAGCGGCCCTCCGGTCTCGGGCGCCACGGCGGGACCTTCGACCACGGAAACGGTCGAGCCGTCGAAGCCGGTCACACCCTGGAGCGTCACGATCGCCTCGCCGCCCAGCGCCACGATGGTATTGCCGTCGACCTCGGTCGTCGTCACGGTCGGGATCGTCTCGCCCGCGCCGAGCGGCGCATAGCTCAGCTCCAGCGTATCGGCCGCGGGATCGAAATCGGTGATCGTCCCGGTGCGGTCGGCCTCGACATAATCGCCCGTGCGGAACGCGTCCGCGCCAGTGCCCCCGGTGACGGTGTCGAAATCGCCGAACAGGATGTCGTCGTCGCCCGATCCACCGTCGAGGCTGTCGCCGCCGCCCTCGCGGTTGGCATAGGCGCCATTGCCGTCGGGCACTTCGATCCCGTTGAGGCTGTCGTTGCCGATCCCGCCGAGCAAGGTGTCCGCACCCTCGCCGCCGACAAGCTCGTCCGCGCCGCGCTGGCCGTTGAGGAAATCGTTCTGGACGCCCCCGTCGAGATCGTCGTCGCCGTTCCCACCGGCCAGCCGATCCGCGCCGAAGCCGCCGTCGAGCGTGTCGTCGCCGAGCCCGCCATTGAGGCTGTCGGCTCCGAGATCGCCCTTGAGGAAATCGTTCCCGCCGACGCCGTTCAGGACATCGTTGCCTGCGAAGCCGCGGATGAAGTCGCCATTCGGCGTGCCGTCGAGCGTGTTGGCCTCCGCGTCCCCGAGGATCGCGTCGAGCGCACCGGGATCGATGACCGGCGGCGGCCCCTCGCCACCGCCCTCGCCACCTTCGCCGGGGCCGGCAGGCGGCGCGGCCGTGTTGTCGTCGTCGTCATCGAGCCCGATGACCAGCCCGCCAAACAGCAGGATCGCGAGAGCCGCGAAGATACCCATGACCGATTCCCCCAAACACAGATTCGCCTTACCTCCATCCAAATTTTGCCATGATTGCAAGTCTTTCGGGATATAATTGAGGTTTGCAGGGACAATGCGAACGGGCCGCTCTGATCGTTTCTTAAGAAATGGTTAAGGGCCGCCTATTTCGGCTGGATCAGGTCCCAGCGGTTCCCCCATGGATCGCGCCAGACCGCGACAGTGCCGTATGATTCGCGACGCGGCGCCTCTTCGAAACTGCCGCCGGCCGCCTCGATCCGGGCGGCGTCGAGGGCGAAGTCGGCGGTCCGGAGGAACAGTCCCACCCGGCCCGCGAACTGATCGCCGATGGCCGCGACCTGACGCGCGCCGTCCGCGCGGGCTAGGACGATCTCGACGTCGCCGGCCCGCATGGTGACCCAGCGCTTGCGGCCCTGATCCTCGTCGGCGGTCAGCGCGAAACCGATGGCCGTGAAGAACGCGATCGCGGGATCGTAATCCGGCACGATCAGCGCGACCGCGCCCAGCCGCATCAGGTTCGGGTTCCGGCGAAGCGCTCGGCCCAGTCTTCGCGCTGCTCGTCGGTGATCTTCGCGAAAAGCACGTCCGGCACGGTGAACCCGTGGCCCGGCGGCAGCGCGCCCATGGCCGTCGCGACATCCTCCGGCCAGCCTGGCGCCGCGCCCATCGCGTCGAGCATCGCGCCCGCCGCGTCGGGGATGAAGGGCGCCGACAGGTTGGCGTAGAGCGGGATCAGGTTCAGCGCCGTCCGGACCTGCATCGCGGCCCGCTCGGGGTCGGTCTTGAACGTGGCCCAGGGCGCGGCCTCCTGCAAATACTCGTTGCCCGCGACCCAGAGCGCCCGCAGCTCGGTCGCGGCCTTGCGGATCTCGATCCCGTCCATGTGGCCCTCGTAGCGCGCGAGCCCCTCGGCCAGCCGCGCGACCAGCGCCTGCTCCGCCTCGCCTGGGGTCCCGCCCTCCGGGACCGCCTCGCCGAACTTCGAACGGCAGAACTTGGTGATCCGGCTGACGAAATTACCGAGCACATCCGCGAGATCCTTGTTCACGTCGGTCTGGAACGCCTCCCACGTGAACTCAGTGTCGTTGTTCTCCGGGACGTGGGACAGCAGCCACCAGCGCCAGTAATCCGGCGGCAGGATGGCCAGCGCCTGGTCCATGAAGACGCCCCGGCCCTGGCTCGTCGAGAACTGCCCGCCGTCGTAATTGAGGTAATTGAAGGACTTCAGGTAATCGACCGTCTTCCACGGCTCGCCCGATCCCAGCAGCGTGGCCGGGAAGCTCAGCGTGTGGAAGGGCACGTTGTCCTTGCCCATGAACTGGACGTAGCGCACGTCGTCCGCGCCCTCGTCGGTGCGCCACCAGCGGCGCCAGTCCGCATCGTCGCGCCCCTCCGCATCGGCCCATTCGTTCGTCGCCGCGATGTACTCGATGGGCGCGTCGAACCAGACGTAGAAGACCTTGCCCTCCATGCCCGGCCAAGGCGCGTCGCCCCTGGCCACCGGCACACCCCAGTCGAGATCGCGGGTGATCCCCCGATCCTGCAGGCCGTCGCCGTCATGCAGCCATTTCTTCGCGATGGACGTGGTCAGCACGGGCCAGCCCACCTGTCCGTCGATCCAGGCGTCCAGCCGGTCGCGCAGCTTCGATTGCAGCAGGAACAGGTGCTTGGTCTCCCGCACCTCGAGATCGGTCGAGCCCGAGATGGCCGAGCGCGGCTCGATCAGGTCGGTGGGGTCGAGCTGCTTGGTGCAGTTCTCGCACTGGTCCCCCCGCGCGCGGTCGTAGCCGCAGTTCGGGCAGGTCCCCTCGACATAGCGGTCGGGCAGGAACCGCCCGTCGGCGTTGGAATAGACCTGGCGCGACGACCGCTCCTCGATCAGCCCGGCATCATCGAGGCGACCTGCGAAATGCTGCGTCAAGCGGTGGTTCTGGGGACTGGAGGACCGCCCGAAATGATCGAAGGACAGGCGGAACCCGTCTGCCAGGTCCTTCTGAACCTGCCACATCTCGGCGCAGTATTCGGCGACCGGCTTGCCGGCCTTGGCCGCGGCCAGCTCGGCGGGGGTCCCGTGCTCGTCGGTCGCGCAGATGAACATCACCTCATGCCCGCGCGCCCGCGCGTAGCGCGCGTAGAGATCGGCCGGAAGCTGCGAGCCGATCAGGTTCCCGAGATGCTTGATCCCGTTGATATACGGAATGGCGGAGGTGATCAGGGTGCGGGGCATATACGTCTCCGGAGGGTCGTTGGCTTCTAGGAAACCGCCCTGCCCCTCGCAAGCGCCGTCTCCCGCCCGGATCCTCTGGCCCGAAATACCTCGGGGTCCGGGGCAGAGCCCCGGCGCCCGCCGCGGGCGCTCAGGTGAACTGTTCGCGCAGCAGCCGCTCCTCCAGCCCGTGACCCGGATCGAAGAGCAGGCGGTGGCAGACCGACGGCTCGCTCGCCACTTCGACCCGCACCACGTCGCGGACCGACCGGCTGTCGGCCTCGGCCATCATCGGGCGCTTGTCGGGGTCGAGCACGTCGAAGGTCACGGCCGCCGTCCGGGGCAGCAGCGCGCCGCGCCAGCGCCGGGGCCGGAAAGCGGACATCGCCGTCAGCGCCAGCACGTCCGACCCGATCGGCAGGATCGGCCCATGCGCCGAGTAGTTGTAGGCCGTGGACCCGGCCGGCGTCGCGACCAGCGCACCGTCGCAGACCAGCTCCTCCATCCGCACCCGGCCGTCAACGCTGATCCGCAGCCGGGCGGCCTGCGGCCCCGCGCGCAGCATCGAGACCTCGTTGATCGCCAGCGCCTCGACCACCTCGCCCCCCGCCCGCGTGGCGATCATCTTCAGCGGGTTGGTCACCGCCTCCTCGGCATCGCGCAGCCGCGCCGTCAGCCCGGTCTCGGCGTGTTCGTTCATCAGGAACCCGACGGTGCCGCGGTTCATGCCGTAGGTCGGCGCGTCCAGATGCATCGTCGCGTGCAGCGTCTGCAGCATGAAGCCGTCGCCGCCCAGGGCCACGATCACGTCTGCAGCATCCGGCACGCACTGGCCGTAGCGGTCCGTCAGACGGTCGAGCGCGTCCTGCGCCTCGGGCGTGTCCGAGGCCACGAAGGCGATGGCGCGGGCGCGGTTCGGCATGGGGTCCCCCGGTTTCCGGCAAGGGTTGCGGGGTGCCGATCGGAAACGCAAGCGTCGCGCGGCGGGGCCGATGCGCCGCTTTGGCCGCTTTTCGTCCGCGCCCGTCTTGCGTATGAGGCGCCATCCAGTCCGAGGAGAGTCCCGATGACCGCCCCCTTCCGCGACGATGGCTTCTTCACCCGGAGCCTGTCCGAGACCGACCCCGAGATCGCCGCCGCCACCGTCTCCGAACTCGGCCGCCAGCGCGACGAGATCGAGCTGATCGCCTCCGAGAACATCGTCAGCCGCGCCGTGATGGAAGCGCAGGGCGGCGTGATGACCAACAAGTATGCCGAGGGCTATCCGGGCCGCCGGTATTATGGCGGGTGCCAGTTCGTGGACATCGCCGAAGACCTCGCCATCGACCGCGCGAAGCAGCTTTTCGGCTGCGCCTTCGCCAACGTGCAGCCGAATTCCGGCAGCCAGGCCAACCAGGGCGTCTTCACCGCGCTCCTGACCCCCGGCGACACCATCCTCGGCATGTCGCTCGACGCGGGCGGTCACCTGACCCACGGCGCGCGCCCGAACCAGTCGGGCAAGTGGTTCAACGCGGTGCAATACGGTGTGCGCCGTCAGGACCTGCTGCTCGACTACGACCAGGTGCAGGACCTCGCGACCGAGCATAACCCGAAGATGATCATCGCCGGCGGCTCGGCCATCCCGCGGATCATCGACTTCGCCCGCATGCGCGAGATCGCCGACAGCGTCGGCGCGATCCTCCTTGTCGACATGGCGCATTTCGCTGGGCTGGTCGCCTCGGGCCATTACCCGTCGCCCTTCCCCCACGCCCACGTCGCCACCACCACGACGCACAAGACCCTGCGGGGGCCGCGTGGCGGCATGATCCTGACCGATGACGAGGCGATCGCGAAGAAGGTCAATTCGGCGATCTTCCCCGGCATTCAGGGCGGGCCGCTGATGCATGTCATCGCGGGCAAGGCCGTCGCCTTCGGCGAAGCGCTGCGTCCGGGCTTCAAGGACTACCAGGCGCAGGTCATCGCCAATGCCAAGGCGCTGGCAGACCAGTTGCAGAAGGGCGGGCTCGACATCGTCACCGGTGGTACGGACACGCATCTGATGCTGGTCGATCTCAGGCCGAAGGGCGTGAAGGGCAACGCGACCGAGGCCGCGCTGGGCCGCGCGCATATCACCTGCAACAAGAACGGCATCCCCTTCGACGACGAGAAGCCCACCGTCACGAGCGGCATCCGCCTGGGCACGCCCGCGGGTACGACGCGCGGCTTCGCCGAGCCCGAGTTCCGCGAAATCGCCGATTTCATCGTCGAGGTGGTCGACGGACTGGCCGCGAACGGTGCGGACGGGAACGGCGCGGTCGAGGATGCGGTGAAGGCCCGCGTCCAGGCGCTCTGCGACCGCTTCCCGATCTACCCGGACCTCTGACGCGGGGCGCAAAACTCTTCGGCGAAGAGTTTTCGGGCGAGATATTCGTTGAATATCTCGCTGCCCCGCGCGCAGGCTGGGCACCATGACGACCGGATTCTTCCACGACGAGCGGTGCCTCTGGCATGGCGGCGGCAACTACGCGCAGATGGCGCCGGTGGGCGGGCTGGTCCAGCCGATCGCCGGCGGCGGCGGCCTGCCCGAGGACCCCGAAACGAAGCGTCGGCTCGTCAATCTGCTGCGTGTCACCGGGCTGATGGCCGAGATGTCCGAGCGCACCGCGCCTCCGATGGATCGCTCCGACCTCCTGCGCGTCCATCCGGCCGCGTATCTCGATGCCTTCGAGGAGGCGTCGAAGGCCGGCGGGGGCGAGCTCGGGATGCGCGCGCCATTCGGTCCCGGCGGCTACGACATCGCGCGGCTTTCGGCGGGGCTGGTGGGCGATGCGCTCGACGCGGTGCTCGCGGGCGAGCTTGCCAACGCCTACGCGCTCAGCCGTCCGCCGGGGCATCACTGCCTGCCGGACCGGCCGAACGGGTTCTGTCTGCTGGCCAATATTGCGCTGGCGATCGAACGGGCCCGTGCCACCCGCCCCGGCCTCCGGGTCGCGGTGCTCGACTGGGACGTGCATCACGGCAACGGCACCGAGGCGATCTTCGCCAATGACGCCGATATCCTGACCGTCTCGATCCACCAGGAGAACAACTACCCGCTCGACACCGGGCAGTTCGACACCGATGCCGTCTCCAATCTCAACGTGCCCCTGCCGCCCGGCGCGGGCCACGCCACCTATCTCCAGGCAATGGAGCGGCTCGTCCTGCCCGCGATCCGGGCCCACGCGCCGGACGTCGTCATCGTGGCCTGTGGGCTGGATGCCTGCGTGCTCGACCCGCTGGGCCGGATGATGGCCACCGCCGAGACCTTCGCCGCGATGACCGCGCAGGTCATGGAACTCGCAGGCGACATTTGCGACGGACGGCTCGTGATGGCCCACGAGGGCGGCTACTCCGAGGTCTACGTGCCGTTTTGTGGCCACGCCGTCCTGTCCACGATGGCCGGAAGCGCGACTGTCGCCCCCGACCCCTTCGCCGAGACCTTCGCGCGGCGTCAGCCCGACTCTTCATTCGACGCCTTCGCCGCCGGTCGGATCGCCGAAATGGTCGAGGCGCGAGCGGCGCGCCACCAATGATGTCGCAGCCGTCGGAGCCGTGATTGTAACGAAACCGTGTGTCGTCTATCACTTCGCATACGATGGAATTCCGCCGGGGGGGCGCTGCCAATGAAGAAGGTCTACGGGTCCGCCGCGGAGGCGCTGGACGGCGTGTTGTTCGACGGCATGCTGATCGCCGCGGGCGGGTTCGGCCTGTCGGGCATCCCCGAACTCCTGCTGCAGGCGATCAAGGATGCGGGCACCAAGGACATGACCTTCGCATCCAACAATGCGGGCGTGGACGATTTCGGCATCGGCATCCTGCTGCAGACCCGGCAGGTCAAGAAGATGATCTCGAGCTACGTGGGCGAGAACAAGGAGTTCATGCGCCAGTATCTCGGGGGCGAGCTGGAGCTGGAGTTCAACCCGCAGGGCACGCTGGCCGAACGGATGCGCGCGGGCGGCTGCGGCATCCCCGGCTTCTACACCAAGACCGGCGTCGGCACGGTCATCGCCGAGGGCAAGGAGCACAAGGAGTTCGACGGCGAGACCTACATCCTCGAGCGGGGGATCGTGGCGGACCTGTCGATCGTGAAGGCGTGGAAGGCCGACACCACGGGCAACCTCGTGTTCCGCAAGACCGCCCGCAACTTCAATCCGCCGGCTGCGATGTGCGGCAAGGTCTGTGTCGTCGAGGTCGAGGAGATCGTCGAGGCCGGCGCGCTCGATCCCGATCACATCCACCTGCCCGGCATCTACGTGCATCGCATCGTCCAGGGCACGCACGAGAAACGCATCGAACAACGCACGACACGACCGAGAGGAGGGGCTGATGGCACCTGATCGCGAGTTTCCTGCACACGGCACGGCCCAACCCGAGGCCAATCGCGCACGCGCATCCGGCGCCTCCGGCAGTCGCAAATTGGCCGCCGTGATGGAGGACAGCGCCGCGCTCGAAGGCTTCAGCCGCGTCCGTGTCGCCGTCGTGCTGGCCGATGCCCGCGCCGAGGATCACCCGATCGTCTACGTCAACTCGGCCTTCGAGCGGACGACGGGCTATTCGCGCTCGGCGGCCATCGGACGCAACTGCCGGTTCCTGCAGGGCGAGGACACCGACAAGGACGCCGTCGACCGCATCCGGCACGCGGTCGCGGACGGGCGCGACGTCACGGTCGATCTGCTGAACTACCGCGCCGACGGCTCGCCCTTCATGAACCGGCTGATCATCGCGCCGATCAGCGACAGCAACGGAAAGCCGATCTTCTTTCTTGGCATCCAGAAGGAAATCTACGCCTCCGAGGCCGAGGAGGAGCAAGCCCACGGCCTACTGCGGATGCTGCACGAGCGGGTGCAGGGCGATCTCGCCATGGTCCTCAAGCAACTGGGCCAGGAGGTCTCGGGCTACGACACCCGCGCCGCCGAGGACATGAACCGCCGGCTCGAATGCCTCCAACTGGCCTACGAGAGCATGCAGTTGGCCGACCGCCAGCAGGACATCCATCCAGGCATCGACCTCGGCTCGCTCCTCAGCCGTGCCGCCGCGGCCATCGCCCATCACGAGGGGCGTCCGGGCATCCGCTACGTCCAGGATATCGACCCGATCGACGTCAATCTCGACGCGGCGGTCCGGATCTCGCTCCTGATGTCCGAAGTGCTCTCTAACGCGTTCCGCCACGCCTTCGAGCGGGTCGACGAGGGCGTGGTCGAGCTGCGGATGACCAAGCTTGCGGCGGGTGGCCTGCGGCTGACGATCGGCGATGACGGCGTCGGCCTGCCCGCCAACGAGCCGTTCCCGAACCCCGAGACCGTCGGGGGCCGCCTGATGGCGACGCTGCTCGACGGGCTGGAGGCGACCCTGACCCCCGTCCGCGGCGCCGCCGGCACCGTGGTGATGATCGACGTGCCCGTCGACATCGTCGAACTCTAGGAGAGAGCCATGCCCTGGGACCGCAACCAGATGGCCGCGCGCGCCGCGCAGGAACTTCAGGACGGCTGGTACGTCAATCTCGGGATCGGGATTCCGACGCTGGTGTCCAACTACATCCCCGAGGGGATCGAGGTGACGCTGCAATCCGAGAACGGGATGCTCGGAATGGGCCCCTTCCCCTACGAGGGCGAGGAAGATCCCGACCTCATCAACGCGGGCAAGCAGACGATCACCGAGCTGCCGCACTCGGCCTATTTCGACAGCGCGCAGAGCTTCGGCATGATCCGGGGCGGCAAGATCGCGATGGCGATCCTCGGCGCGATGGAAGTGGCCGAGAACGGCGACCTCGCCAACTGGATGATCCCCGGCAAGCTCGTGAAGGGCATGGGCGGGGCCATGGACCTCGTGGCGGGCGTCGGGCGCGTGGTCGTCGTGATGGATCACGCCAACAAACACGGCGAGTCGAAGCTTCTTAAGGATTGCACCCTTCCGCTGACCGGCAAGGCGGTCGTGGACCGGATCATCACCAATCTCGGCGTGCTCGACGTCGTGGAGGGCGGATTGAAACTGGTGGAGCTGGCCGACGGCGTCACCGAGGACGAGCTGCGCGATCTGACCGAAGCCACGCTGGTCGCCTGACGCCTTGGCCGCATTCGAGATTACCCGCGAGGATGGCGAGAGCGGCGGCCGCTGGCTCCTGACGTCAGATGGCCACGAGGCCGAGATGACCTATTCGCGGCTGGGTGACAGCAAGATCATCGTCGACCACACCGGCGTGCCCGACGGCCTGCGCGGCTCGGGTGCGGGGCTCGCCTTGGCCGAACGGATGGTCGCGGACATGCGGGCCGAAGGGAAGGGCGTGATCGCGCTCTGCCCTTTCGTGAAGGCGCAGGCGCGCAAGCATCCCGAATGGGCCGACGTGATCGAGTGAGGTCCTTCAGGCGGCGTTTCTAGCCGCCCATCAGCGTCGCATCGAAGACGCAGCCGTCGCCGGGCAGCTCGGGCGGGGTCGTGCACATCGTCCGCGCCACGTTCCACGCCGCCATGACCTTCGGCACATAGGCGCGCGTCTCGCCATAGGGCGGCACGCCCTCGTGGCGGCGCACCGCGCCCTCGCCTGCATTGTATCCCGCGAGCGCCAGAACGGGATCGCCGCCGAACTCCCTCATCAGCCAGTCGAGATAGGCGACGCCGCCGCGGATGTTCTGTTCGGGATCGCGGGTGTCGGAGACGCCGAACCGCTCCGCCGTCGCCGGGATGAGCTGCATCAGACCGCTCGCGCCCTTGTGGGACATCGCGTCCGTCCGTCCTGCCGACTCGACCGAAATCAGCGCCAGGACCAGCGCGGGCGAGACCCGCGTCCCGACCGAATGTCGCAGGATGTCCGAGCCGTGATGCTTGGCGATGTCGCGCAGATGGGCCAGCGCCGGGGCCGCGACGCCGCTGCCCTGCGGAGGACGCGCGGCGACCCGGGCCGCCGTCCGGAACCGGCCCGGCACGTCGCCAATCTCGGGTGAGACGGCGGACCAGAACCACGCCTGCTCGCGATTGCGCGACGCGGGCTCGGACGGCGCGGTGCGGGCGACCATGTCCTCGGGCAACTCGGGCTGGGACGGGCGCGGCGCGGCTTCCGGCGCAGGCGGCTCGATCTGGATGTTGATGAACTTCGTCGTGCCGGCCGCGGGCGGGCGCACGCGCTTGAACGTGAAGTCGGCCAAGGCCGGAGCTTCGGGCACGGCACAGGCCAGCGCCGCCGCAAGGGCGAGGGGTACGGATCTCATCATGATGAACTGCTCGGTTCTTGTTTTGAGGTATCTTGCCACGCGGGCGCCCCATCTGTCATGGGTCGGGCAGGCGGGCGTGGCCCCTGTGTGACATTCGTCGTGCCGGGGCCGTCTTTCGTCGGATCGCACCCCCGGCCAGACGCTTTGCGGCCACGCTATCGTTGCCGGAGCACGGTCAATTCCCCGTAAAGCCGCTATTGTCCCCAATTCGATCCGAATAAGACACGTTTCCGCCCCATTTCCCTCCCATACCGGCTTCATCGGGTTGTGGCGGCGACGGCAGACCGCTTCCGCAGCCCGATCAACAAAAGGCACCGAGACACTCGGGCAAGACGTGACAATCGAGCAGTCCCCGCCCTTTCGTTGGCAGGCGGAAGGGGATCAAGAGGGTCGTGTCACATCTCCATCGGTACGGACCGAGGGACAGAGGGCCGTGCTGGCAGGCGCGGCCCTCACTCGTTCAACAGACGGCCGTCACGGGCGGAATCGGCGCATTAACCACGCAGAACTTTCATGTCTTTTCCCCGCGCCCGTCCCATTCATGCCCGGATTCGCCGCGATACCGGTGGCATCGAAAGGGCAAGCCGCCCGACGATCTGAACCGTAAGACTTGCCACCGAAGCTCAAGGAACACTCCAATGCTGAACGCGATCAACACCTTCAAGAATGATGAATCCGGCGCCGTGACCGTCGACTGGGTCGTCCTGACCGCCGCCCTCGTCGGCCTCGGCCTCGCCGTCATGGGCGTCGTCTCGCAGGGCGTCCAGGACATCTCGGGCGACATCAAGGGCCAGCTCGAGACCGACATGATCGGTGCGGGCTTCGGCGCCGCCGGTACCGGCCTCGACCTGACGAAGTAATCGTCTCAATCGCCTTTCCCCAGGCGAGACAGGGCGCTCCGGACCACAGATCGGTCCGGGGCGCCTTTTTCGTGCCAATGCCCCGGATCGGGCTGATCTGTTGCGCGAAATACATGCCTTGCCATGCGATCATCCGAAACAAACCCCGCGCCCGTCCCATTCCCGCCCGGATTCGCCGCGATACCGGTGGCATCGAAAGGGCATGCCGCCCGACGATCCGAACCGTGAAGACCAGCCACCGAACCTCAAGGAACACTCCAATGCTGAACGCGATCAACACCTTCAAGAATGACGAATCCGGCGCCGTGACCGTCGACTGGGTCGTCCTGACCGCCGCCCTCGTCGGCCTCGGCCTCGCCGTCATGGGCGTCGTCTCGCAGGGCGTCCAGGACATCTCGGGCGACATCGAGACCCAGCTCAAGACCGACATGATCGGCGCGGGCTTCGGCGCCGCCGGTACCGGCCTCGACCTGACGAAGTAATCGTCTCAATCGCCTTTCCCCAGGCGAGACAGGGCGCTCCGGACCAGATCGGTCCGGGGCGCCTTTTCAATTGTTCGGAACCGGCCACCGAACCGTCCGCGAGACTCCCCGTCCCCTCCACGGATTCGCCGCAATCCGACGCCAAACCGGAAACGAACCGCTGCAAAGCAGCTCGATTTTCCAACGAGGACCCCGTCCCATGCGTCTCATTTTCGGTCTCGTCCTGCTCGCCGGTCTCGGCCTCGCAGGATTTGCCATTCACACCGCCCAGGGCCGCTTCGCCCAGTACCAGAACGCGCTGGCCTCGACCCAGCAGCAGATCATCACCACGACCGAGGTCCTGGTGGTGCGCCGTCAGCTTCGCTACGGCGACCAGCTGCGCCGCAACGATGTGCGGCCGGTAGCCTGGCCCGCCGACGCCGTGCCGATCGGCGCCTTCACCAAGATCGAGGAGGTCTTCCCCGAAGGCGAGGAGGAGTTCCGCACCGTCCTGCGCGTGATGGAGCGCGACGAGCCGCTGCTCTCGGTCAAGGTGACCAAGCCTGGCGAAGAGGGCGGCGTCGCCGCCAGCCTGACCCCCGGCATGCGCGCCTTCACGCTCCAGACGGACGTCAATTCCGGTGTCTCGGGCTTCCTGCGCCCCGGCGACCGTGTCGATGTCTACTGGACGGGTTCAGGCGCGGGCGGTGGCGTCACCCGGCTGATCCACGCGAACCTGCCGCTGATCGCGATCGACCAGCAGACCGACGAGGAGCGCAACGCCCCCACGATCGCGCGCAACATCACCGTCGAGGTGGCGCCCGATGTCGTCGCCAAGCTGGCGCAGGCGCAGGCCACGGGCCGTCTCTCGCTCGCGCTGGTCGGTGTCCGCGACGAGACCGAGAGCGCACCCGTCGAAGCGACGCTCGAGGCCATCCTCGGGGCGCAGCAGACCCAGGAGGCCGGCAAGATCTGTACCGTCCGCACCCGCAAGGGCGCCGAAGTGGTGATGATCCGCGTCCCCTGCCCGGACGAATGATCGACCCGCATGACGGGGCACGGGGGCCGCGATCCGATCGGGATCGCGGCCCCCGTTTCCGTTTCGTCAATATGTCCGAAAGGTGGCGAAGTGTGGCCCTCGCGCATGCCCGACCTTCTGCGAATCACATGCTGGATTGCTTTTTGAAGGGCTTTCGCCATGGTGAACGCGATGCGGACGTCAGATCCGCAACAGAGCAGCGTGATCAGAGAGGCAGGTCACAATGAAGTTTCGTACCATCCTTCGGGCGTCGATGCTCGGGGTGCTGATTTCCGGTACCCCCGTGGCCGATGCCTATGCCGAAACCCTCCGGATCGCGCAGGGTCGCGCGCAGACGGCATTGCAGGTGCCGCTGAACCGCGCCCTCGTGCTGGAATCCGACGTTCCCTTCGCGGAACTGTCGGTCGCGAACCCGCTGATCGCGGATATCGCGACCCTGTCGGAGCGCACCGTCTACGTGCTGGGCAAGGCGCCCGGCCGGACCACCCTGACGCTTCTGGGGCCGGACGGACGCCTCATCACCAATGTCGAGGTGCAGGTCATCCCCGACATCGCCGAATTCAAGGAGCGGCTGCGCCAGCTGCTGCCGTCGGAGCATATCGAGGTGCGCACCGCCAATGACGGGATCGTCCTGTCGGGCACGGTGTCCTCGTCGCAGAAGCTCGACCAGGCCCTCGAGATCGCCAACCGCTACGCGCCCGACGCCGTGCTGAACCTGATGGTCGTCGGCGGCGTGCAGCAGGTGCAGCTCAAGGTCCGGTTCGCCGAGATGTCGCGCTCCATCAGCAAGGAGCTCGGCGCGAACCTCACGTTCAACGCCAATGACGGCCCCGCGCCGAACCCGAACCTGACGACGAACTCCACGCCCGGCCTGACCGGCACGGCCGTCGGCACCGCGACCTTCGCGTTCGGCGGCGGCAACTACAACGTGGCCCTGACGCTTCAGGCGCTGGAGAATAACGGTCTCGTCCGCACGCTGGCCGAGCCGAACCTGACGGCGCTCTCGGGCCAGCCGGCGCGGTTCCTCGCGGGCGGCGAGTTCCCCCTCCCCGTCCAAGGCGCGGAAGGCCAGGTCTCGGTCCAGTACCGCCCCTTCGGCGTCGAGTTGCAGTTCACGCCGACCGTCGTCGATGACGACATCATCAACCTCGTGATGGACGCCTCGGTCTCGGCCATCGACACCGCCAACAACGCGACGATCGGCGGCGCGGTCGTGCCGGCCTTCAGCCAGCGCCAGTCCTCGACCACGGTCGAGTTGCGCGACGGCCAGTCCTTCGCGATCGCCGGGATCCTGCAGGATGAGTTCCGGGACGGCACCAGCCAGGTGCCGTGGCTGGGCGATGTTCCGATCCTCGGGGCGCTGTTCCGCTCCTCGAACTATCGTCGCGCGCAGACCGAACTCGTGATCATCGTCACGGCAAATCTCGTCTCGCCGGTCTCCGGCGACGCGCTGGCGCTGCCGACCGACCGGATCCGCCCACCGACCGAGAACGAGCTGTTCCTCTACGGCCGCGTGTCCGGTGGGGCGCCCAACGGCACCCGCGCCTCGACGCGCGGCGGCGAGGCCGCGGCGCAGGACTTTTCCGGAAATTACGGCTACGTGATGGAGTGAGATGATGAAAACGCTCCAATTCACCCGACGCACGCTCCTGTCTGGCCTCGGCCTCGCCACCCTCGGGGCCTGCACCGGCGGCAATCGCCTCGCGGGCGGCGAGGTCGACGAAGGCGCCTTCGGCAACCCGACGATGCAGAACATGCTGGTCATGAACGGCGAGGCCCCCGCGGTCAGCCATCTGGGCCAGCGCTTCGCAAGCTCGGTGCCGACGACGATCAACTTCGCCTTCAACTCGGCGGCGCTCGACGCGACGGCCCGCTCGGTTCTCGACCAGCAGGCGCATTTCATGCGCCAGTTCCCCGAGGTCCGCTTCAGCGTCTATGGCCACACGGACAAGGTCGGATCGAACGCCTATAACGAGCGTCTCGGCCGACGTCGTGCGCAGGCCGCCGTCAACTACCTCGCGCAGCGCGGCGTGTCGCTCTCGCGGCTCGAGGCGCTCGTCTCCTTCGGCGAGACGCGGCCCCTCGTGCCGACCCAGACGCGCGAGCGCGCGAACCGCCGCACGGTCACCGAGGTTGCGGGCTTCGTCGATGGCAACCCCTTGGTTCTGGACGGGAAATACGCGCAGATCGTGTATCGCCGCTATGTCGCAAGCGCCGGCCCTACCGGCTGAACGGACCACATTCTTGAGGCCAGACGCCCCGTGCCCCGCACGGGGCGTCTCGCGTTTTCGGGGGTCCGGCAAATGCGACACGCTTTGTCCCCGGTGTTTCCTATAATTTCACTTCTTGCGTCCAATTGTTGCCCGAATTGCGGAGCAAGACCGAGGTGCGGGGCGCAATCTCTCCCCGCTTCGGCCCGCAGGGGTCGACAGTGATGTTTCACCCCGGACTGTCCGGGGATGTCGAAAGCGGTGATCGAATATGTCGAGCAGTCTCGCGATCCTACCCGAACCCGAACCGCTCCGCGCGGTTACGGTATCGCGCGATGTGCAGGAATTCGACCTGCTGATCGAGGATATGGAAGCCGAACTGGGCGAGGCCTGGGGCGATCTCGACTTCGCCGAGGCCGCGGCCTTCCTGCGTCAGGATGAGGCGCAGAAGCTGGAATTCCTCGTGCTCGCCATGGACCAGGAGGACGAGCCGCGCCTGTCGCAGGTGATCGAGCTGATCTCGCTGGCCAAGCGCGCCACGCTCCGCGTCATCCTCGTCGCCGAAGGGCTGGGTCCGATGGCCCTGCACGAGCTGTTGCGCGCGGGCGCCGACGATTTCGCCCCCTACCCTCTTCCCGAGAACGCGCTCTCCGAAGCCGTCGCCCGCATCCGCACGCCCGGCCGCGCCGGTGGCGACGACATGATGCGCCGCGCGGGCGCCGACCTTCCCCAGACCGTGGACGGCACGACCGCCCCGGCGCTGCCGGCCACAACCGGCGGCCGCACGGGGGCGACCGAAGGCGCGGTCTTCGCGATCCAGTCGGCCGCGGGCGGCAACGGGGCCACGACCATCGCCGTCAATCTCGGATGGGAGCTGGCCAATATCTCCAAGACCGGCGCGCCGCGCGTCTGCGTCGTGGACCTGAACCTGCAGTTCGGATCGGTCGCGACCTATCTCGACCTGCCCCGGAAGCCGATGATCTACGAGGTGCTGAGCGACGTCTCCAGCATGGACGAACAGGCGTTCCGCCAGGCGCTGGGCACCTACAAGGACGTGTTGTCGGTCTTCACGGCCCCCGCCGACGTGCTCCCGCTCGACCTGATCGGCCCCGAGGACGTGACCGGCCTTCTGACCCTCGCGCGGGACTGTTTCGACATCGTCATCGTTGACATGCCCTGCACCGTAACCGGTTGGACCGACACGGTGATTTCGCAGGCCGAGCTGTTCTTCGTCGTCTCCGAAATGGAGGTGCGATCGGCCCAGAACGCCCTGCGGTTCCAGAATCTTCTGCAAGCCGAAGGCGTCTCGACCGAGCGGCTCAGCCACCTATTGAACCGGGCACCCGGCAAGATGGACATGGGCGGCCGCAGCCGGATCGAGAAGATGGCCGAAAGCCTCGGCGTCAAGTTCCACGCCGTGCTGCCCGATGGCGGCAAGCAGGTCACCGAGGTCAATGACCAGGCCGCGCCGCTGAGCGAACTTGCGCCGCGCAACGCGCTCACCAAGGAAATCCAGAAGCTCGCCCAGGGCCTGCACGAAGCGCGCGAGCGCATCGAAGCCGGCGACGACGTCGTGTCGGCAAAGGCGCGGTCCAAGAAGCGGGCCATCTTCGGCCTCTCCTTCGGCTGAATACAGAACGTAAGGGCAGACCATGTTTTCACGCTACAAGAAGCCGCAGATCGAGGGCGCCAAGCCCATCGGCGCCGCCGCGGCCAAGCCCGATGCGTCCCCCGATTCCGCGGCCGCCGATGCCGCCCCCGCTGCCGCATCCGCCAAGACCGCCCCGCCGAAGGACGCCGCCCCCGCGCCCGAGAACAAGGATCTCAAGCGGCGCGAGCGGATCGAGGGCCTCAAGACCGAGATGCATCACCGGTTGCTCGACAACCTGAACCTCGCCGCGCTCGACAAGGCCGATCCGAACGCGCTGCGCGCCGAGATCGTCGCGATCACCACCGAGGAGCTCGCCGAGATGGGCGTCGTCCTAGGGCGCGAAGATCGCGACATCCTCAACGGCGAACTCTTCGACGAAGTCACGGGCCTCGGCCCGCTCGAGCCGCTCTTGAAGGACCCGGACGTCAACGACATCCTCGTGAACGGTCCCCACAACATCTATGTCGAGCGCGCGGGCAAGCTTTCGAAGTCCGAAATACGCTTCAAGGACGAGCGGCATCTTCTGCGTATCATCGACAAGATCGTGTCCGCCGTGGGCCGCCGCGTCGATGAATCGAACCCCTACGTCGACGCCCGCCTCAAGGACGGCTCGCGCTTCAACGCGATGGTGCCGCCGGTGGCGGTCGATGGCTCGCTCGTCTCCATCCGGAAGTTCAAGAAGGAGAAGCTGGGCATCGACAAGCTGGTCGAGTTCGGCGCCTTCACCGAAGAGATGGCGATGTACCTCCAGGCCGCCTGCGCCTGCCGCCTGAATGTCATCGTCTCGGGCGGAACCGGCTCGGGCAAGACGACCACGCTGAATGCGCTGTCGTCCTTCATCGGACAGGCCGAGCGCGTGCTGACGATCGAGGATACCGCGGAACTCCAGCTCCAGCAGGACCATGTCGGCCGGATGGAAAGCCGCCCCCCGAACGTCGAGGGCAAGGGCGCCGTCACCCAGCGCGATTGCCTGCGCAACGCGCTCCGGATGCGCCCCGACCGCATCATCGTCGGCGAGACGCGCGGCGAGGAAGTCATCGACATGCTTCAGGCCATGAACACCGGCCATGACGGCTCGATGACGACGATCCACGCCAACAACGCCCGCGACGCCATCAGCCGGCTCGAGAACATGATCGCGATGGCCGGGATCGAGATGCCGCTCAAGGCCGTCCGCGCCCAGATCGCCTCGGCCGTGAACCTGATCGTGCAGGCCTCGCGCCTGCAGGACGGCTCGCGCCGCATGGTGTCGATCACCGAGGTGACCGGCATGGAAGGCGAAGTCATCACGCTGCAGGAAATCTTCCGCTACGAGCGCCTCGGGCTGGAGCCTGACGGCACCATCATCGGCCGCTTCACCGCGACCGGGATCCGCAGCCACTACGCCGACCGATTCAAGGCCTGGGGCTACGACCTGCCCTCCAACATCTACGAACCTGCCGAGGGCCGCTGACATGCAACTGTCGATCGAACCACTTATCTATATCGCGATCTTCGGGTCCATGCTGCTGGTCATCGGCGGCATCTATCTTCTGATCTTCGGCGAGAGCATCAAGCTCAACAATCGCGTCAACCGGCGCCTGGCTCTGATGGAGAAGGGCGCCACCCGCGACGAGGTCATGGCCCAGCTCCGCAAGGAGATGTCGCAGCACGACGGCGCCAAGCAGATCCCGCTCTATTCGCTGATTGCCGAGAAGGCGCAGAAGGCCAACCTCGCCTTCACGCCCGGCATGCTGATGGGGATCATGGCCCTGCTGGTCGTGCTGTCCTTCCTGATGATGACGCTATTCACCGGCGCCTCGCTTCCGATCCGGATCCTGATGTCGATCGTGTTCGGCATCGGCGCGGTCTATGTCTGGGTCAACGGCAAGGCCAAGAAGCGCCTCGCCCTGATGGAGGAACAGCTTCCCGACGCGGTCGAACTGATCGTCCGCAGCTTGCGCGTCGGCCACCCGCTGAACTCCGCCATCGGAATCGTCGCCAAGGAAATCGCCGACCCGCTGGGCTCCGAGATGGGGTTCATCGCCGACGAGGCCGCCTATGGCCGCGACATCCCCGAAGCGCTGCGCGCGCTGGCCGAGCGGGTCGAGCTGCAGGATCTGCGCTTCCTCGCGGTGGCCGTCGCCATCCAGCAGAAATCCGGCGGCAACCTGGCCGAGATCCTCGAGGGCCTGTCGAACGTCGTCCGGGCGCGGTTCAAGCTCTTTCGCAAGGTCAAGGCGATCACCGCCGAGGCGCGCTGGTCGGGCGTGTTCCTTTCGGCCTTCCCGATCCTCGCGCTCGTGGGCATCAACGTCATGAAGCCCGACTACTACACGGACGTGAAGGACACCGCCTATTTCATCCCGGCCGCCGCGGTCGTCTGCGTCTTCCTCCTCGTGAACGTCGTGTTCATGCGGATGATGGTCAACATCAAGGTCTGAGGGGCCCGCCATGGACATGATCACATCCGTCATCGAGGGCATGCTTGGACCGGACGGCATGATGTACGTTGCGGGCGCCGCCGGGGTTCTCCTCGTGCTGCTCGCGCTGCCGATGCTGCTGACCAAGAAGACCGATCCGCTCGACCGCATCGCGCGCGAACGCAAGGAACAGGCGCTCGAAGGCGCGCCCGAGATGCTGAACCGTCACGGCACCCGGAACGAGCATCTCGCGAAATACGCGCAGCTCCTCGATCCGCAGGACGCCGAGGAGATGACGAAGGCGCGCAAGCTCCTGATCCAGGCGGGCTATACCCATCGCGACGCCGTGCGGACGCTGACCGCCGCACAGCTTCTGCTGGGCCTCGGCCTGCTGGTGCTCGGCGTGCTCTACAGCTTCCTTCTGGCGGGCGACCTGACCCTCGTGAAACAGATCAGCTACACGCTCATCCCCGGCGCGGTCGGCTACTACGCCCCGAAATACTGGGTGCAGAAGCGCGTCGCCAAGCGTCAGGAAGAGATCCAGCAGGGCTTCCCCGACGCGCTCGACCTCCTTCTGGTCTGCGTTGAGGCGGGCCAGTCGCTCGATCAGTCCATCATCCGCATGGCCACCGAGATCGAGCCGTCCTACCCCGCGCTGGCCGGCGAATTCCTGATGGTCGCGCAGGAGATGAAGGCCGGCAAGGACAAGCCCGACGTGCTGCGCGCCATGGCCGAGCGCTGCGACATCAACGATATCACCAGCTTCGTGACCGTTCTGATCCAGTCCGCCACCTTCGGCACCTCGATCGCCGACGCCTTGCGCGTCTACGCCAACGAGATGCGCGACAAGCGGGTCATGCGCGCCGAGGAAAAGGCCAACGTGCTGCCGACCAAGCTGACCGTGGGCACGATGATGTTCTGTGTTCCCCCTCTCCTTATCATCCTGATCGGGCCGTCGCTCCACGGCATCGCCGATACCCTCGGCGGCGGCGGGGTCGGGTTCTGATGCGCCGCGCGGCGCTCCCCCTCCTTCTCGTGGCCGCACTGGCCTCTGGCTGCGTGCAGGGTGTCAGCGGACGCGGCGCGGTGCCCGAGGACGGGCTCCTGCCGCCGGGCACCGCCAAGGGTCCGGGGGTCGATCCGCTCATTGTCGGCGACCGCCTTCTTGCCGCCGGCGAGCCCGAGCTCGCCCTCGAAAGCTACATCCGCGCCGGGATCGAAGGCGACGGCCTCACCCCCGAGGTGCAGCTCGCGATGGCGACCGCCAATATTGAACTGGGCCGCCTCGGACAGGCCGAAGCACAACTGCGCACCCTCGTCGCCGCCGAGCCGCGCAATGCCCGAGCGCTCAACAATCTGGGCGTCGTCCTTCTCGAACAGGGTGAGACCGGCGAGGCCCATCGCGTCTTCAAGACTGCGTTCGCGTTGCAACCCTCGCCGGAAATCCGGGAGAATCTGCGCGTTTCCTCTTCCCGTATGGTGATCCCCGTCTACGATGACGGCCAAGATGACACCTTCACGCTGACGCGGCGGACGAACGGGACCTGGGGTCTCAGCCCACCGCGCGGCGGATAACAAAAACCGAAGGTATCGAGCAGAAAAGGACGCAAAAATGCGCCACCCGATCTTCCTGACCCTCGCTCTCGGGGGCAGCCTGGCCCTGTCGGCCTGCAATTCCACCGATGGCGACGTCACCCGCGCGATCGACAGCGTGCGCAACGAGCAGGGCGGCATGCGCGACGTCATGCTGACCGTCGCCCAGCCGACCGAGGCGGTGGCCTTCTTCAAGCGCGAGACGGCGGCCGGACCCGACGACGTCGAAGCGCATCGCGGCCTCGCCCAGAGCCTGATCCGCGCCGGTCGCCCGACCGAGGCTATCCTCGTCTGGCGCGACGTCCTCGAGATGGAGGGCGCGACCCATGACGACCGGGTCGATCTGGCCGACGCGCTGATCCGGACGTCGGACTGGACCGAGGCGAAGGCCGTGCTCGACACGATCCCGCCGACCCACGAGACCTTCAAGCGCTACCGCCTCGAGGCCATGGTCGCCGACAGCCAGCAGCAATGGTCGAAATCCGACAGCTTCTACGAGACCGCCGTCGGCCTGACGACGACGCCCGCGGGCGTGCTCAACAACTGGGGCTTCTCGAAACTGACGCGCGGCGACAGCGAGGCGGCCGAACGGCTCTTCACCGAAGCGATCACCTATGACGACGATCTTTTCACCGCGAAGAACAACCTCGTTCTCGCGCGCGCGGCGCGGCGCAGCTACGCCCTGCCCGGCATCCGCATGAACCAGGAACAGCGCGCACAGCTTCTGCACACCGCCGGGCTCGCCGCGATCAAGCAGGGCGATGTAGATATCGGCCGCAACCTGCTGCAGGACGCGATCGACACGCATCCGCGTCACTTCGAGCCTGCGGTCCGCGCGCTGCAGGCGCTGGACGCCTGACGGCATGGACGGACTGACGATGCTTGCCGCCACGCCGCTCGAGGGGCTCGTCCTCGGGCTCCTCTCGCTCCCGATCTGCGTCTACGTCGCTTATACCGACCTGTCGCAGATGAAGATCCGCAACACCGCGGTGCTGGCGCTCTTCGTGGTTTTCGTGGTGGCCGGTCTCTTCGTTATCACGCCGCTCGTCGAATACCTGTGGCGCTTCGTCCATCTCGCGGTGGTGCTCGCGGCGGGGTTCGTCCTGACGATGATCCGCGCCGTCGGGGCGGGCGACGCGAAGTTTGCGGCCGCCATGGCGCCCTTCGTGGCCCTGCCCGACCTTCCCGAGGTGCTGATCCTGTTCGCGATCCTGCTGGTCGTCACTTGGGTCGGGCACCGCATCATCCGGTCGATTCCCGCGATCCGCAACCTCGCGCCGGACTGGCGGAGCTGGTCCGAGAAGAAGGACTTCCCGATGGGGATCACGCTGGCCGCGACGCACCTGACCTATCTCGGCCTTGCCGCCGCTGGCCCCGGTTAAGACAGTCTCAACGGGCCGGGTGCGACACTTCCGGGCCGCGACGCACGAGAGGACGATGCCATGAACATGCAGCCCGATCCGAGCATCACGGGCGTTCCCGCCCCGGCCCAGCCCAAGACGCTGGCCGATACCGGCCTGACGCCGGTCATGCTGCGCGACATCATGCTGAAGACGTGCTTTCGCAAATCCGTCGACACAACGCGCGAGATCGCGGCCGCCATCGCGCTGCCGCCGGCGCTGACGCAGCAACTCGTCGACAACGCGCGCGAGGCCGGGCTGATGCAGGCCACCGGCACGATGCATGCCGGCGCCTCCTCCGAGATGGGGTTCACGCTGACCGAGGCGGGCAAGGCCCGTGCGCTCGATGCCCTGACGCAGTCGGAATACTACGGCGCGCTGCCCGTCCCGCTCGAGGCCTACAAGACGCAGGTCAAGGCGCAGTCGATCAAGAACATCCACATCAACCGCGAGCGGCTGATCGCCGCGATGGGCCATCTGATCCTGCCCGACGGGCTGATCGACCAGCTCGGACCGGCCGTCGGATCGGGCAAGTCGGTTCTGATGTACGGTCCCCCCGGCAACGGGAAATCGTCCATCGCCGAGGGCATACGCGCAGCCCTGGGCGACAACATCTGGGTGCCGTCCGCCATCGAGTACGCGGGCCAGGTCATCACGGTCTTCGACCCAATCGTCCACACCGCGGTCGAGCAGGTGAATGACGAGAACGCGCTCAGGAAGTCGAACGTGCGGGTCGATCCGCGCTACGTGCTCTGCAACCGGCCGACGGTGATGACCGGCGGCGAGCTCATGCTGAACATGCTCGATCTGAACTACAACTCGGTCGCGCGCACCTACCAGGCGTCGCTGCAGCTCAAATCGTCCGGCGGGGTGTTCATCGTCGACGACCTCGGCCGCCAGGAGGAGCCGCCGCAGAAGCTCGTCAACCGCTGGATCGTTCCGATGGAGATGGGCTACGACATCCTCGCGCTGCAATCGGGCGAGAAATTCGAGGTGCCGTTCGACACGCTCGTGGTCTTCTCGACCAACTTCCATCCCAACAAGATCTTCGACGTCGCGGCGTTGCGCCGGATCTTCTTCAAGGTTCTGATCGACGGCCCGACCCAGGGCGAGTTCCTCAAGATCCTCGCCATGGTCGCCAAGAAGAAGAAGTTCGCCCTCGACGAGCAGGCGCTCGTCCACCTCCTGAAGTCGAAATACCCCGAGATCGATAACATCTACGCGAATTACCACGCGCCGTTCCTGATCGACCAGATGATCGCGACCTGCAACTTCGAGGGCATGGAATACCGCATGACCCCTGAGCTCGTGGACCGCGCATGGGCCAATCTCTTCGTCGAGGAGGGCGATATCGTCCACTGACGCGCGCCGCCTGCCTGTCCTGCACGACTCCACAAAACCCACCGATTGCCACAATCGACGCTGCACCCCGCCCGAATCCTGCCCGACTGCCTCGTTAATCACGATTCCAACGAACAAGACGACAGCACCGGGAGAGACCTTCAGATGACCACCACAGCCAAGACCCGCTTCACCCGTATCGTGAACCTGACGGGTATCGCCGTCCCCGGCGCGTTGGTGGCCGGTGTGATCGCCGCGGGATCGACCGTTATGATGGACATGCGCGGCAACGACATGCACACGCTCGACGCCGAAACGATCCACTCGGTCGAGTTCATGTCCCAGGCCGAGGATGCCATCGCGACGGCCTGCAACGCCACCGGATGCCTTCCCGAGGATCTGTCCGCCGTGATCTCCGCCGGTGCGGCCGCGATGTCCGAAGGCGACCTTCGCGAAGCGCTCCGGCTGCAGGCCATGACCCTGGCCGAGAACGGGCGCAAGCTCGACGCCGCAGGGATGACCGAGGCCGCGCGCGCCACGATCCGTGCCGAAACCGAGGCCGAACTCCTGATTGCGTCGCTCTACCGCGCCGAGCTGCGCCGCCGCTGATCCCCGCACCGCACCGTGCCGATGACGGCCCTGCCCACAAAGGGCGGGGCCGTCTGCGTTTTAGGCTCCAAAGCCACCTACATTTCCCGAAATCGCACCAATCCGAACGGTATCGGGCCACATAGGTGCCCGAATCCCCCGTCAGGTTAACCGCCAAGGACGCAGGTCCCCCACTCCGAAAACACCGCGAACACAGGACAATGAACATGACCTTCAAGCCCCAGACCTTCCTCTCTGACGATTCCGGCGCCGTGACCGTCGACTGGGTCGTTCTTACCGCCGCCCTCGTCGGTCTCGGCCTCGCCGTCATGGGCGTCGTGTCCACCGGCGTGCAGGACATCTCCGGCGACATCGACGGCCAGCTGAAGTCCGACGACATCATCCAGGTCGCCTTCACGGACGGCGCCGCGAGCTTCGAAGCCGCCGCCGCCGCTCTGGGCCTCGACCCGTCGGCCGAGATCGCGGGCATGACGAACCTGACCAACGAGCAGATCGGCACGGCCGTCGCATCCACCGCCAGTGCCGCCGCGATGAGCCAGGCCGCCCTCGACGATTTCGGCGCCGCCTACGCCGCCTTCGAATCCGGCACCGGCTGGCAGACGACGACGACGACGTATGACCCGATCCTCGATCAGGACGTCACGACGACAACCGCCAACACCTTCTCCTATGGCGGCCAGACCTACAGCGACGTCTCGGGCGTCCAGACCACGGCCGACACCCTCGGCGCGCAGGCCACCTACGACGCGGGCCGCGCCACGGCCTACCAGAACGAGGCGACCGAGCGCGGCATCTAATCCCCGCTCCGTCATCGATCGAAAGGGCGTCCCGCGGGGCGCCCTTTCTCTTTGGGTCGCCAAGGTTATCTCCGACCCATGGACCTGCCCCCCGCCCTCTCCGCCTTCTTCGAACGCCGCCACTGGCGCCTGCATCCGCATCAGCGCGACATGCTCGAGCGAAAGGATGCGCCCAGCCTCCTGCTCATCGCGCCCACCGGCGGCGGCAAGACGCTTGCAGGCTTCCTGCCGACCCTCGTGGAATGCGCGGAGGGCCATGACGGTCTCCACACGCTCTACGTCTCGCCCCTGAAGGCGCTGGCCAATGACATCCGCCGCAACCTCGCGACCCCGATCGAGGAGGCGGGCCTGCCCATCCGCGTCGAGGACCGCACCGGCGACACCTCCTATACCAAGCGGCAGCGCCAGCGCGCCGACCCGCCCCATGTCCTCCTGACGACGCCCGAATCCCTCGCGCTGATGATCTCCTACCCCGATGCCGCCCGCACCTTCGCGGGCCTACAACGCGTCATCGTCGACGAGATCCACGCGCTGGCCGACAACAAGCGCGGCGATCAGTTGATGCTCGCCCTCTCGCGCCTTCAGACCCTCGCGCCGGGCCTGCGCCGCGTCGGCCTCTCGGCCACCGTCGACGATCCCGGCGTGATCGCGCATTACCTCGCGCGCCATCCCGACCCCTGCCCCATCGTTCATGCCGATCCCGGCCCGCCCCCCGACATCGCGATCCTCGACACCGAGGAGGCACCGCCCTGGGCCGGCGCGGGCGGGCGCTATGCCATTCCGGCCGTGCTGGAGCAGGTCCGCCAGCACGCCACCACGCTGATCTTCCACAACACCCGTGCGCAGGCCGAGATCTTCTTTCACAATCTCTGGCTCGCCAACGAGGACGACCTGCCCATCGGCATCCACCACGGCGCGCTGGCCAAGGAAGCGCGCCTGCGAGTCGAGCAGGCGATGGTCGCGGGCGAGCTGAAGGCGATCGTCGCCACCGGGTCGCTCGACCTCGGGATCGACTGGGGCGATGTCGACCTGGTGATCCAGATCGGTGCCCCGAAGAAGGTCAAGTCACTTGTCCAGCGCATCGGCCGCGCCAACCACCGCTACAACGCGCCCTCGAAGGCCCGACTCGTCCCCGCGAACCGCTTCGAGGTGATCGAGTGCCACGCCGCCCTCGAAGCCGTCCGCGCGGGCGAGCTGGACGGCGACCTGCGGCTCGACGGGCCGCGCGATGTCCTCTGCCAGCACATCGCCTGCGTCGCCTGCGCGGCCGACTTCCATGAGGACACGCTCTTCGCCGAGATCCGCTCCGTCGGTCCGTATTCCACCCTCAGCCGCGCCGCCTTCGACGAATGCCTCGAATTCGTGGCGACCGGCGGCTACGCGCTTCGCGCCTATGACCGCTACCAACGCCTCAAGGAACGAAGCCCCGGCGTATGGGGCCTGCGCGATCCCCGCGCGGCGCGTCAGATCCGCATGAACCTCGGCACGATCATCGACACGGACAAGCTCAAGGTCCGCTTCAAGGGTCGTGGCGGCATGCCCCTGGGCGAGATCGAGGAAGGCTTCGCGTCGACCCTGTCGCCCGGCGATACCTTCCTGATGGGCGGCCAGATCGTCCGCTACGAGAACATGCGCGAGCTGACCGTCGAGGTTTCGCCCCGCCCCAACAAGGAGCCCCGGATCGCGACCTATATCGGCTACAAATGGACCACATCGGTCCAACTGGCCGCCCGCATCCAGGACATGCTCCACGAGCAGCGCTTCGACGCGCTGCCCGATCACACCCGCACCTGGCTCGAGCTTCAGGCCGAGGTCTCGACCATGCCCGAACCCGGTCGCCTGCTGGTCGAGCAGTTCCCGCGCGACGGCCGCCACCATGTCTGCATCTACGGCTTCGCGGGCATCAACGCGCACCAGACCCTCGCCCTCCTCGTGACCAAGGGGATGGAGGAGAACGGCCTCGACCCGCTGGGCTTCGTCTCGAACGACTACGCGACGCTGATCTGGGGGCTGAAGCCCGTCGGCGACATCCGCCCCTATCTGCAACATGACGGCGTCCACGCGGCACTCGAAAGCTGGCTGAACGGCAACGCGGTGATGAAGCGGACCTTCCGCAATGCGGCGATCATCGCGGGCCTGATCGACCGCAACTATCCCGGCAAGCGCAGCACCGGGCGACAGGCCGCCTTCTCGTCGGACATTCTCTACGACACGCTCCACCGCTACGACCCCGACCACCTGATGCTCAAGATCACCGAGGAGGAGGCGATGCGCGGCCATATCGACTTCGGCCGGGTCGAACTCCTCCTGAACACGGTGGGCGACCGCATCGACCAGGTGAAGCTCGATCGCGTGACGCCCCTGGCCGCGCCGATGTTCCTCGAACGCGGCATCGTGCCGATCAAGGGCCGCGGCGAAGGCAAGCTGATGCTCGAGGAGGCAGAGAAGCTGATGGCCGAAGCCGGCCTCTCGCTCGAGTGACGCGACGCCCCGTCCCCTTGCCCTCGCCGCCGCGCCGTGATTCACCGGACAAATGCGGAACGCCCATGCCTTCAGCTTCGCCGGCGAACACCTCGTCGCGCGCCCGTCCGGGGCCCTGCACTGGCCGGCGGCGCGCCTTCTGGTGGTCAGCGACCTGCATCTGGGCAAGTCCGAACGCATCGCCCGCCGCTCCGGCATGCTCGTCCCGCCCTACGAGACGATCGACACGCTGACGCGGCTGCAGGACGACATCGCGGCAACCGACCCGGCGGTCGTCATCTCGCTCGGCGACAGCTTCGACGACATGGCGGCGGCGGATGCGCTCGACCCGTCCGACATCGCGTGGATCGAAGGGTTGATGGCCGGGCGCGACTGGACCTGGATCACGGGCAACCACGACCCCGCGCCCACCGGCCTCGGCGGTCACGCGGCCGAGGGCGTGACTTGCGGCCCCCTGACCTTCCGCCACATCGCCACCGAGCACGGACGCCACGAGGTGTCAGGCCATTACCACCCGAAGGCCGCGCTTTGCGTGAAGGGGCGCAACATCTCGCGGCCCTGCTTTCTCCATGACGGCAACCGCCTCATCATGCCGGCCTACGGGACCTATACCGGCGGGCTGCGCTCCCGCGACCGGGCGTTGACCGACCTGATGGGTGCGCAGGCCCGCGCGATCCTCGCGGGGTCGCCCATGGTCGAGATCCCGATGCCGCGCTAGGCTCGCCCGATGATCCGCGCCCTCGCCCTCGCCCTGACCCTCACGGGATGCGCCGCCGCGGTGGCACCACTCCTGCCGTCCTATCGCGACACCACGGTCGCCATCGCGTCCAAGGCCGATTTCGATCCGTCCCGCTTCGCCGGCCTATGGCACGAGGTCGCGCGCTTTCCCGTCGCTTTCCAATCCGACTGTCCCCGCGCGACAGCAGAATACGCCGCGCCCACGGGCGACCGGTTGCGTCTGCGCAACACCTGCCGGACGGCGGACGGCACGGCCATCCGCGCCATCACCGGCGATGCCACCGTGATCGGACCGGGCCGTCTGCGGGTCGAGCTGTCGGGCGTGCCCTTCGCCGCACCGCTCTGGGTTCTCTGGGCGGACGCGGATTACCGCACGGCCGTGCTGGGTCAGCCCAACGGGCGTGCGGGCTGGATCCTGAACCGCGATCCGGCCATTCCCGAGGACCGTTTGCGCTCCGCGCTGACGGTGCTCGACTTCAATGGCTACGACACGACGCAACTCCGCTACGCACCCCCGAATCGTTTGCGTTAATTTTGAATCGTTTGTGATTTTCTTCGCCCGATTCGCGAATCGGTATTTGACGTGCGAATCACCGGTGGGGTAGAACATCCCTACCAGCCCGGAAGTGGCGGGAAACATAACAATATTAAGACGTTGGGGCAGGCAATCATGTCGGGGACATGTGCTGGGGCACAGGTCATATCCACCGTACAGGCGCGGGTGGACGGAGGTTTTCCGTCCGCCCGCAACCCGTTTCCGAAGGGCGCGTCCTTTCGCTGGTTCGGCCCGCCCTTGCGGCTCGACGGCGACCGATCCGCGCTCCTTTTGCCACAGGCGACCGGCCTCGCCGAACTCCGCACCCACCTTCCGGCCGCCATCGCCAAGCTCTCGCGTTCTCGCGGTGATGCGACGGCGCCGGCGATCCAACTCGACCCCTGGGATGATCCTGAAACGCTGATCCTTTCGGATGGCGAGCAGCATTGGTCCGCCCACCTGATCGAGACCGCGTCGGGCGACACCCTTCTGCATTTCGCGGACGACCTGCCGCCGCCGAACACCGAACTCCGCGTGGCGCAGACACCGGTTCTGCGCGTCCCCGCCCCCGCCCGCGATCCGATCTGCTTCACCGAAGGCACAGTGATCGACACCGAGGATGGCCCCCGCGCGATCGAGGCCCTCTATCCCGGCGACCGCGTCCTGACCCGCGACGACGGCCCGCAGGAGATCCTCTGGATGGGTCTTCGCCGGATTTCCGGCGCGCGGCTCTATGCCATGCCGTCGCTGCGCCCGATCCGCATCCGCGCGGGCATGCTCGGGGCGGATCATGGCGCGGACCTGCTCGTCTCGCCGGGGCACCAGTTGCTCGTGGACGGCCCGAAGCCCCGCGCGCTCTGGGGCGAGGCGGAGGTGCTCGTGCGGGCGCGCGACCTCGTGGACCATGTCGCCATCCTTCCGGAACGCGGCCGGCGCGAGGTGATCTACGTTCATCTCCTCTTTGCGCGCCACCAGGTGATCTATGCCAACGGCGCCCCGACCGAGAGCTTCCATCCCGCCGAGGCGGATCTGGAGCATCTGAACCCGGTCGAACGCGAGGAACTGGCCGAGATCTGTGCGCCCGAGGCCTATGGCCCCGCCGCGCGCCGCATCCTGACCCCGGCCGAGGCCGCGATCCTGCGACATGACGGGGCGCCGCGGCACCTTTCTTGACACCCTGAGCGGCGCGTCATAAAGCGCGGCTTCCATTGGTGTTGGTGGCCCCCGCGAGGGGATGCCTGTCAGGCTTCGGCCAGAGGACAACGCCCTTCATAGCGCCCCGCCGGGCGCGCTCTATCGAAGGAGATCAGCCGTGACCAAACGCACGTCTGCCAAGTACAAGCTCGACCGCCGCATGGGCGAGAACATCTGGGGTCGCTCGAAGTCCCCGGTCAATCGCCGCGAATACGGCCCGGGCCAGCACGGTCAGCGCCGCAAGGGCAAGCTGTCCGATTTCGGCCTGCAGCTTCGCGCCAAGCAGAAGCTGAAGGGCTATTACGGCGACCTGACCGAGAAGCAATTCAAGCGCATCTTCGCCGAAGCCGCCCGCGTCAAGGGCGACACCGGCGAGAACCTGATCGGCCTGCTCGAGCGTCGTCTCGACGCCGTCGTCTACCGCGCCAAGTTCGTGCCGACCGTCTTCGCCGCCCGCCAGTTCGTGAACCACGGCCACGTCCTCGTGAATGGCAAGCGCGTCAATATCCCGTCCTACCGCGTCAAGGAAGGCGATGTCGTCTCGGTCCGCGACAAGTCCAAGCAGCTGGCGCTCGTCCTCGAGGCCACCCAGTTGGCCGAGCGTGACGTGCCCGACTACCTCGATGCCGACCACGGCAAGCTCACCGCGACCTTCGTGCGCACGCCGGGCCTCGGCGACGTGCCCTACCCGGTGATGATGGAGCCGAACCTCGTCATCGAATACTACGCTCAGAACTGATCCGCCGGGGGGCCCGCCCCGTCGCGCATATCGGCAAGCAAAGGACGCGCCCCCAGGGGCGCGTTTTCTTTTTGCGCGGCGCCTCGGACTCGGTGCATCGTGGTCACGCCCTGGCGCGGTACGGGAGGTATGGATGGAGGACAGCGGCGGCACGTTGAACGGGTTGATCGACGCGGTCGATACCTTCGCCGCCGCGACCGATGGCGACGACGCGTGGCGGCGCGCCGTGGCGTTGGTCGAAGACGAAGATGCAAATGCCCTGAACATCGCCGAATGCATGGCCGACGGGACCCCGGTCTGGTTCCGCAGCTCGATGTCGGAGGCTTGGCTCAATGACTATTTCGACCAGACATTTCACCATATCGACCCGCTCCTGCTGGCGGGCTGCCGCGGCGAACGGGTCCTGCGGATGACCGATGGCCGTATTGACGGCATCGTCGGCGACACGGCACCCGAGCGGGCCTTGTGCGATCAGATCGTAAGCTGGGACTACCGTGTCATCGACTTCTGCACCTACACGGCCCCCGAACCGGGCAGCTTCAAGGCCATTGCCATCGCGAGGGCCGCGGATGCCCCCGCGCCGGACCGTCGGGCACAGCTCCGCGCCGCCGTCATCGCCGCCGCGATCGGCCCGCCCGAGACGCGCGACAGCCCCGGCGCCACGCCGCTGATGGACCCCGCGCTCAGCACCCGCGAGCGCGACGTGCTGCGCTATCTCGCCGCCGGGCATCGCAACGACGCGATCGCGTTCCGCATGAAGATCGCCGAGGTTACCGTCCGCGCCCACGCCGCCCAAGCCCGCCGCAAGCTCGGCGCCGCTACCCGAGAACAGGCCATCGCGCTGGCCATCCGCTCGGGTCAGCTTCGGCTCTGAAGCTATCGGATTCGATAGGTTTTCACCCCGGCCCTCCCCCTCGATGATCGCCGCAGAACGACCCGTCCGAGGTCGGCAGATTACGAAGGGAATACGATGAAACTGATATCCACGCTCGCGGGAGCCGCACTCCTCCTGGCCGGCTGCGTCGAGACCGACGCGGGCTCCGACGGCTTCGTCCGCGTCACAGACGAAGCCGCCTTCCGGGCCGCCGTCGTCGGGCGCGATCTCGTCAACGCGAATGGCGGCAACGGCAACTTCTTCCGGCTGAACGCGGACGGGTCGGTCTCGGGCAACTATGGCCGCGGCGCCCTTCAAGGGTCCTGGAGCTTCGAGGACGGTTACTGGTGCCGGACCTGGACGGCGGGCCTGAAGCCGGAATCGCTCGGCAGCGACTGTCAGCTTGCGGAACTGGCGGTCGGCCAGGTCGCGCTGACGCGCAACCGGGGCGAGGGCAACCGCGGCGTCTTCGACATCCGCTAGCCGTTGAGCCTTCGATCGCCCGGCGCCTAAGCCGGACTGCAGGTCCTCCAAGCGCCCGCGAGACCCACGCGGCGACGTGCGTAACGAGTGCGGGACCGTCTCCCACCGGGGGAGGCGGTCCCATTTTGCTGTCGCGTTGGGTGCTTCGCGCGGCGGCGGCTCCATCGTGAACCGCGCGCATCCTGAGACCGGACAGGATCGGGGCGATCGCGCCGATCGTCGTCAGAAGGACATCGCAGAGCAACCCGAGCAGAAGGAGCGTTTCGTCATAAGGGCGAGGATCCCGAGCATCCCCGTCCCTGTCCCATCCCACGGCCCAAGCCGACCCGGTATCGGTTTTCATCTTCGGGCGCGGGTCCTATGTCTCGGCCTGCGATCAGAGGAGCTATCGAGATGCCAAGCGACCATCCCATTCACGCGCGGATCGACGGCGCGATCGTCATGATCGGCTTCGGCTCCATCGGTCGCGGGACGCTGCCCCTGATCGAGCGTCATTTCGAGTTCGACCGCTCCCGCCTGCTCGTCATCGAGCCCGCCGAGGCCGGATGTGCCGATCTGGCCGCCCGCGGCATCGCGCATCGGCAGGTCGCGTTGACGCCCGACAACTACCGCGAGGTGCTGGGCGAGGTGCTGACGCCCGGCGCAGGGTTCTGCGTGAACCTCTCGGTCGACACCTCGTCGCTCCATCTGATGCGCTTCTGCCGCGAGATCGGCGTGCCCTATATCGACACGGTCGTGGAGCCATGGGCGGGCTTTTATTTCGACGATCTCGAGAATGCCGAGCGGACGAATTACGCGCTCCGCCAGAAGGTCCGCGACGAGAAGGCGGCGAACCCGGGCGGGACGACCGCCGTGTCGTGCTGCGGCGCCAATCCCGGCATGGTGTCCTGGTTCGTCAAGGCGGCGCTCCTGCGGCTGGCCGAGGAAACCGGCGCGGAGGCCTCGGCCCCCGCCGACCGCGACGGCTGGGCGCGGCTGATGCAGACGCTCGGCGTGAAGGGCATCCATATCGCCGAGCGCGACACCCAGGCCCGCGACACGCCCCGCCCACGCGACGTCTTCGTCAACACCTGGTCCGTCGAGGGCTTCATCGCCGAAGGCTTCCAGCCCGCCGAGCTGGGCTGGGGCACGCACGAGACCTGGTTCCCCGAGAACGCCCGTCGCCACGGCACCGGCTCGCAGGCGGCGATCTGGCTGAACCGGCCCGGCGCGATCACGCGGGTCCATACCTGGTGCCCGACGCCGGGCCCGCAATTCGGCTTCCTGGTCACCCATAACGAGGCGATCAGCATCTCCGACTACTACACCGTCGGCGCGGGGGCCTCGCCCGACTACCGCCCGACCTGCCACTACGCCTACCATCCCTGCGACGATGCGGTGCTCAGCCTTCACGAGATGTTCGGCTCCGGCCGCCAACAGGAGGCGCATCACATCCTCTCCGAGGACGAGATCGTGACCGGCATCGACGAGCTGGGCGTCCTCCTCTTCGGGCACGAAAAGAACGCGCTCTGGTACGGATCACGGCTGTCGAACGAGGAAACCAAGCGCCTCGCCCCGGACCAGAACGCCACCGGCCTTCAGGTCACCTCCGCCGTCCTCGCCGGGATGGTCTGGGCGCTCGAGAACCCGAATGCCGGCATCGTCGAGACCGACGAGATGGACCACGCCCGCTGCCTCGAGATCCAGACCCCGTATCTCGGTCCCGTCGAGGCGCACTACACCGACTGGACGCCCCTTCAGGACCGCTGGCAGCACTTCCCCGAGGATATCGACGAAAGCGACCCGTGGCAGTTCAGGAACGTGCTGGCGAGTTGAGGGCGGCCACGCAGACGCCTGTCATCATTCGGTATTCAGCCGGTACTTGAGAAAGGTCGATCCGTCATAATCGACCTCGCCGACGAAAAGGGCCCCGAGCCTGCCGAGCGCACCAAGGTGCCTGCGCGTCGGCGGCAGCATGAAGGTGACGAACGGAATGCGCGGATCCGAATTGGCGAAAGCGATCGCCTTCTTCGAGATGCGCACGCCCAGGCCGAAGAATTCGGGCTTGAGAACGAGACCGTAATCCCATTCATCTCCTTCCTTCTGGAAGCCACCCCAGCCGACATACGCTTGGTCGATCAGGAAGGCCCAATGCCCGAGCCCATCGCGGCGCCAGGATGCCTCCTTCATGGCGACGAATTTGGTGACGGCGGCGTCATCCCATTCTGATGTCAGGAGGGGCATGTGTTCCGCGACGCGGGGGTCGGACATGTGATCCCTGATGTCGCCGGGATCAATCGCGGGCAGCCGCGTGAATGTTATCTCGCCTCGCATTTCTGCGTCCGCCCACATTGGTTCTTAGGCCGGCATAGAGGTGTAGCTTCGGGCAAACAACGTAATGCCAGCCACGCAGAGGCGAGCTCACGCGATCTTGTAACCCCCAACCGAGGTCGGCCCTCTCACTCCGTCACCACGTCCCAATCTACCAGCTCCTCGCCGGTCAGGATGTAGATTTCGTCCGCCGGAGTCGCCATGGCAGGGCCCATGATGCCGAGGTCGATGCCCATGGCATCCAGATGCGCCAGCACCTCGGCCTGGCCGCGCTGGACGTCCTCGACGGCAAGGAAGGCCGGCAGCAACGTCGATTCCCCGAAGGAATGCTGATGGACGCCCAGCCGCGCATCCTCCGAGACGGTGCGTGCGACGCCGCCGGTGAACATGTAGGGGCAGGCCGAGAAGCACACCGCGCCCGGAGCCAGCGCAGTGTCGAGGCCCAGCGCGCGGATGGTGCGCCCGATATCCAGCGCGTCGGACACGCTGCCGCCGGGGCTGTCCAGCTGGACCAGTTCGGCCGCTTCGGCCTCGAGCGCGCGGACGATGCGCTCGCCGTCGCCCGGCTCGACCGCGCCGCGCAGCAGGACCGTCGGGCGATCGCCCTCGACCGTGCTCAGGATCAGGCGACGGGGCATGTCGGGATCGACCCCCGGCCCCGGATGCGCGGGATCGCGCGGGCGATAGCGCCGGGTCTGATCGCCGGGCCGGGTCGGCCGGTCGAGCGCGGGCGCGTCCGAGGGCGACATCAGCCCCGGCACCGCGGGCGCGAGGTCGATCAGGACCAGCACCGCCGCGATGGCGATCTGCCCCCCCAGCAGCCAGCGCAGCGTCCGGCGCTCGGGATGGGTCTTGGCGGCGGGGGCAGCCTCCTCGGTCATTCGGCGGCCTCTCGGGGCACGGGCGCGGGCCCGTCCGACAGCACGCGCGCCGCGGGTCCGCCCAGCCCTTCGGCGGCCTCGACCTCGCGCAAGGCGAGGACGGCGGCGCGCAGTTCGGCCACGGTCATCGCGTCTTCGGCGCTTGCGGGTTCGCGACCCGCGCGGATCGCGGCCTGCGCGACGGCGACGATCAGGACGAGCACCGCCGGCAAGAGGTCGATCGCGATGGCACCCGCCCAAGACGGCGCGAAGTTGCGCGCGTAGAGGATCACCGCGTCCGCGGTCGAGATCGGCGTGTAGACCACCTCGGGCGCGGGTTCGAGCGCCAGCACCTCGGCGGCCGCCGCCTGCAACGTCTCGGCCCGGCGGCCCAGCACCTCGAGCAGGGACGTGATCGTCGCGGCCTGCGCCGCCTGCCCGCCCGCGTCGCCCGCATCGAGGCGCGGCAGGACAACCGATTGCGCCAAGTCCCGCGCCGCGCGGTCCACCAGCGGGGCCACCGAGAGCTGCCGCAGCGTGGTGATGACGCCAGCCAGCCGCACGGCCTCCTCCGAGAACTCGACCGACCGGTCCTCGACCGCGCCGGGAGCCACGGTCAGCGCGCGCATCCGCGACAGGATCGCGTTGCCCTCGATGAAGGCGGCTTCGACCAGCGGGTCCTGCGCGGCGATCTGGGCGTCGAGCACGGCGAGCTCGTCGGACTTCTGGACCAGCACCCGGAACACCGCGCCGCGCCCGGCCAGCCCCGAGAGATCGCCATCGGCCTCCTGCTCGGAGAGGTCCTCGAAGCCTTGCCGTGTGCGCCCGACATCGAGGCCCAGCGCCTGCGCCTGCAACGTCACCTCGTGGGTCCGCTCCAGCGCGGCCTGGTAGTCCTGAACGGTCCGCGCCAGATGCTGCTCGACCGCCGCGGAGCCCGCCAGCGCCGCCGCGTTCAGCCAGGATGACATCGCGACGATCGCCGCCGAGCCGAGGACCATCGCGGCCACCAGCCAGAGCCGCGTCGCCGCCGTCCGCATCGCGGGCAGCAGCCGCAGCATGTAGGACCAGAAGACGAAGATCCCCGTCGAGACCGCCGCCGAATAGGCCATCGCGGCAAAGAGCGAGAGCGCGCCGCCATCGTCGAGGAGACCCCGCACCCCGAGATAGGTGTAGATCCCCGAGGCCACGGCGAGCACGCCCAGCGCCGCGGAGGTGAAGCTGCCCAGCCAGTCGAGATGGCCCTCGACCTCCCGCGCGTGGCGCAGGCCCTTGGTATCCCGTGTCATTCGCGGTCCCCCTGTCAGCCTCAAAGGATGGGCGCGGCGGGCCGGGATGACAAGCGCACCGCCTGTGTTACCGTCCGCGCACAGCCCCGGTCCGCCAGCGCGCACCCCGCCCCCGCTGGACACACCTGCCCCCGAGGCGTAGCCCGAACCCATGCGCCTCGCCGACACAACCAGCCTGCCCGTCTGGCGCCGCCCCAAGGCGCTGTTGATGCTGATGGCGGCGATCATGCCGGTGGCCTTCGCGACGTGGTCGGCGCTCCTGAACAACTTCACGATCGAGGTTGCGGGCTTCGATGGCGCCGATATCGGCTGGCTGCACACGGTGCGCGAGATCCCGGGCTTCTTCGCCGTCGGCGTCATCGCGATCATCATCTTCGTGCGCGAACAGACTCTCGCGCTCGTCTCGCTCATCCTGCTGGGCGTCGCCACCGCGCTCACCGCGCAATTCCCCAGCCTCGCGGGCATCCTCACGATCACGATGCTCAGCTCGATCGGCTATCATTACTACGAAACGGTCAACCAGAGTCTTCAGCTCCAATGGCTGTCGAAGGCCGAAGCGCCCCGCATGCTCGGCACCCTGCTGGCCGTCGGGTCCGGCGCGACCTTTCTCGCCTATGCCTGCATCGTCCTGACCTGGCGCGCCTTCGACCTCAGCTACGACCTCGTCTACTGGCTCGCGGGCGGCCTGACCGCGACTGTCGCCGCCGCGTGCTTCCTCCTCTTTCCGCAATTCGAGGCCCCGCACCCGCAGACCAAGCGCATGATCCTGCGCCGCCGCTACTGGCTCTACTACCTGCTGCAGTTCATGTCGGGCGCCCGTCGCCAGATCTTCATCGTCTTCGCGGGCTTCATGATGGTCGAGCGCTTCGGCCTCGACGTCCATCAGATCACGGCGCTCTTCATGTCGACGCTGGTCGTCAACATGGTCTCGGCCCCGCTTGTCGGCCGGGCCGTCGGCCATTTCGGCGAGCGGGTCGCGCTGATGATCGAATACGCGGGTCTCTTCCTCGTCTTCCTGCTCTATGCCGGGCTCTACGTGTTCGACTGGGGCGTTTGGATGGCCGCCGCGCTCTTCATGGTCAACAACGTGTTCTTCTCGCTGGCGCTGGCCATCAAGACCTACTTCCAGAAGATCGCGGCCCCCGGCGACATCGCCCCCACGGCGGCCGTGGCCTTCACGATCAACCATATCGCGGCGGTCTTCCTGCCTGCGGCGCTGGGCTATCTCTGGCTGACCTCGCCGGTCTCGGTCTACCTCCTGGCGGCCGGGATGGCGGGGCTGTCCTTCGCGCTCTCGACGCTCGTGCCCCGCCATCCGGTGCCCGGCCACGAGACCCGCTTCGCCCGCCCCCTCGCCGCGGCCGAGTAGCGCACCTACATAAGGGCCAACCGACGAAGGAGCCCTTTGATGTTCAACCTGCTGCGCCCCAAGGCCGAAATGATCTCCGAAGATGCCGCCCTGCCCGGTCGCGGCACGCCCATCCCGCTGACAGGCACGCATCACGTCTTCGGCACCCCGCTTTCGAACGAGGTGCCGGACGGTATGGCGGAGGCGATGTTCGGGATGGGCTGCTTCTGGGGGGTCGAGCGAATGTTCTGGCAACTGCCGGGCGTTCACATGACGCTCGTCGGCTATGCGGGCGGCTTCACGCCCAACGCCACCTACGAGGAGGTGTGCTCGGGCCGCACCGGCCACAACGAGGTCGTGCGCGTCATCTACGACCCCGCCAAGGTCACGTATGACGACCTCCTCCGCGTCTTCTGGGAGGGTCACGACCCGACCCAGGGCATGCGGCAGGGCAATGACCGCGGCACGCAGTACCGCTCGGGCATCTACACCTATTCGGACGCCCAGCGCGCTGCCGCGACCGCCTCGGCCGAGGCCATGGCGCCCCGCCTGCGCGACGCGGGCTACGGCGCGATCACCACCGAGATCGTCGACGCCCCCCTCTTCTACGCCGCCGAGGAGTACCATCAGCAATACCTCTCGAAAAACCCGAACGGCTATTGCGGCATCGGCGGTACGGGCGTGACCTGCCCGATCGGCACGGGGGTGTAGGGGGACCGCGGTCGCCGCGCTTCGGTCATTCATTCGCCGCAAGGACCCCCGATTGAGGTCTTGTCAGATGTGCGGAGATTGGAATGACGACGCTTCTTGCCACCGCCGCGCTCCTTAGCGGCCTCCCTGCGATGGCGGCGACGAGTCTCACGCTTGCAGTGGCGTTTCTTGCGTTGGTCATCCTACTGGTCGGTCTGACGACGGGCAAGCGGACGCGCGCCGCGCGAACGTCTGAGCGATCCGCATCGCAAGACGGCGCACGGCAGGCACTTCGCGACAGCGAGGTCAAGGCAGTACAGATAATGAGCCGCGAGCAGCTCGGAGTCGACCGCGTGATCCGGTGCCACCTGTCGGGGCGAGGACTGCATGTGAACCCCGAAGTCAGCCTGTCCGCGGTCTTCCGCGTGACGAACCCTGGAAATCCGAAAGACGCATACCGCGCTTTCGCGTCGATCCGTCAGAAGTACGTGGATTTCCTCATCACCGACGCGGACCACCGGCCCATTTGCGGTGTGGAGTATCACGGCTCGGGCCACAACTCCGGCAACGCTGCGCGTCGCGATGCAGCGAAAGCGGAGGCGTTTTCGCAAGCTGGCCTGCCGCTGATCGTGGTGTCTAAAGGCTTCGACGCCAATGACCTTGGTCGCCAGATCGATATCGCCGTGGGGACAAGACATGGCCGTCCCGCCTCCCGTCGGAGGTCAGCGACAGGATATCCGGACAGCGTAGGGGTCGCGGCCGAGTAGTAGCACCCAACCCAACGCAAAAGGGCGCCCCGAGGGGCGCCCTTCCGTGTCGCGGGTCAGCGTCGCCTCAGGCGAGCTGGATGTTCGTCGCGCTTTCGCGGCCGTCACGGCCGGGCTCGATGTCGAACGTCACCTTCTGGTTGTCGGCGAGGTCGGTCAGACCCGCGCGCTCGACGGCAGAGATGTGCACGAACACGTCCTTGCTGCCGCCATCGGGCGCGATAAAGCCGAAGCCTTTGGTGGAATTGAACCATTTGACGGTGCCAGTTGCCATCGTCGGTCTCCTTTAGTTCGTCTGCCCGCGGGATGCGGCAGGTCGGCTAGTACAGTGCAGGATCGAGACACTGAGCCACAAAGGGAGAGCCATCGACAGTCACAACGTCGCGATCCCCATGTGGGCCTCCGCCGCGCATAATGCAAGGGCTGTGTTCGAAGCGGGCCGGATCGGCGGGATTCCCCCGCGTCAGGACCATCCGGCGCGGATCAGCCGTGCGGCCTCCGGCGCAAAATAGGTCAGGACGCCGTCACAGCCCGCCCGGCGGAAGGCCATCAGGCTCTCCATCATCACCCGTTCGCCGTCGATCCAGCCATTGCCCGCCGCCGCCCGGATCATCGCGTATTCGCCCGATACCTGGTAGGCATAGGTCGGCACATCGAAGCGGTCCTTCACGCGCCGCACCATGTCGAGATACGGCATGCCCGGCTTCACCATCACCATGTCCGCGCCCTCGGCGAGGTCCATCTCGACCCCGAGCAAGCCCTCGCGCGCATTGGCCGGATCCAGCTGATAGGTCTTCTTGTCGCCCTTCAGCGCCCCCGACGCGCCCACCGCGTCGCGAAACGGGCCGTAGAACGCGCTCGCGTATTTCGCGGCGTAGGACATGATCGACACGTCGACATGGCCCGCCTCCTCGAGCGCCGACCGCATCGCGCCGATCCGGCCGTCCATCATGTCCGACGGCCCGAGGATGTCCGCCCCCGCCTCGGCCTGCGCCAGCGCCATGCGCACGAGCGCCGCGACGCTCTCGTCGTTGACGATCACGCCGCCCCTGACGATCCCGTCATGGCCCTGCGCGTTATAGGGATCGAGCGCCACATCCGTCATCACGGCGATATCCGGCACCTCGGCCTTGATCGCGCGGATCGCACGGTTCGACAGGTTCTCGGGGTTCCACGCCTCTTCGCAGAGGTCGGTCTTCAACGCCGGATCGGTATAGGGAAAGAGGCAGATCGCCGGGATGCCCGCGTCCCAGGCCTCGGCCGCCGCCTCCACCGTCAGATCGACCGAGCGCCGGATCACGCCGGGCATCGACGCCACCTCCTGCGTGACACCCGTCCCGTCGCACACGAAGACCGGCCAGATCAGGTCGTCGCAGGACAGTCGCTCTTCGCGGGTCAGCGCGCGCAGCGCCGGCGTCCGCCGGGTCCGGCGGGTCCGCGTCGCGGGGTAATCGGCAAACCGTCTTGTCATCGTCGCATCTCCCTCACCGCCGCATGGGTGGCACGACCGCACCACCGCCATCAAGCCGCTGCGGGCGCGCTTGCAATCGGGGGGGCGCGCGGGCGACATGGGCGCCGAACGGACCGGGACGGCGACGCAGGTGAATTTCTACTTCCTTCAGACGGCGTTGGAGGTCATCGACTTCCGCTCGTTCTCGAACCTCTGGTTCTGGATCGCGCTGGCCGTGCTCTGGTCGACCGCGTCCCACTGGGTCGTCGGCGTGCCCTTCGACATGGTGCGACGGGCCGCGCGAGGCCACGAGGCGTCGCTGCGCGACATGCACGCGCTCGCCAATATCCAGTCACGCCGCCTGCTGTTCATCGCCGATGCCACCGGCCTCATCTCGACGGGCTTCACCTTCTTCGCGATCTCTTCGCTGGCTCTGCTGGGCTTTCTCTACCGGATCGAGTTCGCGCAGGCGCTCCTGCTCCTGTTCCTGCCGATGATGATCGTCGGCTGGCTGTCGCTGATGACCGCGCGAAAGGTCGCGGGGCTCGACGCGATCGACCTCGGGAACCTCCTCGCGGCGCATCGTCGCAAGGTGCAGTTCGTGGGCATCATCTCGATCTTCGTGACGTCGATGTGGGGCATGTGGACGAACCTGAACCAATCCGTCCTCGGCGGCTGACGGCGCATCGCAGGGCGGACAGGCATCGGCCCATGCCAGCCGCCGGTTGACACCGACCCGCCACCGGTTACCTGACCCCGATGCCCGACAGCGCCACCTCCGACCACCAGACCCGCCCCCTGCCCGACGGGCATATCCGCGTCGGCGGCGCGCCCGAGGGGTTCGACGCCGCGGTCCTGCTGCGCGAGCTGGAGCAAGGCCATCCCGTCGTCCATGTTGCCCGCGACGACAAGCGGATGGAGGCGATGGCCGCCGCGCTTCGCGCCCACCGCGCGGGCGTCACGGTGCTGCGGTTCCCGGCCTGGGACGTGCTGCCCTACGACCGCATCTCGCCCGCCGCCGAGATCTCGGCCACGCGCATGGCGACGCTGACCGCGCTGGCGCACGGCTTCACGGGCAGGTTCGTCCTCCTGACGACGCTCGCGGCCATCACCCAGCGCATCCCGGCCCGCGACACGCTCAAGGGTGCGGGTTTCGCGGCCCGCGTCGACCAGCGCATCGACGAGAAGGCGATGCGCAACTTCCTCGTCCGCATGGGCTTCACCCAGACGCCCACCGTGATGGAGCCGGGCGACTGGTCGCCCCGCGGCGGCATCATCGACATCTGGCCGCCCGGTCAGCCCGCGCCGATCCGCCTCGACCTCTTCGGCGACACGCTGGACGGGCTGCGCCGGTTCGATCCCGTTTCCCAGCGCACGACCGATACATTGGAGCTGATCGAGCTTGCGCCCGTCTCGGAGGTCATCCTCGACGGCCCGGCGATCACCCGCTTTCGCCAAACCTACCGAATCGAGTTCGGCGCAGCGGGCACCGATGACCCGCTTTACGAGGCCGTCACGGCGGGCAAGAAGGCGCAGGGCGCCGAACACTGGCTCCCGTTTTTCCACGAGACGCTGGAGACGCTGCCAGACTACCTGCCCGAGGCGAGCTTCGTTCTCGATGACGGACTACCCGCGCAGCACGCGGAGCGCTGGACCCAGATCACCGACATGTATGACAATCGGCGCGAGGCGATGACCGCCAAGGGCCGCGTCGACAGCGTCTACAAGCCCGCGCAGCCCGACGGGCTCTATCTCGCGCCGGACGCGTTCGAGACCGTCATGGCGGGCCGCCGCACGTTGCACCTGTCACCCTTCCCTGCGGCACCCGGGCCGAACGTGATCGACGCGGGCGGGCGCATCGGGCGCAGCTTCGCGCCGGAGCGGCAGCTCGAGGACGTCAATCTCTTTGAGACGCTGGCCGCGTACATTGCCGAGAAGCGGACCGAAGGTGGAGTGGTCATCGCCTCCTATTCCGGCGGCGCGCGCGAGCGTCTGGAGGGCCTGCTCGAGGATCATGGTGTGGAGCGGTTGAAATCCGTGAAGCGCCTCGAGGAGGTCGCGCGCGGCGACGTCGGCCTGGCGATCTGGGCCCTTGATCGCGGCTTCGATGGGCCCTTCGGTCAGCATCGACTGACCGTCATCTCCGAGCAGGACGTGCTCGGCGAACGGCTGATCCGGGGCAAGAAGAAGAAGCGCCGCGCCGAGAACTTCCTGACCGAGGCGCAGGCGCTTTCGGTCGGGGATCTGGTGGTGCATGTGGATCACGGCGTCGGGCGTTTCATCGGGATGGAGACCGTCACCGCCGCGGGTGCGCCCCACGAATGCCTGGCGCTGGAATATGCGGGCGGCGACCGGCTGTTCCTGCCCGTCGAGAATATCGAGCTCCTCAGCCGCTATGGTTCGGAAGAAGGCCTCCTCGACAAGCTTGGGGGCGGCGCGTGGCAGACCCGCAAGGCCCGTCTGAAGGAGCGCATCCGCCAGATCGCCGAACGCCTGATGCGGATCGCGGCCGAACGCGCGCTGCGCCAGGCCCCGATCCTGACGCCGCCTGGCGACATGGCCGAAGCCTTCGCCGCCCGGTTCCCCTACGAGGAAACGGACGACCAGATGCAGGCCATCGAGGACGTCGCGGCCGACCTCGCGTCGGGCAATCCGATGGACCGGCTCGTGGTCGGTGACGTCGGCTTCGGCAAGACTGAGGTCGCGATGCGCGCCGCCTTCATCGCCGCAACCTCGGGCAAACAGGTCGCGGTCATCGCGCCCACGACCCTTTTGGCGCGCCAGCACGCCAAGTCTTTCATGGACCGGTTCCGCGGATTTCCCGTCAAGGTCCGGCAACTGTCGCGCTTCGTGACGCCCAAGGTCGCGGCCGAAACCCGCGCGGGCATCGCCGACGGCACCGTCGACATCGCCATCGGCACCCATGCGCTGCTGGCCAAGCAGGTGAAGTTCCGCGATCTCGGGCTTCTCGTCATCGACGAGGAACAGCATTTCGGCGTCACACATAAGGAGCGTCTCAAGGAGATGCGGACCGACGTTCATGTGCTGACGCTCTCCGCGACGCCTATCCCGCGGACACTCCAGATGTCGCTGACGGGGGTGCGGGACCTGTCGATCATCGGCACGCCGCCGGTCGACCGCCTCGCGATCCGGACCTACGTCTCGGAGTTCGATGCCGTGACCGTCCGCGAGGCGCTTCTGCGCGAGCATTACCGTGGCGGACAGTCCTTCATGGTTGTGCCCCGGATCAGCGATTTGTCGGAAATGGAGCAGTTCCTGCGCGAACAGCTGCCGGAATTGACCTATGTGATCGCACATGGACAACTCGCGGCCGGTGACCTCGACGAGCGCATGAACGCGTTCTACGACGGCAAGTACGATGTCCTTCTCTCAACAACCATCATCGAATCCGGCATCGACATCCCGACCGCGAACACGATGGTCATCTGGCGCGCGGACATGTTCGGCTTGTCTCAGCTCTACCAGATCAGGGGCCGCGTTGGCCGATCCAAGACCCGTGCTTATGCTTATCTGACAACCAAGCCCAAATCGAAGCTGACCACGGCGGCCACGCGACGCCTGAAGGCGCTTGGCAGCATCGACGCGCTGGGCGCGGGCTTCAACATCGCCAGCCAAGACCTTGATCTCAGGGGCGGAGGCAACATCATCGGCGAGGAACAATCGGGCCACATGAAGGAGGTGGGGTTCGAATTGTACCAGTCGATGCTGCAGGAGACGATCGAGTCGCTGAAATCGGGCAAGGCGGACTTGCCCGACGCGCTCTCCGATGACTGGTCGCCTCAGATTGCGCTGGGTGTGCCGGTTCTCATCCCCGAGGACTACGTGCCCGACCTCGACACCCGGCTGGGCCTTTATCGTCGCCTCTCGGGGCTCGACCGCAAGGTGGAGCTGGAGGGGTTCGCGGCCGAGTTGATCGACCGGTTCGGCCCCCTCCCCCGCGAGGTGAACGTCCTTCTGCGCGTCGTCCGCATCAAGTCGCTCTGCAAGTCGGCCGGGATCGAGAAACTGAACGTCGGCGCCAGGGGCGCGACGGTCGAATTCCACGGCAACCGCTTCGCTCGCCCCGAGGGGCTGGTGGACTATATCAAGTCGAAGAACGGTGCCGCGAAGATCAAGGGCGACAAGCTCGTCCTCGCGCAGGAGTTCCCCGCCGAGGCCGATCGCATCAAGGGCGCCTTCTCGGTCGCGCGCGACCTCGCGGTCCATGCAGGGGCCGTGAAGGTCAGGGGCGGCTGAGCCTTCGGGGAACCGGGCGACCGCGCCCCGTGTTGGGGCTGAAACGGAGGGGCGTCGCGGATGTGGGGCACGATCGATCCACGCGACCTGATCTACACGGTGCTCGGGCTCGCGCTGTTCGGGCTAACGCTGCAACCGGCGCTCGCGCGCTACAAGCTCTTCAACCTTCCGGCCTTCTATCTCGTCTTCGGGGCGCTCTTCGCCGGGGTCGGCATGGCGCTGATCGACCCGCTCGAGGGCGGGTGGCAGTCGATGGTGATCGAACACGCCTCCGAGCTGATCGTCATCATCTCGCTGGCGGGCGCCGGGCTTGCCATCGACACGCCGATGTCCTGGCGCAGCTGGAACCCGACCTGGCGGCTGTTGATCGTGGCGATGCCGCTGACCATCGGGGCGGTCGCGCTCCTCGGTCATGGCTGGCTTGGACTGTCGCTGCCCGCGGCCCTCCTGCTGGCCGCCTCGCTCGCGCCCACGGATCCGGTGCTGGCGCGGTCGGTGCAGGTCTCGCCGCCCGGTCAGGACGAGGAACCGATGGAGGTCGCGCTGACGGCCGAGGCGGGCCTCAATGACGGGCTCGCCTTTCCCTTCGTCTATCTCGCGATCCATGCCGCCACGCTCGGCGTGGCAGAAGCCACCTCGGGCGAGGCCTGGCTCTGGGACTGGCTGACCTTCGATTTCGCCTACCGGGTCGCGATGGGCATCGTCGTCGGCTACGCGACCGGCTGGGCGATCAGCCGCGTCGTCTTCTCGCCCTGGGGCGACGGCGCGCAGGGCGCGTGGAATGCGGTGCTTGTGATCCTCTCGGCGACGATGATCTCCTACGGCGTGACCGAAGCAGTGGATGGCTACGGCTTCCTCGCGGTCTTCGTCGCGGTCCGCGCGGGCCGGTCGAACACGCGCGGCACCGAGAACGAGGGTTACGAGAAATACGTCCATCACGGTGCCGAACAGCTCGAGGCGATCCTGCTCGCGATCCTGCTGCTCTGGCTGGGCACCTTCCTTGTCGGCGGGGCCCTGTCCGGGCTTCGTTGGCAGGAGGTGGCTTTCGCGCTCGCCCTCGTCTTCCTGATCCGCCCGATCGCGGGCCTGCTGGCGATGATCGGCCATCCCTGCGATCAGATGTCCCGTCGCAACGTGGCCTTCTTCGGCATTCGCGGCATGGGGTCGGTCTTCTACATCGCCTATGCCCAGAACCACGCCGAGTTCGCCGACATCGAAGGCGTCTGGCGGGTGGCCGTGGTCACCATCGTCGTATCGATCGTGGTGCACGGCTACGCCGCCAATTTCTTCCTGTCCCAAGACCCCGAGATCGGCGACGTGCATCCCTATGCCGAGGACTCGGAGGAGGCGACGCGCAAGCCCGCCGAGTGACAGCGCGCGCCTAGCGGAGCTTCTGGCCCGCGAAGGGCTCCTCCAGCGCGCCGGAGCCGTCCCGCAGCGCCAGCGCCATCAGGAAAGCGACGCCTGCGCAGAGCCCCGACCCCACGATCAGCGGCACGGGCGTGCCGTCGAAGGCGAGGCCGATCGGCACGGCCACCGCCACGGCCAGGATCGTCGACATCGACGAGATCACCGAGGACGCCATGCCCGCGATATGGCCCATCGGCTGCATGGCGATGGCCTGCAGGTTACCGATGGTGAGACCCGCGAGCGCGAAGCTCGACACCTGAAAGCCGAAGAAGGCCCAGAACGCCGACTCGCCCGACAGGAGTCCCGCCACCCAGACCAACGCCAGCATCAGCGACAGCACCAGATGCCCCGCCAGCGCCCGGCGCAGCATCCAGAGCATCCCGACCCGTCCGACGACCCGCGCGTTCAGGAAGCTCGCGCCGCCCGATAGGAGGGCGACGAGGCCGAACCAGAGCGGAAAGCTTTCGGCCCGGTCGAACACGTCCTGGTAGATCGGCTGCACGCTAGTGATCGTCGAGAAGAGAAGGCCGAACACCATGGTTTGAATGAAGATCGCCAGTCGCACGTTGCGATGGCCGAGCACCTCGCGGAAGGCAGCGGCCAGCGGTCGGAGCCGCAGCGGGCGGCGACGGGCGAGCGGCAGCGTTTCGGGCTGCCGCAGCGCGAGCCAGCCCCCCGAGATCACCGAGAACACGACGAAGGCCCAGAAGACCGCGCGCCAGCCGAAGCCCGCGATGATGAGCGAACCGATCAGCGGCGCCATCGCGGGGACCAATGTGAAGGTCATCATCACGAAGCTGGCGACCTTGGCCATGCCGCGCCCCATGTAGAGGTCGCGGATCATCGCCTGTGCCGCGACCCGTGGTCCCGCGGCGCCGAGGCCCTGGATCACACGCGCCACGATGATCGTCTCGAGCGTGGGCGCAAAAGCGGCCCCGACGGCGCCGGCGCAATAGAGCACCGCGCCCGACAGCATCACGCGCTTGCGGCCGAAGGCGTCCGACATCGGCCCTGCGAAGATCGTCCCCGCGCCCATCCCGAAGACGAAGGCCACGATCACAAGCTGGGCCGCGTTGGGGTTCAGCGGCGACAGGGCCGCGCCGATATCAGGAAGCGCCGGCAGCATCGCGTCGATCGAGAACGCGATGGTCGCCGACAGCATCGCCATCAGCGCCACGAACTCCACCATGGACAGCGCAGGCTTCGTGATCGGAGCGGCCTCGGACGACGCCGCGTCGGTCACGCGCGCGTATCGGTCGCGGCGGGCTCGGCCCGAAGTTGCCCCGCGACCTCCTCGATGACCTGCGCCCAAAGCTCGGGCGGCTGCGCGCCACGCAGCACATGCTGGTTGGCGAGCACGAAGGTGGGCACGCCGGTCACCCCACGCTCGCGTGCATGGGCGTCGCGGGCGCGGATATCGTCGGCATCGGCATCGCCGGCAAAGAGCCGCTCCAGCATGCCCGCATCCATCCCTGCCTCGGCGCCGAGGGCGACCAGGGTCGGCACGTCGCCGATATCCTGTCCCTTCTCGAAATACGCCTGGAAGAGCGCCGTCGCGACCGGCGTCTGCCGCCCCTCAAGCCCGGCCCAATGGATCAGGCGATGCGCGTCGAGCGTGTTGGGCGTCCGCGCGATGGCCTCGAAATCGATCGACAGGCCTGCCGCCTCGGCCGCCTCGACCACCGGCGCATAGGCCCGGACGGCGCCGTCGCGCCCGCCGAACTTGGCTTCGAGATAGGCGCGGCGGTCCATGCCCTCGGCGGGCATATCGGGGTTGAGCTGGAACGGATGCCATTCGAGCGTGAACGGATGATCGGGATGGCGCTCGAGCGCGCGGAACAGGTTGGCGCGGCCGATATGGCACCACGGACAGATCGGGTCGGAGAGAATATCGAGTTTGACCGTCATGCCGAACCTCTACGAAACCAGCGGACCCTAGGCGCGACGCGGCGGCGAAGAAACCCCCGTCTTGCAATCACCTACGTCTCATGACAATGCCTCCGCCATTCGATTTCCACCCCGGACAGACCAGATGCGCGACGGCAACCCTACCGAGACGGCCATGCTGTCGGCGCAGTTGCAGATCGATACCGACTGGCAATCGCTCGCGCCCGCGGCGGGCGGGATCGGGCGCTGGGTCGCCGATCTCGACAGCGGGCTCTGCGTCGTCGACCTGACGTGGCGACGGATGATGGACCTGCCCGACATCGAGGCCGCGTTCCCGATGGTCGATTTCTTCGAATTCATCATGCCCGAGGATCGGTCGCATGTCGCGACCGCCGTCGAGGAGAGCCGCGCGTCCGGTGCCGCCTTCTCGGTCGAGTACCGGGTCGCGCATCCCAGCGGCAAGATCATGTGGATCGACGGGGCCGGCCGCCCGATGACCACCGCCGACGGGCGCAAGCTGCTGATCGGGATCAATCACGACGTCACCGAGTTCCGCCAGGCGCAGGAGCGGGCCGAGCTGATGGCGGGCGAGATGGCGCACCGCATCAAGAACATCTTCGCGCTGGTCGGGGGCATGTTCAACATGGCCGCGCGCAGCTCGGACACGCGCGAAGCCTTGATCGAGAGCTTCCAGGGCCGCCTGCGCGCCCTCTCGGACGTCAACAGCCTGACGTTTTCCGGCAACCGGCTCCTCGTGCGACTGCGGGCGCTGGTGGACACGACGCTGGGCGCGCTGGTCGAGGCAGGCCAGATCGACGTCGATTTGACGGATGATTTCGCGCTCAACGGCACGGCGGCGCAGACCGTCGTGCTGTCGTTGAACGAGCTTCTGACCAACGCGATCAAGCACGGCGCGCTATCGGATCCCAAGGGGCGCGTGGCGCTGTCGATCCTCGTCTCCGACGGCGATTTCGTGCTGACCTGGCGCGAGACCGCCCCGCACGAGATCGCGCCGCCCGCGAAGCTCACCGGGTTCGGCATGCGGGTGCTGCGGTCGATGACGGTCGCCACCTTCGACGGCGTCCCGGAATTCGACTGGGCGCCGACGGGCCTGACCTTCCGCTGCACCTGGAAGGCGGCCGAGATGTCCTATTCCGAGGGCAACCGCTACGCCGACCAGGTCGTCGAACAGGCCGTACGCGCCGCGCAGAGCCGCGGCAGCTGAGCTCTCAGGCCAGGTCGCGCCGCCGCAGCTTGCCGTTCGCGTTTCGCGGCAGCGCCTCCCGCCGGAGCCAAAGCCGCGGGCGCTTGTAGGCCGCCAACCGGGCCGTCGCGTGTGCGTCCGCCATGCCTTCGTCCAGCAACGGGCCGACATAATAGGCCGCCAGCACTTCCGCGCCGCCGGCCACCCGCGTGCAGCCGACCGCGATCTCATGCACTGGCAGATCGGCCAGCGCGGCCTCGACCTCCTGCGGCGAGACGCGGAAGCCGCCGGGGTTGAGCAGGTCGTCCGCGCGGCCCTCGTGCCGGATCGCGCCGTCCGCGCGCGTCGTCACCCGGTCGCCGGTGTCGAACCAGTCGCCCTCCACCGGCACCGGCGCGCCATCCACCCAGTAGCCGAGCATCAGCCCCGGATCGTCGGTCGCGACCTGCAGGCGGCCATCGACCACGCGGACCCGTCGGCCCGGCTGCGCGTAGCCCGATGTCCCAGACGGCGCCGGGCGGTCGGGGCAGCCCGATACGAAGGTCGAGCATTCCGACATCCCCAGCGCCTCGTGCAGATCGGTACCCGTCGCCGCGTACCAGGCCGTCCGGGTCGCCTCGGGCAGACGCTCGCCCGCCGAGAGCCCGTGCCGCAGCGCACCCAGCCCCGACAGGTCACCGCGCAGGAGCCGCCGGTAGATCCCCGGCGCCGCCGCGAAAATCGTCGCTGCCTCGGCGCGGATCAGCCCCGCGAGGTCCGCCGCACCGGGAGGTGGCACGATCGCCGTCGCGCCGATCGCCCAGGGGTCGAGCAGCCCGGTGCCCAGCGTGTAGGTCCAGTTGAAGGCCCCCGCATGCATCATCCGGTCATCGGCACGCAGGCCATACCAGCCGTCCCACATCGCCCGCCGCGCCAGCACCGCGCGATGCGCGTGAGCCACTGCCTTGGGCGTGCCGCCCGATCCGCTGGTGAACACGATATAGCCGAGGCGGTCGGCGGACCCGCGCGACCAGTCCGCGGGCGGCAGGGGGACGGCGTCCAGCGCCTCGGGCGCGACCGCGCCGGCCCCGGCGGGTCGCGAGATGCCCGCTTCGGCGACCACCAGCGCGGGATCGACCAACGCGGCCATCCTGGTGATCTCCCGTTCCGTCAGGCCCGCCGCCGTCGGCACCGGTACCAGCCCCGCCAGCGCGCAGGCGAGGAAGGTCACCGGGAAGTCGCCCGAATTTCCCAGCCGAAGCAGCACCCGGTCGCCCGACTTCAGGCCCCGCGCCGCCAGACCCCCCGCCCGCCGCTCGACCGCATCGGCCAGCGCGCCGTGGGTCCATCGCTGCACGCCCGGCACGATCAGCGCGGGCCGATCCGCCCGCGTCCGTCCTGCCGCCAGGACGTAGGCGGCGAGGTTGAACACCGCCCGATCCGTTTCCTCGCCCATCACCCGGCCCCCGATGCCAATCCCTTCGATGTTCGTCAAATATGCCGGGGTGCGCGAGGGGTGGAACCCCTCGCCCCGCCCTCAGCCGAAGAGATCGCCATTCGGCCCGCCGGGCGCGGGCAGGCCCAGATGGCTCCAGCCCTTGTGGGCCAGCATCCGTCCGCGCGGCGTGCGCGCGATCAGTCCCTGTTGCAGAAGGAACGGCTCGATCACCTCCTCGAGCGCGTCGCGGCTCTCCGAAAGGGCCGCGGCGATCGTCTCGATCCCCACCGGCCCGCCGCCGTAATTCTCGGCGATGAGCGACAGGTAGCGCCGGTCCGCGCCGTCGAGCCCGAGATGGTCCACCCCGAGCCGCGTCAGCGCCCCGTCGGCCACGTCCTGCGTCACCCGCCCGTCGCCTTCGACCACCGCGAAGTCGACCACGCGGCGCAGCAGCCGGCCCGCGATCCGGGGCGTGCCGCGCGCGCGCTTGGCGATCTCGCGGGCGCCGTCATCGGTGGCGGGCGCGCCCATCAGGCGGGCGCCGCGGGTGACGATCTCATGGAGTTCGTCCTCGGTGTAGAAGACCAGCCGCGTGGGGATGCCGAAGCGGTCGCGCAGCGGCGTGGTCAGCAGGCCCAGCCGGGTCGTCGCGCCGACCAGCGTGAAGGGCTGAAGGTCGATCCGCACGGTCCGCGCCGCCGGCCCCTCGCCGATCACGAGGTCCAGCGCGAAATCCTCGAGCGCGGGGTAGAGCACCTCCTCGACCGCCGGGTTCAGGCGGTGGATCTCGTCGATGAAGAGCACGTCGCGCGGCTCCAGATTGGTCAGGATCGCGGCGAGGTCGCCCGCCTTGGCCAGCACCGGCCCCGAGGTCATCCGAAATCCGACGCCCAGCTCGCGCGCCATGATCTGCGCCAGCGTCGTCTTGCCCAGGCCCGGCGGCCCGTGGAACAGCACGTGGTCCATCGCCTCGCCGCGCCGCTTTGCGCTTTCGATGAAGATCCGCAGGTTCGACCGTGCCTCGGCCTGGCCGATGAATTCGTCGAGCACCTGCGGCCGCAGCGCCCGGTCGCCCTCGTCGCGCTGGGCGGGGTCGAGCAGGGGATCGCGCTCGGTCATGGGCCTGCGCCCCCCGGCCCGTCACGCGATGGCGTTCGGATGGTCACGATCATCAGCCCCCCGGCGCGAGGCGCTTGAGGGCCCGCCGGATCAGCTCGCCCGCATCCTCGGCGTCGTCGGCGACTTCAGCCACGGCGCGCGCCGCGTCGACGGGCGCGTAGCCGAGATTCGTCAGCGCCGAGAGCGCGTCGGCCTGCGCGCCGCCCGTCGGGGTCGCAACCTGTAGCGTGGGGGCCGCCGCGCCCTCGATCAGCGGGTCGTCCCCTCCGCCGCCCATTGCCATCAGCGCGGGCGCCTTTCCCTGCAGTTCGTTCACCACGCGCGTCGCGAGCTTCGGCCCGACGCCCGGCGCGGCCTTGACAGCCGCCGCATCCGAAAGTGCGATCGCGCGTCCGACCCCGTCGGGGCCCAGCACACCGAGGATGGCGAGCGACACCTTCGCGCCGACGCCCTGCACGCTGGTGAGGAGGCGGTGCCATTCCCTTTCCTGCACGGTGAGGAACCCGAAGAGCTGCATCAGATCCTCGCGAACGACCATCTCGGTCCAGAGCGAGGCCATCGCGCCGACCTGCGGCATCGCGGCCAAGGTCCGATCCGAGCAGAAGACGACATATCCCACGCCGCCCACATCCAACATGACGTGATCGGCCGCCCGCCACGCCACCTCGCCCCGGAGCCGTCCGATCACCGCAGCGCCTCCGCCAGCCGACCCCGTGTCTGGAGATGCGCCGCGTGGCAGAGCGCGATCGCCAGCGCGTCGGCGGCGTCGGCCGAATCCGGCGCGCAGCCCGGAAGCTGCATCTTCACCATGTGGAGGACCTGGTCCTTCTGCGCGTGGCCGACGCCGACCACGGCCTTCTTGACCGCGTTTGCGGCGTATTCGCCGACCGCGATTCCGGCCTGCGCGGGCACCAGCACCGCGATCCCGCGCGCCTGGCCCAGCTTCAGTGTCGATTGCCCGCCCGCGTTCACGAACGTCTCCTCGACCGCGGCGGCGTCGGGGGCGTGTTCGGCCAGCACGGCACTCAGCATCAGGTGCAGCGACAGCAGCCGCTCGCCCATCCCCTGACCGCTCGGGCGCACCGTCCCGTTGGCCACGTGGCGCAGGCGCGGGCCGTCGACGTCGATCACGCCCCAGCCGCAGGCCCTCAGCCCCGGATCGATCCCCATCACGCGCATCTGCCCTGCCCCGGATGTTCTTCCTTCGTTTCGGCCTAGCACGGGGTCCACCGCAAGACCAGCGCCGCCATGCAATGCGCGCATGACGGGCATGTTCGCATGATATTTGTGCGGAGTGAAAACCGGTCCTATCTGCCCCTCATCCGAGGACGGCCAAAGAGGGTCGCCCACCCCAATGACCATCTTTGACCACAGGAGCCGTTCATGGCCACCTTCGACACCTTCCGCCCCGCCGCCGCCCCCGCATCGGGCCTGTTCGCCAACGTCCTCGGCCGCATCGTCGCCTGGAACGACCGCCGCGTCACGACCAAGGCGCTGTCGCACCTGACCGACCGCGAGCTGAACGACATCGGCCTCGATCGCGGCGACATCGACGCCATCGCCCGCCGCTGACCTCCCGCCACACCAAAGACCAAGGAGCCATGACATGACGACGATCACCCAGTTCTCCCAGACCCTGGCCGATTGGCGCACCCGCCGGGCCATCCGCCGCGACCTCTACCGCCTCGACGAACGCGCGCTCGAGGATATCGGAATGAACCGCGCCGACGTGGACATCCGCTTCCACTGACCCGCACCAAAGGCCCGCCCGACCCGGCGGGCCTTTTTCTTTGCCGCGCCGCGCGCTACCGCAGGCCATGACCTTCGCCATCGCGTCCCTCGAGATCGGACCCGGCCGCATCGGCCTCGCGCCGCGTCCCGGCCGTGCGGGGCCCGTCCGCGACGATCTCGACCGGATCGCGGAATGGGGCGCGGAGCGCGTGCTGACGCTCACCGCCGGGCCCGAGGCGGATTTGGGCGCGATCCGCGACGGCTGTGACGCGCGCGGCATCGGCTGGAATCACGTCCCGATCGTCGACTTCTGCACCCCGGACCGCGCCGCCTCCGGGCACTGGGCCACGCTCGAGCCGGGGCTGACGGAGCTGCTCGGCCGGGGTGGTGGCCTCCTGATCCACTGCCAGGCCGGGCGGGGCCGCTCGGGCATGATCGCCCTGCGGCTGATGATCCGGGCGGGCGAGCTGCCCGAGGCCGCCCTCGCCCGGCTGCGCGCCATCCGACCCGGCGCGGTCGAAACCGACGCGCAGTACCGCTGGGCCGTCGGCTGAGCCGCGATCCGTCCTCAGCTGCGGCGCAGGGTCAGCGTCGTCCAGTCGCCCAGCACCTCGCGCCGGACAAGATCGAACCCCGCATCGCCATAGGCCGCCACGACGTCCTCGGCCTGCTGGTTCAGAATGCCAGACAGGATCGCGGCACCGCCGGGCGCCGAGGCCCGTGCCATATCGGGCCCAAGCTCGATCAGCGGGCCCTTGAGAATGTTCGCGAAAATCAGATCGAATGGCCCGGCCAGCGCGGGATGATCGAACCCGGCTGCCTCGACGCAGGCGACCCGGCCCGCCATGTCGTTCACCTCGAGATTGGCCTCGGCCACCTCGACGGCGACCGCGTCGATATCCGAGGCCACGACCGGGGCGTCCGGCCAGACCTTCGCCGCCGCCATCGCCAGAACCGCCGTGCCCGCGCCGATATCGGCCACCGGGCCGGGGGTCAGGCCATCCTCGAGCAATGCCTCGAAGGCCAGAAGGCAGCCTTTCGTGGTGCCGTGATGCCCGGTCCCGAAGGCCATCGCCGCCTCGATCAGAAGGGCCACGCGATCCTCGGGCACGCGGTCCGCATCGTGGCTGCCATAGACGAAGAACCGGCCCGCCTCGACGGGCTGCAATTCGCGCCGGACATGGGCCACCCAGTCGGTCGGCGGCAGCTCCGAGACGGCGAAGGGCTGAGCACCAAAGGCCGCCGCGAGCAGCGCCAGTGCCACCGTGTCGGGCGCGGCCGAGAAATAGCCGCCCACCTCCCAGAGGCCCGAGCCGTCCTCCATCTCGAAGACGCCGATCCCGTCGGGCGCGGGATCCATCTCATCCATCGCCGCGCCCAGCGCCTCGGCGGAGGTCTTGTCGGACAGCGTGGTCAGCGCGGTCCAGGACGCGGGCGTGATATGGGGGTCGGTCATGGCGGGCACTCCGGTCCATCGGGGGTCGCGAGGGCCATGATGCCCGCGCCCGCGCCGGTCAAGCCCGTCGCGTCGTGCCGGCTGCTGCCGCCCCGCCCCGAACGCGACCGCTTCGCCCTTTCGAAACCCGCCGACCCGTGGCATTTCGGCGCCATGACGACGCTCACGCCCGACGCCGTCGCCGCGCTTTTCACCCGCGCCGACGGCCAATTCCTCTTCGCCCGCTGGGGCCGTCCTATCGTGCCCGTCGTCTTCGGCGTCACCGATGCGACGGTCGCGGTCCTCAAGGGTGCAGTCGAAGCACTCTGCGTGCTGTCGGGCCACCGGATGGCCGAGACCGACCCCGAACTCGGCGCGAACCTGATGGTGTTCTTCCTGCGCGACTGGGAGGAGTTGCCCGAGACGCCCAATCTCGACCGGCTGATCCCCGAGCTTGGCCCGCTCGTCGCACGCCTCAAGACCGCCGACGCCAATCAGTACCGTATCTTCCGCTTCGACGAGACCGGCGCGATCCGGGCCTGCTTCGCCTTCATCCGCATGGATGCGCATCTTTCCGACGTGCCCGCCGAAACCTTGGCGCTGAGCCAGATGGTGCAGGCGATCCTCCTCTGGTCGGACACGGCCTTTGCGGGCGCGTCGCCGCTGGTGGTGATCGACGGGACGGCCGTGCTCCGCCCCGAGATCGCCGACCTGATCCGCGCGGGTTACGATCCCGTCCTGCCCGCGATGGACCGCGATCCGGCCCACGCGCTGCGCCTCGCGGCACGGCTGGGGCGGATGCAATGACCGTCCACAGCTGGCCCATCCGCGTCTATTACGAGGACGTGGATCTGGCGGGGATCGTCTATTACGCCAACTACCTGCGCTTCATCGAACGCGCCCGCTCCGAGATGGTCCGGGCCGCCGGGATCGACCAGGCCGCGATGCGCGCCGACGGCATCGTCTTCGCCGTGTCGCGGATCGAGGCGGATTACCGGCGGCCCGCCCGCTACGACGACGCGCTCGTGGTCGAGACCCGCCTGACCGCGCGCAGCCCGGCGCGCTTCGTGATGTCGCAGCGCGTGTTGCGGGACGCGGATCTCCTGTTTGTGGCGGAGGTCACCATCGTCTGTATGACCGTCGCGGGTCGCCCGAAGCGCCTGCCTGCGCAGATCGCCGACATGGCGCTGGCTGAAACCTCGCCTTAACGCCCCGTCCGCCATGCTCGCCCGACGCGATTCGAGGTGTGCGATGTCCATCATCCTGCGGTCCCTGGCCCTGCTGCTCGCGCTCGCCTCGGGCTATGCACTCGGGCGGGCGGGGGATGCGGTGATGGCCGGGGCGGCCGCGGCGCCTGCGATGCCCGGTCCGCAGCTGGCCCCGCCGGTGGACGTCGCGGCCGAGATTGTCGCCGCCCCCGCCACGCCGCCCGCGATACCTAAGCCAGCGCCCTCGCCCTGGACCGTCCTGACCGAGGATTCGACCTTCGACGGGTTCGCGAACGTCTACCTCTCCACTCCGTCGGACGCGCCGCTGACCTGCGGTGCACGGCGGCGTGCGACGTTGTTCCTGCGGTACGTCCGCGACCGCACCGCCGCCTATATCGCGCATGACTGCCAGACCCCCGCCCGCGACGCGGACGGCTGGCCCGTCGAACTGCGCCTCGACGACGGGCCCGCGACCGCCACCCGGATGCAGGTCGACGACCGGGGCGAAAGCCTCGGCTACTGGACCTACGAAGGGGCGCGAACCTTCATCGAAGACCTCGCCGGACGCAGGACGCTCCACGCACGCTTCACCGATCAGAATGGCCGCATCGAGCAGCTGTCCTTTCCGATTTCCGGCCTCGCCCTGCATCTCGATGCGCTCAGCGCGGCCTGCCACTGGTCCGAGACGCCGCCTTGGGCGGTGTCGCAGGGGCGCGGCTCCGGGGCCCCGACCGCGTCATCGCTCGCCTGGCCCGAACACCCGGCGCATGCCGGGCCGGACCGCGTCATTCGCGCCGCATCCGCGTCGGCGCGCCCGCCGCTCACCTGGCCGGTCGCGATATCACGCGGGACACGCGGGATTTCGCCCGGAGGCCGATCCCACTCGCCATGACGCTTCACATCTGTTAATACCGGCCCCAATTACGCCGTCGAGAACGACGCAAACACTGGGACGGGCAGTCCACATGGAAACGGAAGTACTGGCAGCCGCCAGCGAGATCGACTTCTCGCTCTGGGCGCTGTTCTGGCGGGCGACCTTCGTCGTGAAGATCGTCATGATCATGCTGTTCGCGGCCTCGATCTGGGTCTGGGCGATCCTGTTCCAGAAGGTCGTGCAGTTCCGGCGCGCACGCGGCAACGCCGCCGCCTTCGACCGCGCCTTCTGGTCGGGCGAGCCGCTGGACGAGCTCTACGAAAAGATCGGCGACACGCCGCGATCCGCCTCGGAGCGCATCTTCGTCGCCGCCATGGGCGAATGGAACCGAAGCCACCGCGACGATGGTGGCCTGATCGCGGGGACGCAGGCGCGCATCGACCGCACCATGGACGTCGCCATCTCGAAGGAGCGCGACCGCCTTGCAGGCGGTCTGACCTTCCTCGCCACGGTCGGCTCGACCGCGCCCTTCGTCGGGCTGTTCGGAACGGTCTGGGGCATCAAGCACGCGTTCGAGCAGATCGCGCTCTCGGGCTCGACCAACCTCGCCGTCGTGGCCCCCGGCATCGCCGAGGCCCTGCTGGCGACGGGGATCGGCCTCGTGGCCGCCATCCCGGCGGTGGTGTTCTACAACAAGCTCAGCCGCGACGCCGACCGCATCACCGGCAATTTCGAAGCCTTCGCGGACGAATTCGCGACCATCCTGTCGCGGCAGCTGGACGCCGCCTGAATGGCCGGCGGCCTCATCCAGCCCGGCGGCGCGGCGGGCGGACGGCGCAGGCGTTCGCGCGCCAGCGCGCCGATGTCCGAGATCAACGTCACGCCCTTCGTGGACGTGATGCTGGTGCTTCTGATCATCTTCATGGTCGCGGCGCCCCTCCTGACGGCGGGCGTCCCGATCGAGCTGCCCGAGACCGCCGCCGCCCCGCTCCCGCAGGAGCAGGAGGAGCCGCTGGCCGTCACGGTCGCCGCCGACGGTCGCATCCTGATCGGCTCGACGGAGGTGCCGCGGAACGAACTTCTGCCGCGCCTGCAGGCCATCGCGGGCGAACGGCAGGGCGACAAGGTCTTCCTGCGCGCCGACGGCGTGGTGCCCTATGGCGACATCATGGTCGTGATGGGCGCGCTCAACGCGGGCGGCTTCCGCGATATCGGGCTCGTGACCGATCCGGGTGGGCCGTCGCTGGACGGGACGTCGGACGACCCGGACGGCAACTGACATGGAGCGGCGCACGGCGCTCGCGATCTCGGGGACGGCCCATGCGGGCCTGATCGCCTATGCGCTGGTCGCGGGGCTGTTCCACGCGCCGCCGCCCGAGGACAGCATCTCGGTCGCCGCCGTCTCGGTGATCTCGGCGTCGGAATTCGACGCTCTGGTCTCGAACGCCCCCGACAGCCCCGAGCCGCCGACCCCCGCCGCGCCGACCCCGCCCGACACCCCGGCCGAACCGGCCGCCGCGCCCGCGCCGCCCGATGACAGCACGCCCCCGCCCGCGCGCCCCGATCAGCCCGCGCCGACCCCGCCCGACGCGAACCCGGACGTCGCGGCCCTGAGCCCGCCGCCCCCGACCGAGGTGGCGCCCGAGACGCCGGACCCGCTCGCCTCGCCCGCCGAGGCGCCCGACCGCCCCGTCAGCGATGCGCCCGCCCCCGAGGCTGCGCCGCGCGTCGCCCCGACCCCGGCCCCCGCGCCGCCGCCGATGACCGAAACCGCGCCCACGGTCGAGTCGCCCCCCGCCCCCGCCGAAACCGCCGACCCGGTCGAGCCCGCCGACACGCCCGCCGCCCCCGAGGAGGCCGCGCCCGTCATCGTGACCGAGGCCGATACGCCGTCGGCCGCACCCGAGACCTCGCTGCGGCCCGGCCGAAAGCCCGCGCGTCCCGAACCGGTCTCGCAACCCGTCGAGACGGCGTCGGACGAACCGGCCGCCCCCGCCGCCGATCCGGCCCCGGCCGAAGACCCGCTTGCGGCGGCCATCGCCGGCGCGGTCGCCGAAGCCGTCAGCCAGCCCGCCCCGGCGCCCTCGGCCCCCGCGGGCCCGCCGTTGACCCAAGGCGAGCGCGACGGCCTGCGCGTCTCGGTCAGCCGCTGCTGGAACCTCGGCTCGCTTTCGACCGAAGCGATGCGGACGCGCGTGACGATCTTCATGGAGATGAACCGCGACGGCACGCCGCTGACCAACACCATCCGCCTGACCGGGTTCGAGGGCGGCAGCCAGGCCGCCGCGAACCAGGCCTACGAGGCCGGACGCCGCGCGATCATCCGCTGCGGCCAGGGCGGGTTCGATCTGCCGGACGAGAAATTCGAGCAATGGCGCGAGATCGAGATGACCTTCGATCCGGAACAGATGCGCGCGCGGTGAGATGCTATCGCATGACCACGCGTCCGCGCGCGATACCGGACGGGCAAACCTTTGCCCCTCGACGGTCAGCCCGGCGTGACCCATTGAGAAACGCGGCCCGCTCCGCGATACGGAACCTGACCGACCCCGAGAGGCCCACGCCATGCGCGTTCTGACGACCCTCCTGACCCTGCTGACCCTGTTGATCGCGGCCCCCGCGACCGCGCAGGACGGCCCCCTGCGGATCACGATCACCGACGGCGTGATCGAACCGCTGCCGGTCGCCATCCCGACCTTCGTGGCGCGCAACGCGGCCGCCGCGGATCTGTCGCAGGACATCACCCGTGTCATCGCCGCCGACCTCGTGAACACCGGCCTCTTCCGCGAAATCCCGCAGGACGCGCATATCTCCCGCATCGGGAATTTCGACAGCCCCGTGCAATGGTCCGACTGGAAGGCGGTGAACGCGCAGGCGCTGATCACCGGTTCGGTGCTGGTTGAGGGCGATGGGCGCATCGTTGTGCAATTCCGGCTCTTCGACATCTTCTCGGAGGCGCCGCTGGGCGACGGGCTGCAATTTGTCGGGACCGTCGATGGCTGGCGCCGCATGGCGCACAAGGTCGCCGATGCCGCCTATTCGCGGATCACGGGCGAAGGTCCGTATTTCGACAGCCGCGTGGTCTTCGTCTCCGAGACCGGACCCAAGGACGCCCGCCAGAAGCGGATCGCGGTGATGGATTACGACGGCGCCAATGTCAGCTATCTGACCTCGTCTGACGCGATCGTGCTGGCGCCGCGCTTCTCGCCCGACGGCTCGCGCATCATCTATACCGGCTACGAGAGCGGCTTTCCCCGCGTCACCGTCATCGACGTGGCCAGCCTCCAGCGGCAGACGATCGGCGGGGTCGACCAGAACATGAGCTTCGCGCCCCGCTTCTCGCCCGATGGCAGCCGCGTGGTCTATTCGGCCGAAGTGGCGGGCAATACCGACCTCTACGCGCTCGACATCGCCACCGGGGCGCAGACGCGCCTGACGACCGCCCCCTCGATCGAGACCGCGCCCAGCTTCTCGCCCGATGGCAGCCGCGTCGTCTTCGAGAGCGACCGCTCGGGTGCGCCGCAGCTCTACGTCATGCCGTCCTCGGGCGGCGAGGGCACGCGGATCAGCTTCGGCGAGGGCCGCTACGGCACGCCCGTCTGGTCCCCCAAGGGCGACTACATCGCCTTCACCAAGCAGAATGCGGGCCGCTTCCATATCGGCGTGATGCGCGAGGACGGCAGCGAGGAGCGTCTGCTGACCGGCGCGTTCCTCGACGAGGGTCCGACCTGGGCGCCCAATGGCAGGGTTGTGATGTTCACGCGCGAGACGGCGGGTGCGGCGGGTGCCCCGGCGCTCTATACCGTGGACATCACGGGACGAAACCTTCAACGCGCCGCGACACCCGCGGCCGCTTCGGACCCCTCGTGGGGCCCGCTCCTGAACTAGAGGACAGGACCTATGAGAACGATTGCACTCATCCTTGTGGCCGGGCTTGCCCTGACGGGCTGCGCCAACCGGCTTGGCGGCGCGGGCGACGGCGCGGTGGACCTGAACGCGGGCGCCGGCGGCGTCGTCGCCGGCAGCGCGAACGACCCCAGTTCGGTCGCGTATTTCCAGCAGACCGTGGGCGACCGCGTCCTGTTTGCCGTCGACCAGTCGACGATCACGCCCGAAGGGCGCGCCACGCTGGCCGCCCAGGCCCAGTGGCTCAACGCCAACCCGGCCTATACCGCGCTGATCGAAGGCCATGCGGACGAGCAGGGTACGCGGGAATACAACCTGGCACTCGGAGGGCGCCGCGCCAATGCGGCCCGCGACTACCTTGTGAGCCAGGGCGTCTCGGCGACCCGGATGCGCACCATCAGCTACGGCAAGGAGCGTCCGCTCCAGGTCTGCTCGACCGAGGCGTGCTACAGCCAGAACCGCCGTGCGGTGACGGTGCTCGCCGCGGGGGCGGGCGTCTGATGCGGCTGGCGCTGGCGCTGGCGCTCGGGCTGGCGGCTGCGCCCGCCTGGGCGCAGGAGGGCGACACGCTGGCCGATATCCGCCAGCAGCTGAGCGTCCTGAACGTCGAGTTGCAGCAGCTCACGCGCGAGCTGTCGACGACCGGCGCCGCGGCGCTCGGCATCGAGGGCAGCACGTTTCCCGACCGGGTCATCAGCCTCGAGACGCAGCTTCAGGAGCTGACGGCCCGGACCGAACGGCTGTCCTTCCGGGTCGAAAGCGTCGCACGCGACGGCGGCAACCGGATCGAGGATCTGCGCTTCCAGCTCTGCGAACTGACGACCGATTGCGATCTGGGCGCCCTGCCCGCGCCCGGCCCCCTGGGCGGCGAGGCGGAGGGTGCTGCCGGAGCCGCGCCCGCGCCGATCCCCGCGCCCGAGACCGGCGGCGCGGAGCTGGCCGTGGGCGAACGTGCCGATTTCGACGCCGCGCGCGCGGCCCTCGACGCCGGGCGCAACGCCGAGGCCGCGACCGCGTTCGAGCGGTTCGTGGCCGCCTACCCGACCGGCCCCCTATCGGCGGATGCGCAATTCCTGCGTGGCGAGGCATTGTCCCGCGATGGCCAGTCCGCCGCCGCGGCCCGCGCCTATCTCGAAGCCTTTTCGGGCACGCCCGAAGGCCCCCGCGCGCCCGAGGCACTGCTGGGGCTGGGTCGTTCGCTGGGCCAACTCGGTCAGCGCGACGAGGCCTGCCTGACGCTGGCCGAGGTGCCGCTGCGCTTCCCGCAGGCCCCGGCCGCCGCACAGGCGCAATCGGCACGGGTCGAACTCGGCTGCCAGTGACGTCCGCGCATGACGCGATCGCGGCGCTCACCGCCGCGATCGCGCGCGCCGTACCGGACGGCCCGCTCGGGGTCGCGGTTTCGGGCGGCAGCGACAGCACTGCGCTTCTGATCGCCGCCTGCGCCCTCGAGGGCCGAATGGTCCATGCCTTCACTGTCGATCACGGCCTGAGACCGGAGGCTTCGGCCGAGGCCGCGCGCGTCGCGGCGCTCGCCGCCCGGCTCGGATCCGCGCATCGCACGCTGACGCTGAATATCGAACCGGGTGCCGGGCTACAGGCCCGCGCCCGCGCCGCGCGCTATGCCGCGCTGGGCGGGGCCGCGCGCGTGGCCGGGGTGGGCGACGTCCTGCTCGGTCACACGCAGGACGATGTGGCCGAGTCCCTGATCCTCCGGATGCGGCGCGGCGCGGGGATCGACGGGCTGGCCCGGATGGCCGCGCGGCGCGAGATGGAGGGCGTGACCTGGCATCGCCCGGCGCTCGGGCTGACCCGCGCCGACCTGCGGGATGCGTTGACCGCGCGGGGCGAGGACTGGATCGACGATCCGTCCAACGCAGACCCGACCTTCGACCGTGTGGAGGTGCGGCGCGCGATCGCGGCGCTGGGCCTCGACCAAGCGACGCTCGCGGGTTCCGCATCCGCGCTGGTTGATGCGCGCGCAAGCCTCGTGGCCCATGCCCGCACCATTGCGCGCAACCATGTCCGCGAGGATCGCGGCGACCTCCTGATCGACGGGATGGACGCACTCCGCGGCGCGCATGCGGGCGACCCGGACCCGCTGCCCCGCCTCCTCCTGGCCGGGCTGCACTGGATCGGCGGCGGCTACGGGCCGCGCCGCGACGCGCGGCTGCGGCTATTGGACCACGCGCTGGGCGGTACGACCTGTACCCTCGGGGGCTGTGTGCTGAGCTCCGAGGGCGACACGCTCCGGCTGGCGCGCGAGCCGGCGGCTACGGCTCCGCCCGGCCCGACGGACCGGACCTGGGACGGCCGCTGGACCCTGACCGGCCCCCACGCGCCGGACCTGACCGTGAGCGCGCTCGGGGACGACGTGGCGCAGACCGATTGGCGCGCGACGGGCCTGCCCCGCGCTTCGCTGATGGCCTCGCCCGCGGTGCGACGCGGCGACGATCTGATTGCCGCCCCGTTGGTCGGGTCGGCCGCCGGATGGACGGCAAAACCGCGCGCCCCGTTCCTCGCGTCGCTGATCTTGCGTTGAACCCACCGGCCCAATGCTTAGATTAGCCTCAACGCGACGCTGTCGCCCGCAATCCCTGATCGGAGGAACTCCCCTTGGGAAACGCCCGTAATATCGCCTTCTGGGTCGTGCTGTTCGTGCTCGTCATGGCGCTCTTCCAGCTCTTCTCGGGCGGCAACTCCGCCATGTCCGCGCGCGAGGTGCCGTATTCGGACTTCGTCAACCAGGTCGAGGGCGGCTCCGTCTCCTCGGTCACGCTGGACGGCGAGCGGATCATCTTCGCGGGGGCCGGCGGCGCCGAGCAGTTCACGATCAAGCCGGCCGATGTCGACGTGACCGAGACGCTTCTGAACAACGATGTCCGCATCGTCGCCGAAAGCCAGGAGACGAGCGGCTTCATGTCCGCGCTGGGCCTCTGGCTGCCGTTCCTCGTGCTGATCGGGATCTGGATCTTCTTCATGAACCGGATGCAGGGCGGCGGCAAAGGCGGGGCCATGGGCTTCGGCAAGTCGAAGGCCAAGCTCCTGACCGAGAAGCACGGCCGCGTCACCTTCGACGACGTGGCGGGCATCGACGAGGCCAAGGAAGACCTCGAGGAGATCGTCGAATTCCTGCGCAACCCGCAGAAGTTCTCGCGCCTCGGCGGCAAGATCCCCAAAGGTGCGCTTCTGGTCGGCCCTCCGGGCACCGGCAAGACGCTGCTGGCCCGTGCCGTGGCCGGTGAGGCGGGCGTGCCCTTCTTCACCATCTCGGGCTCGGACTTCGTCGAGATGTTCGTGGGCGTGGGCGCCAGCCGTGTGCGCGACATGTTCGAGCAGGCCAAGAAGAATGCGCCCTGCATCGTCTTCATCGACGAGATCGACGCCGTTGGCCGGTCGCGTGGCGTGGGCTATGGCGGCGGCAACGACGAGCGCGAGCAGACGCTGAACCAGCTCCTGGTCGAGATGGACGGCTTCGAGGCCAATGAGGGCATCATCATCGTCGCGGCCACCAACCGTCCCGACGTGCTGGACCCCGCGCTTCTGCGCCCCGGCCGCTTCGACCGCCAGGTCCAGGTGCCCAACCCCGACATCAAGGGTCGTGAGAAGATCCTCGGCGTCCATTCCCGCAAGACGCCGCTGGGCGCCGACGTGGATTTGCGCATCATCGCGCGCGGCACGCCCGGCTTCTCGGGCGCCGACCTCGCCAACCTCGTGAACGAGGCCGCGCTGATGGCCGCACGCATCGGGCGCCGCGTCGTCACGATGGAGGATTTCGAGCAAGCCAAGGACAAGGTCATGATGGGCGCCGAGCGTCGGTCCATGGTCATGACCGAGGACGAGAAGAAGCTGACGGCCTATCACGAGGCCGGTCACGCCGTCGTCGGCCTGAACGTCCCGCAGCACGACCCGATCCACAAGGCGACGATCATCCCGCGCGGCCGCGCGCTGGGCCTCGTGCTGTCGCTGCCAGAGCGGGATCAGCTTTCGGTCAGCTGGACGAAATACACCTCGAAGATCGCCATGGCGATGGGCGGACGCGTCGCCGAGGAGCTGATCTTCGGCAAGGAGAACGTCACCTCGGGTGCGGCCTCCGACATCCAGCAGGTGACCAAGATCGCCCGCGCGATGGTGACGCAGTTCGGTTATTCCGACGAGCTGGGAATGGTCGATTACGCCAACGAGCAGCAGTCCTATCTGGGCAGCTATCAGGGCGGCGGCAGCGTTTCGCCCGAGACGCAGGCCAAGATTGACGAGAAGGTGAAGGAGCTGGTGCAGACCGGCTACGACACCGCCAAGCGCATCCTGACCGAGAAGGCCGACGACCTCGAACGGCTGGCCCAGGGTCTTCTGGAATACGAGACGCTGACCGGCCCCGAGATCATGAAGGTCATCAATGGCGAGGCGCTGACCCGCGGCGACGATCAGGACGACCTGCCCTCGGGCGGCTCGGGCATCACCGCGATCCCGAAGACCAAGCCGAAGCCCAAGAACCCTGACATCGCGCCCGAGCCCGAACCAAGCGCCTGACGGCGAGCGACCGGTCCACCCGACGCATCGACACGGAAGACGGCCCCGGCGCGATCCGGGGCCTTTTTTCGTTGCGGTCCTACGGCTATCTCGGTGGCGCATGACCCGGAGGTTCCCCGATGCCCGCACTGGCCCCGACCGAGATTTATGGCACCGTGACCTGGCTGGGGACGGTGCCGGACCGGGACGCGGCGCTGGCCTCGACCCCGCGTGAGACGCTGCGGCTGACCTTCGCGGGTCCCGTGGACGAGGCCCATGGCGGGCTGACGCGCCCGTCCTGCAGCCGGGTGACAGCGCAGCATCCGAAAGGCACCGAGATCCGCAACGTGCGCCAACTGGCCGTCGTCTCGGAAGAAGAACTGGCCCAGATCGCCGCCGACATCGGCGTCGAACGGTTCGACCCGGCCTGGATCGGCGCGACGCTCGTGTTGCGCGGCATCCCCGACTTCACGCACCTGCCGCCCTCCGCCCGGCTTCAAGCCGAGGACGGCGCGACGATCGTCGTGGATATGGAGAACCGGCCCTGCAACCTGCCCGCCCCCGTGATCGACGCGGCGGCGCCCGGTCACGGCAGGGCGTTCAAGGCCGCGGCCAAGGGGCTGCGCGGCGTGACGGCCTGGGTCGAGCGCGAGGGGGAGCTTCGGCGCGGCGGGCGGCTCCGGTTGCATCTGCCGGATCAGCGGGCCTGGGCCGGGGCCTGAACCCCGGACGCGACGGCGCCCCGCGGGATGCCTGAGATCTCACGGGGCGCGCGCCTTCATGCGCACGCATGTGCGCCGGGGGCCGGGCCGGAGACGGTCGTCGTCCCTGTGTGGCCCGGCTGAACGATACCGGGGTCAGCCGAGGGCGAGGCCCGCAATCATGGCGAGGGCGAGGCCCGAAATGAAACCGGCGTGGATGAAGAGGCTGGTGCTGGTCATTCGTTTGTCTTTCCGGGGACATAGCGGCCCCTGTGGTGTGTTCATGTGTCTGGCGGGCTAACGCGCGACGAATCGGTCGGTTCCCATGAAAATCGCGTCACACGGCAGCGTGATCCCGGCGCCGGTCGGAAACGCGGGGTGACGATCGGCGACGCCCCGCTCCCCGCCGCGACGCCCGGACCGACCGGAATGTCGCATTTCGGCTGTGGCGCGGGCGCTGCCCCGCTTAGGCGTAGGCGCAGGCACCACCGCGCGCGAAAAGGACCACCGCCATGCCGCTGACCGATATCGAGATCGCCCGCGCGGCGAAGAAGAAGCCAATTCAGGAGATCGGCGCCGGGATCGGCATCGGGACCGACGACCTGCTGCCCTATGGCCACGACAAGGCGAAGGTCAGCCAGGGCTTCATCGACGGTGTGAAGGATCGCCCGAATGGCAAGCTGATCCTCGTAACGGCGATCAACCCGACGCCCGCGGGCGAGGGCAAGACGACGACGACCGTCGGCCTCGGCGACGGGCTGAACGCGATCGGCAAGAAGGCGATGATCTGCATCCGCGAGGCGTCGCTCGGGCCGAATTTCGGGATGAAGGGCGGGGCGGCCGGCGGCGGCTATGCGCAGATCGTCCCGATGGAGGAGATGAACCTCCACTTCACGGGCGATTTTCACGCGATCACCAGCGCCCACTCGCTCCTGTCTGCAATGATCGACAACCACATCTACTGGGGCAACGAGCTGGAGATCGACGTGCGCCGCGTCGTCTGGCGGCGGGTCGTCGACATGAACGACCGCGCGCTGCGCCAGATCACGGCATCGCTCGGCGGCGTGTCGAACGGCTTCCCGCGCGAGGCGGGCTTCGACATCACGGTCGCCTCCGAAGTGATGGCCTGCCTCTGCCTCGCCACCGATCTCGGTGATCTGGAGCGACGGCTGGGCGACATGATCGTGGCCTATCGCCGCGACCGCACGCCGGTCTTCTGCCGCGACATCAAGGCCGACGGCGCGATGACGGTGCTTCTGAAGGATGCGATGCAGCCGAACCTCGTCCAGACGCTTGAGAACAATCCCGCCTTCGTCCATGGCGGGCCCTTCGCCAATATCGCCCATGGCTGCAACTCGGTCATCGCGACGACCACGGCGCTGAAGCTGGCCGATTACGTGGTGACCGAAGCGGGCTTCGGGGCCGATCTGGGCGCCGAGAAGTTCATGAACATCAAGTGCCGCAAGGCCGGGCTCGCCCCCGATTGCGTGGTGCTGGTGGCGACGGTGCGCGCGATGAAGATGAACGGCGGCGTGGCCAAGGCCGATCTTGGCGCCGAGAACGTCGAGGCGGTCCAGGCGGGCTGCGCCAATCTTGGCCGCCATATCGGCAACGTCAAAAGCTTCGGCGTTCCCGTCGTGGTCGCGATCAACCATTTCACCGGCGACACCGAGGCGGAAGTGCAGGCGGTCCGCGACTATGTCGCAACCCAAGGCTCCGAGGCGATCATCTCGAAGCACTGGGCCGACGGCTCGACGGGGTCCGAGGCGCTGGCCCGCCGCGTGGCCGAGATCGCGGATGCAGGCACGGCGAATTTCGCGCCGCTCTACGGCGACGAGATGCCGCTCTTCCAGAAGATCGAGACCATCGCCAAGCGCATCTACCACGCCGACGAGGTGCTGGCCGACAAGAAGATCCGCGACCAGTTGAAGGCGTGGGAGGACCAGGGCTACGGACACCTGCCGGTCTGCATGGCCAAGACGCAGTATTCCTTCTCGACCGACCCCGAGCTGCGCGGCGCGCCGACGGGTCATTCGGTCCCCGTCCGCGAGGTGAGGCTTTCGGCGGGCGCGGGCTTCGTGGTCGTCATCTGCGGCGAGATCATGACCATGCCCGGCCTGCCCCGCGTGCCCTCGGCCGAGAATATCCGGCTGAACGACGCGGGCGAGGTCGAGGGGCTGTTCTGAGCGCCGCGCGACGGTTGCGCCGGCCGGGGGCCGTCGCGCAGAAGGGCGGCGACGGGGGCATCGAGCCCCCGTCGCCGCCGGGCCTCCGGCGGAGGTATTTCGGGCAAGAGGAAGAGGGCGCGCGAGGGCCCCGGAGGAGCGACGCATGACGGCGAAGATCATCGACGGGAAGGCCTTCGCGGCCACCATTCGCGGCCGCGTGGCCGAGGAGGTCGCACGGCTGAAGGCCGCGGGCGTGACGCCCGGCCTTGCGGTCGTGCTGGTCGGCGAAGACCCCGCAAGCGCGGTCTATGTGCGCAACAAGGGCAAGCAGACCGTCGAGGCGGGAATGCACTCCGAAGAGCACCGGATGGACGCGGACAGCTCGCAGGACGCGCTGATGGCGAAGGTGGCACAGCTGAATGCCGACCCCGCGATCCACGGCATCCTCGTGCAGCTGCCCCTGCCGGGCCACCTCGATGCCGAGGCCGTGCTGAACGCGATCGATCCGGCCAAGGACGTGGACGGGTTCCATATCTCGAATGTCGGCCTTCTGGGCACCGGGCAGAAGGCGATGGTGCCCTGTACGCCGCTCGGGTGCCTGATGATGCTGCGCGACCATCTGGGCTCGCTCTCGGGGCTCGACGCGGTGGTGATCGGACGCTCGAATATCGTCGGCAAGCCGATGGCGCAGCTTCTGCTGGGCGACAGCTGCACCGTCACCATCGCCCATAGCCGCACGAAGGAGATCGAAGCCGTCTGCCGCCGCGCCGATATCGTGGTCGCGGCCGTGGGCCGGCCCAGGATGGTGACCGGAGACTGGATCAAGCCGGGGGCCACGGTGATCGATGTCGGGATCAACCGGATCGACGCGCCGGAGCGCGGCGCGGGCAAGACCCGGCTGGTCGGGGATTGCGATTTCGACAGCTGCGCCGCCGTGGCCGGGGCGATCACGCCGGTGCCGGGCGGCGTCGGGCCGATGACCATCGCCTGCTTGCTGGCCAATACGGTGACCGCCGCCTGCCGCGCGAACGGCCTGGCCGAGCCCGAGGGCCTGACGCCCTAGGCGTCGAGGAAGACCCGCACCGCCGCCTCGAACTCGCGCGGCTTCTCGGCATGCAACCAGTGATGCGCGCCGGGGATCTTCGCGAAGCGCGCTTCGGGAAAGAGCGCGCGGATCGGGTTGCGGTGTTCGGGGCGGACATAGTCGCTCTCGCCACCCGAGAGGAACAGCGCGGGCGCGGCGCTTTGTCCGCCGATATCCGGAAAACCGATGATCTTGGGCATCTCGGCATCGAGCGCGTCGAGGTTGAGCGTCCAGCGCCCCCCGGCCGCGTCCAGCGATTGCAAGAGGAACGCCCGCGTGCCGTCGTCGGGCACGTCGGAAAGTTGCGCGACCGCATCCGAGCGGCGGTCGACCTTCGACAGGTCGACGGCCTGCATCGCGGCGATCAGATGGGATTGCGTGTGGCCATAGGTCACCGGCGCGATATCGGCCACGACGAGCCGACGTACCGCGTCCGGTTCCGTCAGCGCGAGGACCATGGCCGCCTTGCCGCCCATCGAATGCCCGAGAACATCGTGGCGCCGGTCGCCGATCACCTCGGCCAGGTCGCCCGCCAGCGCGGCGTAGGAATGCTCGTCCGACCAGGGCGAGGCACCGTGGTTGCGCATATCGACGGCGACGACCTCACGATCCGATGACAGCCGCTTGGCCACGACGCCCCAGTTCCGCGCCGACCCGAAGAGGCCATGCGCGATCAGGAGCGGGGTGCGGTCGGTCGGGGTGCCGTGGCGGATCGTGTTGAGCATGGAAACGGAGTATCGCCGCCCCGCCCCGATTGCCAGCCGCCCCGCCCCGCGCCTAGGCTGCGCGCCATGCATGACGCGACGCTGACCCGCATCGAACGGACCGAGGCCCTCCTGGCCGAGCGGTTGCACCTGCGCGGGCGGCTGGCCGACAAGCTGGCCGCCGCGCGCGGTCGACTGCCCCGGGCCGCGCTGGCGCAGGGGCGGGAACTGGTGGACGCCAAGGCCCGGCTGGCGAACCCGGCCACGGCCCGCGATCTCGACCCACGGCGGATCGAGGCGACTTGCGCGATGCTCGACCGCCACCTCGCCGCAATCCCCGAGGGCAAGTTCCGCCGCCGCGACCGCTCGGCGCTGATCGGGCTGGCGGCGATACGCGTACTGATCGTGATCGTCCTCTTCGCGATGATCCTGTCGTGGCGCGGCCTGATCTAGGCGTTGTGCGGGCCGGGCATCGGCGCTAGGCGGCTGACATGTCGGAGCCTCTGCATATCCTTCGCCCCTCGGCCCCGCGCCGCGTCCTCGGGCTCGTGGTGCAGGTGCTTCTTGGTCTCCTGCTGCTCTATATCGCGATGGCCTTTCCGCCCGCCGAGCTGATCTGGCGGGTCGTCCTGCTGGGGCTTGGGATCGCGGCGCTGGTGCTGGCGCAATCCGGCTGGCGCGGGTCGAGCATCGGGATCGTACTGGACGAAGACGGGCTGCGACAGGAAGACGGACGCCCCATCGCGCCGCTCGACAACATCGCGTCGGTGGACCGCGCGCTCTTCAGCTTCAAGCCGTCCAACGGCTTCCTCGTACGGCTGCGCGAACCCACGGGCCGCGCCTGGGTGCCCGGCATGTGGTGGCGGATCGGGCGCCGCGTCGGCATCGGCGGCGTGACCGGGGGCGCCGAGACGAAGATCGTCGCCGACGCCTTGTCCTTCATGGTCGCCGAGCGGGACGCGCGCGCGGGCTAGCCGTCGGCGACGCCCGCTTCGGCGAAGGTCGCCATGCCCGAATGACAGGCGAGCGCGCCGCGCAGCACCTGGATCGCCAGCGCCGCCCCCGAGCCCTCGCCCAGCCGCAAACCCAACGCCAGGAGCGGCGTCATCCCGAGCGCCTCCAGCATTCGGGCATGGGCGCCTTCGGCCGAGAGATGGCCGGCGACGCAATGGTCCAGCGCGTCCTCGGCCTCGGCCAGAAGACAGAGCGCGGCGGCACCGCAGATGAAGCCGTCGAGGATCACCGGGATCCGCGCGGCCCTTGCGCCCGCGATCGCACCCGCCATCGCCGCAAGCTCGCGCCCGCCCAGTGCCGCCAGCACCTCGAGCCCGGTGCGCCCCGGATTGGCGTCCAGAGCGCGGGCGACCGCGTCCTCCTTCCGCGCGAGGCCGGCATCGTCGATGCCCGTGCCCCGACCGGCCCATCCCGACCCGCCGAGCAGGGCGGCGGCGATGGCGGCAGCCGCGGTCGTGTTGCCGATGCCCATCTCGCCCGTCACGACGAGATCGGCCTCGGGGTTCACCGCCCCCCAGCCGGTCGCGAAGGCGGCGGCCATCTCGACCTCGGACATGGCGGGGCCTTGGGTAAAATCGGCGGTCAGGCGGTCAAGGTCGAGCGCATGGACATCCATCCGCGCCCCCGCGAGGTCGGCAAGCTGGTTGATGGCGGCGCCGCCCGCGCGGAAATTAGCGACCATCTGGACCGTGACTTCGGGCGGGAAGGCGCTGACCCCCTGGGCCGCGACGCCGTGATTGCCCGCGAAGACCAGGATCTGGGGTTTCTCCAGCCTCGGCCGCGCATCGCCTCGCCAACCGGCGTACCAGAGCGCCAGGTCCTCCAGCCGCCCCAGCGCGCCCGGCGGCTTGGTCAGCTGGCCGTTGCGCTCGGCGGCCCCGATGCGGGCGGCGCGATCGGGAGCGGGGGCAGCGGCGAGGGCATCGCGGATGGCGGCGAAGGAGGAGAGGTCGGTCATGGGAGCTCCGGTCTTGGTCTCGGCCCCGTCTTTACCGGGCGCCGCACCGCGGCTATGCCCAGAGCCGCCCCCCCGCCGTCAAGGTGCGACATGTCCGTGAAATCCGACCTGACCTCGGCGGCGATGCTGCTGACCCGGCTGCCCGTGCGCGGCACGCCGACCGATCCCGCGGCCCGCGCCGCCTGGGCCTGGCCGCTGGCGGGCCTGGTGGTCGGCCTTCTTGCCGGTGGCGCGGGCTGGATCGTCGTGGCCCTGGGCTTCGCGCCGGGCCTTGCGGCGGCGGCGACGCTCGTTGTGGCGATCGTGGTGACGGGCGCGCTGCACGAAGACGGGCTGGCCGATCTGGCGGATGGGGTCTGGGGTGGCTTCACCCCCGAACGGCGGCTGGAGATCATGCGCGACAGTCGGATCGGCGCATATGGCGTGATCGCGCTCGTCCTGTCGCTCCTCATCCGCTGGCTCCTGCTGGCCGAGGCGGCGGCGGAGGGTGCGCTGTTCGCCGTGACGGTCGCCGCTGCCGTGGCCAGCCGCGCGCCCATGGCAGCGCTCATGCGGTGGCTGACGGCGGCGCGGACGGACGGGCTCTCGAAAGGCGCGGGCGTGCCCGAGGCGCGCGCGGTCTGGATCGGGTTGGCCATCGGTGCCGCGGCCCTTCTCATCCATGGGCCCGCCGCGGCCCTCCTTTCGGCGGCCTTGGCGGGCGTGATGGTGTTCGGGCTCGCCCGGCTGGCGCGCGCCAAGATCGGTGGCCAGACGGGGGATGTGCTCGGGGCCGCGCAACAACTCTCCGAGATCGCCATTCTCGCCACGCTGACCGCGCGCTAGGGTCGCGGCATGACGCTCTGGTCCCGCATCCTCGAAGCCCTGTCGCGGCTCGCGCCCGGCGAACGCCTGTCGAGCCTCTTCGACTACCTGCGCGCGCCGCCCGAACGCTCGGTCGCCTTCACGATCGCCGTCATCGCGCTCGGCGCGAAGATGGCCAAGGCCGACGGCACCGTGACGCGCTCCGAGGTCGCGGCTTTCCGCGAGGTCTTCACCATCCCGCCCGACGAGGAGGAGAACGCCGCCCGTGTCTTCGACCTCGCCCGCACCGACGTCGCGGGGTTCGAGGAATACGCCGCGCGCATCGCCGCGATGTTCGAGGACGACGCCGAAACCTTGCGCGATCTTCTGGAGGGGCTGTTCCACATTGCGCTGGCCGATGGCGATTATCACCCGGCCGAGGATGATTTCCTTCACCGGGTCGCGCGCATCTTCCGGCTCGACGACCGCGCCTTCCGGTCGGTCAAGGCGCAGTTCGTCGTCGACGCAGCGCCCGATTGCTACGACGTGCTCGGGGTCACGCCCGACATGGATATGGACGAGATCCGCGACCGATGGCGCCAGCTCGTGCGCGACACCCATCCTGACCGGATGATCGCCCGCGGCTTGCCCGAAGAGGCCGTGAAGCTGGCCGAAAAGCGCCTCGTGGCCATCAACCGCGCCTGGGAGAACATCCAGGCGGGGACCGCGTGAGGCTGGCCACCTGGAACGTCGAGTGGTTCGACCGGCTGTTCCGCGACGACGGCACGCTCGACGCGACGGGCGAATGGTCGGCGCGCTACCAGGTCAGCAAGGCCCGGCAACTGGAGGCGATCGCGACGGTGCTGCGGAGCGTCGATGCGGATGCGGTCCTCGTGATCGAAGCCCCCGACGCGTCGTTCCGACGATCCGCGCGCGTGGCTTTGGAGGAATTCGCGGGCTGGGCGGGCCTGCGCACCCGCTCCGCCATTCTCGGCTTCGAGAACGACACCCGGCAGGAGATCGCGCTCCTCTACGATCCGGGTCGCGTCACCGCGCGCCACGACCCCGGCGAATCCGAGGACGCGCCCCGCTTCGACCGCATCTTCGGCTTCGATCTCGACCAGGATCTGCGCGCCGACAAGCTGGTCTGGTCGAAGCCGCCGCTCGAACTGACCCTCGGGACCGATGCCGGTCCGCTGCATCTGATCGGGGTTCACGCCAAGTCGAAGGGGACGCGCGGCACCGATGGGGCCGAGGCGCTCAAGATCAGCATCCTCAACCGCCGCAAGCAGCTTGCGCAGTGCATCTGGCTGCGCCGCCGCGTCGATCAGCGGCTGGCCGAAGGCGCACGGCTGATCGTGGCGGGCGATTTCAACGACGGGCCGGGGCTCGACCGGTTCGAAGCGCTATTCGGCCGCTCGGGCGTCGAGATCGTCCTCGGCGACGGCGCGGGCGCGCTGCACGACCCCCATGCCCAGCCGGCGCGGCTGGGCGCCGCGATCCCGACCACCGCGCGCTTCTGGGACAATGTGAACAAGCGGTATCTCAACGCGCTTCTGGATTTCGCGATGGTGTCGCCGGACCTCGTGCCCGGCGCGACGTGGCGCATCCTGCACCCCTACGACGACCCCCAAGCGGCGGGGGATCCGGCTTTGCAACAGGCGTTGCTCGATGCGTCGGACCACTTCCCGGTGATCCTCGAGCTGCCCGACCGGCCCGCGGCGGCTTGACCACGCCCGCGTCCCACCCCAGCTTCGAGGCCATGACACGCCTCGTCGCCCTTCCGCTGATCGCGCTTCTGACGCTGCCCGCCGCCGCGCAGGAGGTCGAGCCGCCCTCGCTGATGGAGCGGGGGTTGCGGCTTTTCATGGACGGCCTGATGGAGGAGATGGAGCCGGCGCTGCGCGATCTCGAAGGGCTGGCCCGCAATGCCGCGCCGCTTCTGGAGGAGTTGCAGAAGGAACTGGGCGACAGCCTGTCGGAGCTCGACGCCTACCACCCGCCCGAATTCCTGCCCAACGGGGACATCGTGATCCGGCGGAAGACGCCGCTCGATCCCGACCTGCCATTGCCCGACCTCAATCCCGACGGCTCGATCGACCTCTGACCCGGTGCGCCGTCAGGGCGCGCGCCGCTCCAGCACCTGCTGCACCAGCCCCGCGAGCAGCAGGTAGGCCGTCGCCGCCGCGAAGACCCAACCGCTCCAGTATCCCAGCCCGAACTCGCCCCAGGCCGCCGTCAGCGCCAGCAGCATCCAGAGCACCGTCACCGCCAGCGTCAGCGGGCGCCACCGGGCCGTGCGCACCGGGTGCACGAAGCGCAACGGCAGGAACATCGCCGCCGCCAGAAGGCTCGACGCGATCAGCGTCAGCCACGGGTTCGGCTGAAGGACGAAGACCACCAGCGCGACCATGTTCCAGCAGCCCGGAAACCCTTCGAAGCTGGCATCCGCGGTCTTCATCTGCGCATCCGCGAAATAGAGTGCGCTGGCGAACGGCACCACGATCAGTATGCCCCAGCCTGCCCAGCCGGGCACCAGCCCGCTGGCGTAGAGCGCGTAGACCGGAATGAAGACGTAAGTGAGGTAGTCGATGATGAGGTCGAGCAGCACGCCGTCGAACCGCGCCGCGTGCAGCGTGACCTCGTATTTGCGCGCCAACGGCCCGTCGATCCCGTCCACGATCAGCGCGGCCAGCAGCCACAGGAACATCCACGACCAGGCCGTCTCGACTGCCGCCAGAAGGGCGAACATCGCGAAGACCGCACCCGTGGCGGTCAGCAGATGGACGGAGAGGGCACGGGTGCGGGGCCACATGGCATCGGGTTTGCCCGCTGTCGCCGCGCCTGTCGAGGGCGGCGCGTGAACCCTTCGTTAAGCAATCACCCCGATACCCTGTCTCGCCGCGGCACCACCGGGGCGGGGGTGGCACCCCGCGCCACACAGACCACGACCCCGGGGCCCCGCGACGGTGACGCGCGCGGGGCGGGGTCGGGCCCGATCCCGGCCGTGCCCCAACGGGTGCGGCACCCCGGAGCCGTGCGCCTGTCACGACAGGCCCCGACCTCCATTTCACGCATGAGACGAACGATCGGCCCCACCGCCGACCGCCCACCGGAACGATGTCCCGACGGGCGGCCGAAGTCGTGGGCGCGTCTCGGTCTGTTCAGTTCGCGGCCGCACGCACCTCTTCGAGCGGGTAGCCCATCGAGTCGCTGGCGTCGAAATTGACATGGCAGTCGTGGCAGAAGGACTGGCTGACCCGCAGCGCCTGACCCGTCGGCTGAACGCCCGAATAGCGCCAGTTGTCGGTCTCGGGCGCGTCGTCGACCTTGGTCATGATCAGAAGCGGCGCCCGGCGAGCATTGCCGTTGTCGCGCACGCCGATCATCTCCTTGGCGAGCACCGATCCGACCGGCATCTCGAATTCGCCTTCCGCGAACTGAAGGTACTGCTCGGCGGCGATCTCGTTGACGAAGGTGTTGAGGAAGCGCTCGCCATGGACGCCCGCCACCGCGGGCCGGATGGAGGCCTGCGTCCAGTCGCGGTAGGCCATCGCCACCTCGTCGCCGCCCGACTGGTAGCCCTCGATCATCCAGGCCGACATACAGTCATACATCGCGTCGATCGCGGCGGCATCCATGTCGTAGCGATCCGCCGGCAGCGGGCAGGTTTCCTCGGCAAAGGCGGGGGCGGCCAGCAGGGCGGCGACAAGGGTCAGGGGGGCGAGACGGGTCATGGGGTCCTCCGGGTTGGTGTCGGCCCCGTTCAAGCACTCTCGACCGCTCACCGTCATCTGACGTTTGCGTGTGGACCCCTGGCGAATTGACTTCGCGTGACCTTCGGGCCAAGCCGGACGCTCACGCCGGATCAGAAGGATGACGGAGATGATCGACCCCGTTCTGCCCACCTACAACCGCGCCCCGCTGAGCTTTGTCTCGGGCGAAGGCTCGTGGCTGGTGGAGAAGGACGGGCGACGTTTTCTCGATCTCGGGGCGGGCATCGCGGTCAACGTGCTGGGTCACGCGCATCCCGGCCTGACCCGCGCGCTGACCGATCAGGCGGGCGCGCTCTGGCACACGTCGAACCTCTACCACATCCCCCAGCAGGAGGCGCTGGCCGAAAAGCTCGTCGACGCGACCTTCGCCGATACGTGCTTCTTCACCAATTCGGGCACCGAGGCCTGCGAGCTGGCCGTCAAGATGGCCCGCAAGTACTGGTCGAGCCAGGGCTCCGACCGGCATGTGATCCTCGCCTTCACCGGGTCCTTCCACGGGCGCTCCGCCGCGGGCATCGCCGCCGCCGGGTCGGAAAAGATGACCGCCGGGTTCGGGCCGCTCCTGCCGGGGTTCCGCCACCTGCCCTTCGGCGATCACGACGCGCTTGCCGAGGCCATGACCGCCCCCGACGTCGCCGCGGTGATCCTCGAGCCGGTGCAGGGCGAGGGCGGCATTGTCCCCGTTCCCGACCAGTGCCTCAAGGGCCTGCGCGATGCCTGCGACGAGACAGGCGCGCTGATGATCCTCGACGAGGTCCAATGCGGCATGGGCCGGACCGGCCGCCTCTTCGCGCATGAATGGGCAGGCGTGACGCCCGACATCATGATGGTCGCGAAGGGCATCGGCGGAGGCTTTCCGCTGGGCGCGCTCCTGGCCACGGAGACCGCCGCGCGTGGCATGACGGCGGGCACCCACGGCTCGACCTATGGCGGCAACCCCCTGGCCTGCGCGGTGGGCAACGCGGTGATGGACACCGTCGCCGACGACGCCTTCCTGGCCGAGGTCCGGCGCAAGTCCGGCACCTTCCGGCAGGCGCTCGAAGGGCTCGTCGCGTCCCACCCGGACGTGTTCGAGGCCGTGCGCGGGTCGGGCCTGATGCTCGGCCTGAAATGCCGGGTGCCCAATGCCGACGTGGTGCAGGCCGCCTACGGGCAGGAGACCTGCGTCGTACCCGCCGCCGACAACGTCATCCGCATCCTGCCTGCGCTCAACATCACCGAAAGCGACCTGCGCGAGGCCGTGGCGCGTCTCGACCGCGCCGCCGCCTCCCTCGTCCCGGCCTGAACTCCTCTGGCCGAAAATACCTTCGGGGGGTCCGGGGGGCAGACAGCCCCCCGGCCTCTCCGCCCGGAGACCACGATGAACAATTTCCTCGACATCCACACCACCGACCCCGCCGCCCTGCGCGACATCCTCGGACAGGCGCGCGGCATGAAGGACGCGCGCGGCGACCGGCCGAAGGGCACGCCGGACGACGAGCTGCCGCTCGACGGGCGGGTCGTCGCGCTGATCTTCGAGAAGCCCTCGACCCGGACCCGCGTCAGCTTCGATGTCGGCGTCCGCCAGATGGGGGGCACCTCGCTGGTCCTCTCGGGCGCCGAGATGCAGCTCGGGCATGGCGAGACCATCGCCGACACGGCCCGCGTCCTGTCGCGCTATGTCGACCTCATCATGATCCGCACCTTCGGCGAAGACATCCTCCACGAGATGGCCGAGCACGCGACCGTCCCCGTCATCAACGGCCTGACCGACAGCTCGCATCCCTGCCAGATCATGGCCGACGTCATGACCTTCGAGGAGCATCGCGGCCCCATCGCGGGCAAGCGCGTCGCCTGGATGGGTGACGGCAACAACGTCGCGCAGAGTTTCCTGCACGCCGCGGCGAGCTTCGGGTTCGACTTCACCTTCTCCGGTCCCGCCCAGCTCGACCCGCCCGACGCGCTGATGGGTGCGATCCGCCGCGCCGGCCGCGACATGCGCGTCGAGCGCGACCCCGCCCGCGCGGTGGCCGATGCCGACTTGATCGTCACCGACACCTGGGTCTCGATGGGCGATGCCGAAAGCTCGCGTCAGCGGCGTCACAACCTCCTGCGGCCCTATCAGGTCAATGAACGCCTGCTGGACGCCGCGCCGGAGGACGCCCTCGTCATGCATTGCCTGCCCGCCCATCGCGGCGAGGAGATTACCGACGCCGTGCTCGACGGTCCCCGCTCGGTCGTGTTCGACGAGGCCGAGAACCGTCTGCACGCACAAAAGGCGATCATGCGCTGGTGCCTCGGGGTCTGACGGCTCAGGCCGAGAGGACAAGCCACCCGAGATAGGCCGCGTAGGCGATCAGGAGTGCCACCCCCAGGGCGCGCGCGATCCGCCCGACCGTCAGCGCGGCCACCATCAGCACCGTCGTGGCACCGAGCATCACCCAGATGTCGAAGCCTGCGATGACCGAAGGCACCTCAAGCGGATGGACGAGCGCCGTCACCCCGAGAATGCCCAGGATATTGAAGATGTTGCTGCCGACGATGTTGCCGAAGGCCAGTGCCGATTGCCCGCGCCGTGCGGCGAGAATCGAGGTGATGAGTTCCGGCATGGACGTGCCGATCGCCACCACCGTCAGACCGATCACCGCTTCGGACACGCCCAGATCGGCAGCCACCGTGACGGCACCGCTCACCAGAGCACGCGCCCCGACCAGAAGCGCGACGAGGCCGCCCGCGACGCAGAGAAGCGCCGTCGCCATGCTCGGGCGGCTGGCCAGGGGGTCCGCCGGCTCGGCGGCGCCCGTCCGGATCGTATGGATGATGTAGACCGCGAGGCCGGCGAGAAAGACCAGTCCCGCCCCGCGCCCCAACGTGCCCGAGAGGACGGCGGCGAGGCAGAGGAGCGTCGCCAGTGCGAGCACCGTCCCGTCGCGGCGGAATTCGCCCCGCGCGACAATGACCGGGCGGATCGCGGCGGCCGCGCCGAGGATGAGAAGGATGTTGGCGATATTGCTGCCGACGACGTTGCCGACCGCGATGCCCGGCGCGCCAACGAGCGCCGCCTGCACGGATGCCAGGAGCTCGGGCATCGACGTGCCGAAGCCGACAAGCGTGATGCCGATGACGATCGGCGAGAGACGAAGGCGTTCGGCGACCGCAACCGCGCCGCGCACGAGGAACTCGCCACCGATCAGGAGACCGGCGAAGCCAAGCGCGATAAGAAGGATGGACAAGTTTGGATCCGACAGCCGGGCAAACGGGGCGACGACCCGACCGGCCATTGGGCGTCGATCCGGATGTGGGATGACGCCCGCGCAGCCGCAAGGGCCCGCCGGGCGCGGGCGTCAGGATTTCAGGCGGTAGCCCGTGCGGAACATCCACCAGCCGAGTGCCGCCACCGCGAGCGTGGCCGTCGCGACCACAGCGAGGCCCAGCCATGGCGAGCTGTCCGACACGCCCAGCACCGCGTGACGCAGGCCGTCGATGAGGTAGAAGACCGGGTTCGCGTGGCTTAACGCCTGCATCACGGGGGGCAGCGTCTCGAGCGAATAGAACGTACCCGACAGAAAGCTCAGCGGCGTGACGATGAAGTTCGTGATCGCCGCAATCTGGTCGAACTTGTTGGCGAAGACCCCGGCCACGATCCCCAGCGCCCCGAGGAACGCGCCGCCCAGCACGACCCAGACCAGCGCCATCAGCGGGTTCTCGACCCCGAGGCCGATGAACGGGAACAGCACCAACATGATCGCGGCGGCCACGACGACGCCCCGCAGGATCCCCCCTGCGAGATAACCTGCCACGAGTTCGGCCGCCGACAGGGGCGGCATCAGCGTGTCGACGATGTTGCCCTGCACCTTCGAGATCACGATCGACGACGACACGTTTGCGAAAGAATTCTGGATCACGGTCATCATCAGGATGCCGGGCGCCAGGAAATGCAGGAAGCTGACGCCCATCACCTCGCCGCGGCGGGTGCCGACCGCCAGCGTGAAGATCAGAAGAAACAGCCCCGCCGTGACCAGCGGCGCAAGCAGCGTCTGGGTCCAGACCGCAAGGAAGCGGCGCGTCTCGCGTTCGGCCAACGTGCGCAGGCCCAGCCAGTTGACCCGCCCGAACCGCCGCACGCCCTGAGTGCCGGGATCGGGGCGGTCCTGTTGCAAGGCGGTGTCGGTCATGGTGGCCTCCGGGGGGACGTAGGGGCGGGCGTCCTTGTGGCGCGGACGGGCCGTGCATACAATAGGACGTCTCCCGGGATCGCCACCCCCCAGAACGGGTTCGCGGCCGGGACGATCGAGCAGTTGTTAGGAGATTTCCATGGCCTGGACCGACGAGCGCGTCGAGACCCTCAAGCGGATGTGGGGCGAAGGCGCGAGCGCGTCGCAGATCGCCAAGGAACTGGGCGGGGTGACGCGCAACGCGGTGATCGGCAAGGTCCACCGCCTGGGCCTGTCGAACCGACAGACCGCCGACGAGGCCAAGGCCGAGGCCGCGCCCGCCAAGCCTGCGCCGAAGGCCAAGCCGAAACCGGATACCGCCAAGGCCGACCCCGCGCCGCCCCCCGCCCCCGAGGCCGAGGAGGAGGATGACGACGACGAGCCGCGGACGATGGCCGCCGTGCCGCAGGGCACCAATGTCACGTCACTGCGCAAGCCCCTGATGGCGGGCCAGCCGCTGCCGCCGCAGCCCTCGGCCAACGAGATCTCGCCCGAGGCGCTGGCCAAGGTGAACGCGGTCGAGAAGACCGCCAAGAAGATCAGCCTGATGGAATTGACCGAGCGGACCTGCAAATGGCCGATCGGCGATCCGGCGACGCCCAAGTTCTGGTTCTGCGGCCTGCCGGTCCAGGCCGGGAAGCCCTATTGCGAGGCGCATGTCTCGGTGGCGTTCCAGCCGATGTCCTCGCGCCGCGACCGGCGCCGCTGACGCGTCGGGGCGCGGGCCGTACTCAGGCCCGCCGCCATTTCAGCACGCCCCACGCCAAGAGCGCGAGGTAGAGGAACGTCGCGCCGACATGGAACATCCAGAGGCGCGTGAGCATCAGCCCGATCACCAGCGCCGCGGCCAGCAGCACGTAGACCGCGTTGTCGCGGCTGATCTTCATCGCCTTCAGGGATACCGTCGGGAAGCGCGCGATCATCAGGGCGCCGACACCCAGCATCCAGACCGCGATGAACACGTCCCAGCCGCGCAGGTCGAAGAGCCCCGACAGCATCAGCGTCACCGGGAAGATCCCCAGCATCGCGCCCGCGGGGGCGGGGACGCCGGTGAAGGACCCGGACGCATTCGTCTCGTCCTTGGCGGCGACGTTGAACCGCGCGAGACGAAGGCAGCAGCAGATCGCGAAGGCCAGCGACGCGAGCCAGCCCATGCCGGCCAGCCCCTCCAGCCCGAAATGGTAGACCAGAAGCGCCGGCGCGACCCCGAAGCAGACGAAATCCGACAGGCTGTCGAGTTCGGCCCCGAAGGGCGAGGCCGCGTTGAGCCGCCGCGCCAGAAGCCCGTCCATCCCGTCGACCAGCGCCGCGAGGATGAGAAGGCCCGCGGCCAGCTCGAACCGGTCCGCGAAGGTGAAGCGGATCGAGGTCAGGCCGAAGCACAGCCCCAGGATGGTCACGAGGTTCGGCAGCAGCGAGACGATCGGAAGCGGGCCGTCCCGTGGCTCGCGCCGCCCGCCCATCAATCGGTCCTCGAGGTGGCGGGGGTGGCGTCACCGAGCTTGGCCAACACCGTCTCGCCCGAGATCATCGACTGGCCCAGCGACACGCGCGGCGCGGTGCCCTCGGGCAGGTAGACGTCCAGCCGCGAGCCGAAGCGGATGATGCCGAAGCGGCCGCCCCGCTCGAGCCGCGCGCCCTGATCGACCTCGCAGAGGATGCGGCGGGCCACCAAACCCGCGATCTGGACGACGCCGATCCGGGTGCCGTCCTCCATCTCGATGGTCAGGCCGTTGCGCTCGTTCTCCTCGGAGGCCTTGTCGAGTTCCGCCGACAGGAACTTGCCCGGCCGGTAGGCGACGGCGGTGATCGTGCCCGCGACCGGCGCGCGGTTCACGTGGCAATTGAAGACCGACATGAAGACCGACACGCGTGTCAGGGGCGCGTCGCCGAGACCCAGCTCCGAGGGCGGCACGGCGGGCTCGATCAGCGAGACGACCCCGTCGGCGGGCGTCACGATCAGGCCCTCGTCCATCGGCGTGACGCGCACGGGATCGCGGAAGAAGTAATAGCACCAGATCGTCAGCGCGAGGCCGACGACGCCCAGCGGCTCCCAGAGGATGAAGAGCACCAGTGTGACGGCGGCGAAGATGGCGATGAATTTCGGCCCCTCGCGATGGACCGGCTTCACGAACGTGCCGAGCAGGCTGACACCCATTTCCAATCACTCCCGTCTGGAACCCACGGCAGATAGCGCGCGGGCCGAGCCGGGTCCAGCGGATGCGGTGCGACGTCTCAGCGCCCGAGGAGGAGGTCCAGCAGCTGCTCCTCGACGCGGTCGCGGATCGCGTCCTCCAGCGCACCGCGATCGGTCAGGATCTCGGGCGCGACCTCCAGCTCCTCGGCCAGCCGGTCGCGCGCCTGGGACTCGGCGCGCGCGCGGGCTGCGTCGGCCTCGGCGCGGGCGCGGGCTTCCAGCTCGGCGCGCTCGATCTCCAGCTCCTGCCGGGCGAGGAATTCGAGATCGGGCCGAATGCGCGGATCGGACCACGGCCCCTCGATCAGAACGGGCACGGTGATGCCACCCGCGCGCAGCGTCGGCATCAGACGGTAGCTCAGCGTCCGGGCGCCCAGATCGACGCTGCCCTCGCCCGTCGCCGTCAGAAGCGGCGCGTCGAGGGCCAGATCGTCGCTCCGCGCCACGCCGTCGGCCACCGAGAACGACACTGACATCCCATCGATCACCGTCTTCTGCCCCTCGCCCCGAAAGTTCGGATCGAGGTTGCGGATCATCCCCGCCACGTCGAGCCCGAGGATCTCGCCCTGCCCCATCCGGAAGGTCAGCCCGCCATCGAGGCTCGCCATCAGGTCGGCGCTGGTGTCTCCGACGCCCAGAAGGCTGATGCTGGCATCGGCCTGCCCCACGAGACGGTCGAAATCGGCGAATTCGGTCAGGAACGGCGCCATCTGAAGTCCGTTGAGATCGAGATCGGCCCGCGCCGAGAGCCCGCCCCGCCCGTTGACCACCACATCACCCGTCACGGTGCCGCCATAGGCCACGAGCGGCTGCAACGTGATGACGGCGCGGCCCTGGTCGACGGTGGCGCGCAATCGTAGCTCGTCGAGGGTCGCATCCCCGAGCTGCACGGCCCCGGTGGTCAGCGTCAGCGAGCCATCGGCGAGGAAGAGCCCCGAGACGTCGAACGCCTCGCGCGCCCAGCCGGTCTCGGCCACGATCGCCGTCTCTCCGCCCTGCCCCTCGCGGCTGAGCGGCGTCAGGTCCAGATCGTCGGCGGCGAGCGTGGCGGTGATGGTCGGCCGCTCGCCGCCCGGCACGAGATCCACGGCCCCCGTCAGGCGGTTGCCGTCGAGATCCAGCGCCATATCGCGCAGATGCAGGCTTCCGGCCGGGGCCAGCGTCGCCGTGGCGTCGAGCCCCAGCCGCCCCCGCCCGAGGCCCTGCGGCAGATCCGGCGGCGTCAGCCCGAGGGCGCGCAGCACGGCCAGCCGGTCGGTCGAGGCCACCGAGAGCCGTCCCTCCCACGCGGTCGGGTCGAGATCGGCACGCCCGTCCAGCGATACCCGCGTCCCCCCGGCCTCGAGCGTCAGCGTCACCGGCGTCAGCGCGCCGCCGAGGAAGTCGCGCGCCTGCGCAATCTTGCCCGCGACCGTGACGGCCTGCCCGGCCAGCAGCGCCGAGATCGTGATCTCCGCCGGGCCGTCGGCATCGGGCAGCGCCAGCGCGGCATCCACGGCGCGCAACCGCACCGTCCGGTCCGCGCGCTGGTCGACCCAGGTGATGTCGCTCCCGGTGATCGTCGCGCGGTCGATCCCGAAGGGCTTTGGTGCCAGGGTCGCTTGACCGGGGGTCGCGCTCGGCGTCGCACCACCGGGCATGGCGGGCCTCCCGAACTCCCAGTTGCCGCGCCCGTCGGCACCCCGCTCCAGCACCAGAACCGCGCCCTCGATCTCGAGCGTCTCGATCCGCAGCACCCGCCCGAAGACGGCGGCCAGCGGCACGCCGACTTCGATCGCATCGGCCGTCAGCATCGGGGTCTCGCCCGCCCAGTCGGCATTCGCGACGGTGACGTCCTCGGCGCGGACGCCCAGCCGGGGCCAGAGCGTCGCGCCGACATCGCCGTCGATCGTCATGGCGCGCCCCGTCTCGGCCTCGAACCGCTCGACGGCGAAGCGCGCGATCCGCTCGGCCGGAACCAGCAGCACCAGCGCCACCACGGCGACCACGATCACCGCGATCAGCGCCATACCCGCCCGGACCAAACCTCGCATCGCCACTCCCCTTTGTCCGGTCCACGATGAAATGCGCGCGCGCGCCCCGCAAGGGCTTCCGCCGCCGCGCCTGAAGGCCTATCTGGGCGCCATGCCCGAAAATCCCTCCGACCTCCGCCCCGACCTCGCGCCGCGTGCCGTCCTGCCGACCGATGCGCGGGCCGGTCAGCCCCGGATCGGGATGGTCTCGCTCGGCTGTCCGAAGGCGCTGGTGGACAGCGAACGGATCCTGACGCGGCTGCGTGCCGAAGGCTACGCGATCAGCGCCGACTACGCCGAGGCCGAGGCCGTCATCGTCAACACCTGCGGCTTCCTCGACAGCGCCAAGGTCGAGAGCCTCGAGGCCATCGGCGAGGCGCTGGCCGAGAACGGGCGCGTCATCGTCACCGGCTGTCTCGGGGCCGAGCCCGACTATATCACCGGCGCGCACCCGACGGTCCTGGCCGTGACGGGGCCGCATCAATACGAACGGGTGCTCGACGCGGTCCATGCCGCCGTCCCGCCGGCGCCCGATCCGTTCGTCGATCTGCTGCCGGCCAGCGGGGTCACCCTCACGCCGCGGCATTTCAGCTACCTGAAGATCGCAGAGGGCTGCAATCACAGCTGCAAGTTCTGCATCATCCCCGACATGCGCGGCAAGCTGGCCTCCCGACCCCATGCCGCCGTCATCCGCGAGGCGGAACGGCTGGTCGATGCGGGCGTGCGCGAGCTTCTGGTCATCAGCCAGGACACCTCGGCCTACGGCACCGACTGGAAGGACCGCGCGGGCGCCGGGTCGCATATCGTGAACCTCGCGCGGGACCTGGGGTCGCTCGGGGCGTGGGTCCGGCTCCACTACGTCTATCCCTACCCCTTCGTGCGCGACCTCGTGCCGCTGATGGCCGAGGGGCTGGTGCTGCCCTATCTCGACGTGCCCTTCCAGCATGCCCATCCCGACACACTTCGCCGCATGGCCCGCCCCGCCCATGCCGAGAAGACGCTCGACCGGATCGCCGAATGGCGCGGCATCTGCCCCGAGATCGCGCTCCGCTCGACCTTCATCGTCGGCTATCCCGGCGAGACCGAGGCCGAGTTCGAGACCCTGCTCGACTGGCTGGACGAGGCGCAGCTCGACCGCGTCGGCGCCTTTCAATACGAAAACGTCACCGGGGCGCGGTCCAACGCCCTGCCGGACCATGTTGACGCGGAGGTGAAAGCCGAACGCTACGCCCGCTTCATGGAGAAGGCGCAGGCGATCTCGGCCGCGAAGCTCGCCGCGAAGGTCGGCACGCGGTTGGAGGTGATCGTGGACGAGGTCGACGCCGAGGGCGCCACCTGCCGCACAAAGGCCGACGCGCCCGAGATCGACGGCAACCTCTTCATCGACTCGGAGTTCGAGGAACTGGCGGCGGGCGACATCCTGACCGTCGAGGTGGACGAGGCGTCGGAATACGATCTCTGGGGGACGCCGGTCGCCTGATCGGGATCGGCCCGCGCTTCAGCGCGCGCCCTGCAGTTCCTCGTCCAGCACCCGTGCCACCCATCCGCGCGGGATCAGGTGGCTTGCGGGGTGAACGTCCATCGTGACGCGGCCCGACGCGCAGTCCCATTCCGTTCGCCTGTGGGTCAGCCACGAGACGGCGTTCCAGTCGAAGGCGCGGGCGGGCGCGTCGCAGCCAAGGCGGTCGCGCCAGAGGGCGACGGCGTGGGTCGTGTCCCCGCCGGGACCGTAAGGGAAGGTGAGCACGGTATCCGTGGTGCCGTGGACATGGGCGACGCGGGCGGGTCGTCCCTCGCAGGGAATGCCCGGCGGGAAGGCGCCTGCGATCAGGAGGAGCGCGGAGACCTCGGCCTCGCCCTCGCAGGCGAAGCGCGCCGCCATCAGGGCACCCCAGCTATAGCCCGACACGACGAGGCGTCCGTCGATCGGAAACCGCGCCGCCACATCCGCCAGCACCGCCTCGACGAAAGGCGTGTCGCGCGATCCGGGATGACGGAAATCCCAGCTCCGGCCCAGGCCGTTCGGCGCCACGAAGAGGAGACCGGCGGCATCGGCGGCGGCTCCGGTGCGCGGACTGCCGAGCGGGACCGGCCCCTGCCGGCCCCAGCCATGGAAATGCAGCATCACGCCGATCGGCGTCGTGCCGTCCCAGCTGGCGGGCGCGCGGACATGGTAGCTGCGGTCACCGACAGCACAGGCCTCGGGCCCGCCACAGGCATGGGCCGGCGCGGCAATGGAGATCAGGGCGGTGAGGAGGACGAGAAGACAAGCGCGCATGGGGGCGACACTAGCGACGTGCCGTCGTGCGGACAGTCACGAAAGCGCCAGCGGGGCCGCAGGTTCGCCTTCGGGCCGGAAGGCAAGGGCCAGGCCGTTGAGACAGTGCCGCTTGCCCGTCGGGTCGGGCCCGTCGGTGAAGATATGCCCGAGATGGCCGCCGCAGCGCGCGCAATGGACCTCGGTGCGGGGCAGGACGAGCTTGTAGTCGGTCTTGGTGCCCACCGCGTCCTCGGCCAGCGGCGCCCAGAAGCTGGGCCATCCGGTGCCGCTGTCGAACTTGGTGTCCGAGCCGTAGACCGGGTTGGCGCAGCCCGCGCAATCGTAGGTGCCGGCCTCCCAGAAGTCGTCGAGCGGGCTGGAATAGGGGGCCTCGGTGTCCTCCTGGCGAAGGACGGCGAACGCACCGGGCGAGAGGCGGGCGCGCCACTCCGCTTCGGTCAGAGAGACGGGGAAGACGCGCGGCGCGGTCTCGTCCGAACTCAGCCACCATGCGCCGCCAGCCGCCCCGAGGGCAGCGACGGCAGCGGTTCCCGTCAGAACGGTGCGGCGGCTGGGCATGGCGGATCTCCTTGTCGCAGCTGAAACGCGCGGCGTCGGATCACCGTTCCGTCACGTACCCGTCAGAGCCCGGAGGCCACGCGGCGCACGGTGGCGATCCGGTCGGCATTGGGCGGGTGCGTCCCGAGGAAGCGGTCGCCCGGATCGGGAATGCGCGTGAAGAACGCGGCCCCGCGCACGGGGTCGTAACCCGCGCGGGCGGTGATGATCGTGCCCAAGGCATCGGCCTCGAGCTCGTGCTCCTTCGAGAAGCGCCGCGCGCCCACGGACGCCCCGGCCCGGCTGAGTTGGTCCACGGTGCCGGCATCGGCCCCCGCGACGGTCGCGATCAGGCCGCCGACGATGGCGCCCGTGGTGGCCGACTGGCGCTGGCGGGCAATGTGCTGCTCGATATGGTGCGCGCTCTCGTGGCCGAGGACGAAGGCGATCTCATCCTGGTTGCGGGCATCGGCGATCAGGGCCTGCGTGAAGGTCAGGACGGGCCGCCCCGAGCGGTCGAGCGACTGGAAGGCGTTGGGGGGCGCGTTGCGGTTGGGATCGACGCGGATCAGGAAGTCGCAGTTCAGCCCATTGGTCCGGCTGCGGCACAGGTTCTCGGCGGCGGGTTCGACGCGCGACACGGCGGCGCGGAAATTGTTCACCGCGGTCGATCCCGACACGCGATCAGGTCCGCGATCGACGGGCTGCACGGGCGCGCCGCCCGATGTCTCGACCACCACGCAGCCCCCCAGGAGGGCCATCACGACCACCGCCAACATCTTCGTCCGCATGGCAATCTCTCCGTCCGCCGCTACACTTGCCGGGTTGATAATAGATCGGAGACGCGGGATGTCAGGTGACGAAAGCGAGAACGGCCTGCGGGTGCTCTACAATGCCGAATGTCCCGCCTGCCGGTTCGAGATCGATCACTACCGCCGCTGGACCGAACGCGACGGTCTCCCGGTGGGGTTCGACGACCTGAACGGCCCGGAGCGCGCGGAGTGGGGCATCGAGGCGGACGCGGCGGCCCGACGGCTGCATGTCCGGCGGGGCGGCGAGACGCTGTCCGGGTTTCCGGCCTTCCTCGCGCTCTGGGCGGAGATGCCGCGGATGCGCTGGGCGGCGCGGATCGGCGGCTTGCCGGGCATCCGGACGGTCGCGGGCTGGATCTATGACCGGATCGGCGCGCCTCTGCTCTACGCGAGCCACCGGCGGCGGCAGCGGCGGAGGGCGGGCTGATGTTCTCGATCGAGCACGGGTTCGACGCCACGGTGGTGACACTGGTCGACGAGGGCGAGGGCGCGACCCCGCCGCAGGAGGACGTGATCGTGACCGCCTTCGAGGAATGCGTGACGCTGACCCAACTCGACCCGCGCACCGAGGAGCCGGTGCGCATCACGCTGACCATGGGACAGGTGCGGGACCTGGCCGCGGCGCTTGACCTGCCCGAAGGTGTTTATCTCAGGCGCTGAGCACGACGCTCAGGCCGCAAGACCCTTTGCGCCCATCTCGATGAACTTGGTGCGGCGCGCGGCGCGGATCGCCTCCGGGGCCATGCCGTCGAACTCGCCCAGCATCGCCTCGATCGCCGATCCGACCGATGCGATGGCCGCGGCCCGGTCCCGATGCGCGCCGCCCGTCGGCTCGGGGATGATGCGGTCGATCACGCCGAGCTTCAGCAGGTCCTGCGCCGTCAGCCGCAGCGCCTCGGCGGCCTCGCGCATTTTCTCGGCGTCCTTCCAGAGGATCGACGCGCAGCCCTCGGGCGAGATCACCGAATAGATCGAATGCTGGAGCATCGCGACGCGGTTGGCCGTGGCGAAGGCCACCGCGCCGCCCGATCCTCCCTCACCCACGACCACCGAGACCAGCGGCGTGCCGAGGCGCAGGCAGGCTTGCGTCGAGCGCGCGATGGCTTCGGACTGGCCTCGCTCCTCGGCGCCCTTGCCGGGATAGGCGCCCGGCGTGTCGATCAGCGTCACCACCGGCAGCGAAAACCGGTCGGCCATCTCCATCAGGCGGATCGCCTTGCGATAGCCCTCGGGCCGCGCCATGCCGAAATTCCGCTCCAGACGGGTGCGCGTGTCGTGACCCTTCTCGTGGCCGATCACGACGACCGAACGCCCGTCCAGCCGCGCCAGCCCGCCCATTACCGCGTGATCGTCGGCGAAGTTGCGATCGCCGGCCAGCGGCGTCCAGTCGGTGAACAGCGCGTCGATGTAGTCCTTGCAATGCGGGCGTTCGCCGTGGCGCGCGACCTGCGCCTTCTGCCACGGCGTCAGGCCGCGATAGAGATTGGCCAGCATCTCGCCCGCCTTGGCGTCGAGCGCCGCGGCCTCCTTCTCGACATCGACCTTCTCGTCGGCGCGCCCCATCGCGCGCAGCTCCTCGGCCTTGCCCTCGATCTCGGAGAGGGGTTTCTCGAAGTCGAGATACTGCGTCATGCGGATCCTCCTGCGCCCATCGGGGCGGTGGCCCCCGATATGGCGGGCCGCAGGGGTCGATGCAACACGCGGCAGCGCCGTCGGCCCGCCGCGCAGCGCTCGAGATCAGGCGCTCGCGGCGATCATCTCGGACTGGCGCACGATCACTTCGGCCTGCTTGATCGACGCGATGTCGACCAGCCGGCCCTTGTAAACCGTCGCGCCCGCGCCGGACGCCTTGGCCTCGTCCATCGCGGCGAGGATCTCGCGCGCCTCGGCCACGGCGGCGTCCGACGGCGTGAAGACCTCGTTGGCCAGCGCGATCTGCTTGGGATGGATCGCCCATTTTCCGACCATGCCCAGCACCGCCGAGCGGCGTGCCTGTGCCCGGAACCCCTCCTCGTCCGAGAAATCGCCGAACGGTCCGTCCACCGGCAGCACGCCATGGGTCCGGCAGGCCGCGACGATGGCGGTCTGCGCCCAGTGCCACGGGTCGGACCAATGCCGCGCGCCGTCCTTCAGCATGTAATAGTCGTCCTGCGTCCCACCGATGCCGGTCGTCTGCATCCCCATGCTGGCCGCGAAATCGGCGGCGCCAAGCGACATGGCCGTCAGGCGAGGCGAGGCGGCGGCGATCTCCTCGACATGGGCGATGCCCGCAGCGGATTCGATGATGACCTCGAGGCCGATCCGCTTCGACCGGCCCGTCGCCGCTTCGATGGCCGAGACGAGCGCGTCGACCGCGTAGATATCGGCCGCGCAACCGACCTTGGGGATCATGATCTGGTCCAGCCGCTCGTCCGCCTGTTCAAGAAGGTCCACCACGTCGCGATACCAGAACGGCGTGTCCAGCGCATTGATGCGCACCGAAAGGGTCTTGTTGCCCCAGTCCTCGGACCCGATGGCCGCAATGACATTGGCGCGCGCGGCGTCCTTGTCGGTGGGCGAGACGCTGTCCTCGAGATCGAGGTTGATGACGTCCGCGGCGCTTGCCGCCATCTTGGGGAAAAGCTTCGGGTTCGAGCCCGGACCGAAGAGCTGGCACCGGTTGGGGCGGGCGGCAGGGGCGGGTTGCACTCGGAAGCTCATCGGGACCTCGGGTCAGATTGTTGCGCGGCTGGTTGCGTCCGCGCTACAATGTGTCCCACCGGATGACAAGTGCTGCGCCGCGGCATCGCGCGACGGCGGCTTCGTTCCAGAGAGGGCGTCGGGCGTCAGCCCGTCATTGCGGCAGGAGAGATCGCAGGAGCGCCAGCGTCTCCGGCGCGGACCAGTCGGCCTCGCCCGCGAGTTCCGCGACGATATCCCCGTCGGCACCGAGAATGACCGTATGCGGCAGGCCCACGACGCCCAACGCCCGCGCCAGCGACGCATCCGGATCGCGGTGGAGCGGCAGGCTGGTGATGCCCGTCTCCTCCCAGAACCGCTGCATCTGCGCGGGGTTGTGGCGTCCGAAGGCCATCGTCACGACCTCAACGCCCTCATCGCCGAGGCTGTTCTGCAGGGCCTGCAGCGACGGCATCTCGGCGCGGCAGGGCGCGCACCACGTGGCCCAGAAGTTCAGCACGACCACTTGTCCCGCGTGATCGGACAGGTCGCCCGCCTCCCCGTCGGCGCGGACATAGGCCGTCGCGGCAGGGGCGCCCGCGTCCAGCACGCGCATCTTCTCCATCGTGCCGGTCAGCAACGTCTCGTCCAGCGCCGTCGCGGGGGTGGCGAGCAGGGCGGCGAGCAGGTAGGCGGGGACCAGCAGGGATCGGAGGTCAGGCATGTCGAAATCGTCCAACAAGATGTGGGGCGGTCGCTTCGCAGAAGGGCCCGACGCCATCATGGAGGCGATCAACGCCTCGATCGGCTTCGACCGCCGGATGGCCCGTCAGGACATCGAGGGATCGCGGGCCCACGCCGCCATGCTGGCCGCCCAGGGCATCGTCACCGATAGCGACGCGGCGGCGATCCGGGAAGGTCTGCTCACGGTGTTGTCAGAGATCGAGGGCGGCACCTTCGCCTTCTCGACCGCGCTGGAAGACATCCACATGAACGTCGAGGCAAGGCTGACCGAGATCGTCGGGCCCGCCGCCGGGCGCTTGCACACCGCGCGGTCGCGCAACGATCAGGTGGCGCTCGATTTCCGCATGTGGGTCCGCGACCAGGCCGATGCGGCGATCGACGCCCTGCCCCGTCTGATCGAAGCACTGGTGGACCAAGCCGAGACGGGCGCCGATTGGGTGATGCCGGGCTTCACCCATCTGCAAACCGCGCAGCCGGTGACCTGGGGCCATCACATGCTGGCCTATGCCGAGATGTTCCACCGCGACCTCGGGCGGTTCCGCGACGCGCGGGTGCGGATGAACGAATGCCCGCTGGGGACGGCGGCGCTGGCCGGCACGTCCTTTCCCATCGACCGGGACATGACGGCCGCCGCACTCGGCTTCGACCGGCCCGCCGCCAATTCGCTCGATGCCGTATCGGACCGGGATTTCGCACTGGAGTTCCTCTCGTCGGCCTCGATCTGCGCCATGCACCTGAGCCGCTTGGCCGAAGAGCTGGTCATCTGGTCCAGCGCCCAGTTCCGCTTCGTGCGCCTGTCGGACCGCTGGTCGACCGGGTCGAGCATCATGCCGCAGAAGCGCAACCCCGACGCGGCCGAGCTTCTGCGCGCCAAGATTGGGCGCATCTTCGGGGCGCAGACCGCACTCCTGATGGTGATGAAGGGCCTGCCGCTGACCTATTCCAAGGACATGCAGGAGGACAAGGAACAGGTCTTCGATGCAGCCGATTCGCTGATGCTGGCCTTGGCGGCCATGACCGGGATGGTGGGCGACATGGAGGGGCAGAAGGACGCGTTGGAGGCGGCCGCATCCTCGGGCTTCTCGACGGCGACGGACCTCGCCGATTGGCTGGTGCGCGAGCTGGACCTGCCCTTCCGCGAGGCGCATCACGTCACCGGCGCGCTGGTGAAGATGGCCGAGGATCGGGGTGTCGACCTGCCGGACCTGACGCTGGGCGACATGAACTCGGTGCATCCGGACATCACCGACGCCGTGTTCGACGTGCTCGGCGTCCACAATTCTGTCGCGTCGCGCACATCGTATGGTGGCACGGCCCCCGAGAATGTCCGCGCGCAGGTCGCGCGCTGGAAGGAGCGTCTCGCATGATCCGTCTTGTCCCCCTCCTCGTCCTTCTGCTGTCGGCTTGCGGTGTCGACGGCCCGCCGGTCCCGCCCTCCGAGGTCGAGCCCGAGGATCGCGTCACCATCAGCGGCTCGGTCGGCGTGGGCGTACGCGGCAGTCTCTGACGCAGGGGCGGACGTTCGGGGTTGATCCCTGAAACAGGGCTCTACCTTCGAAACATCGCCCTGCATCAGAGACTTAGGAGCCCCCGCCCATGCAAGCCGTCTTCCTGGGGTCCATCGGGACCATCGCCGACACCTCAGAGCTGCAGCGCGCGGCCTTCAACGACGCGTTCCGCGAGCATGGCCTTGACTGGCAATGGGACCGCGACGCCTACCGCGAGATGCTGGGTCAGGCAGGTGGCCGCGCCCGGATTGCCGAGGCGGCGAAGACCAAGGGCGTCGAAGTCGATGCCGAGGCGGTGCATGCGACCAAGACGCGCCTCTTCCAGGCCGCGCTCGACGACGGGGCGGCCACCCTCCGGCCCGGCGTGGCGGACCTGATCGCCCATGCCGGCGAGAAGGGCCTTCGGATCGGCGTGGTGACGACCACCTCGCGCGGCAATGTCGAGCATCTGTTGGCGGCTGTCGGGCTCGAGCAGGATCGCTTCGACATCATCGTCACGCGCGAGCATGTCGAGCAGCCGAAGCCCGATCCTGAATGCTACGCCTACGCCGCCAAGTGCCTCGGCGTGGATGCGGCCGCCTGCGTCGCGGTCGAGGACAATCCCGACGGCGTGCGCGCGGCCCGCGCGGCAGGCGTCAACTGCTATGCGTGGCCCAACGAGAACACCGCCGGGCAAGATTTCGGCGATGCGACCATGGCCGGGCGCGACATCGACCAGGCGGTGTTCGGCGCGGCGGCCTGACGCGATCCGATCCGTCAACGGCGGCGTTGCGCGCGTCCCCGTCCCTGCTAGTCTGACCGACGACACGAGCAGGGGCGCAGACGACGCCCGCAGGAGAACACCGATGGACAAGGTCCCGATGACCCCGCGCGGCATGGCCGCGCTCCAGACCGAATTGAAGCAGCTCAAATCCGTCGAGCGCCCCGCCATCATCCGCGCCATCGCCGAGGCGCGCGAGCATGGCGATCTGTCGGAGAACGCCGAATACCACTCCGCCCGCGAGAAGCAGTCCTTCATCGAGGGCCGCATCAAGGAGCTTGAGGGGCTGATCTCGCTGGCCGACGTGATCGACCCGGCCAAGATGTCGGGCGCCATAAAGTTCGGCGCGACGGTGACCCTGGTCGACGAGGAGACCGAGGCCGAGAAGACCTACCAGATCGTCGGCGAACAGGAGGCCGATATCGAGAGCGGTCTTCTCAATATCAAGTCGCCCCTGGCCCGCGCCCTGATCGGCAAGGAGGAGGGCGACAGCGTCGAGGTCCGCACCCCCGGCGGCACGCGCGACTACGAGGTCACCGCGGTCGTGTACCGCTGACGACGCGCCCATGACCGAACCCGCCCCGCCCGAGCCGCCCGCCGCGCACACCGCCGACCGCCATCTGGCCGCCGTGCCCGCGCGCCGTTCGGGCGTGTCGCTGGGCGAGGTCGCGGCCCTCGTGATGAGCCTCGGCTGGCTGGCGCTGGTCGGCTGGTTCTTCGGCTCGATGGAACCCGAGCAGGCCCGCCTGTCGCGCGCCGATCCGCTGGGGTTCATGATGACGATCCTGGGCGTGTTCCTGCCCGTGGCGCTGATCTGGGTCGCCGCGAGTGCGGCCCGGACCTCCCGCACGATGCGCGAGGAAAGCGCCCGCCTGCAGGCCGCGATCGACGCCATGCGGATGAGCTATATCGACCAGCAGCACATGGCCGGGTTGTCGCTCAAGCGCGGTATGGAAGATCGCATCGACGAGGTGGCGCGCGCACAGGCCGTGCTCGGCGCGGAACTGGCGACGTTGCGCCATGCGCCCGAAGCCCCCGCCCTGCCCGATCCCGGCCGCCCCGCCGCGCCCGAGCCGCAGTCGACGCTGGCGCTCGATGATCCCGATGCGCCCGACCCGCTTCCGGCGGACGATTTCATCCGCGCGCTCGATTTCCCGAAGAACGACCGCGACACCGAGGGCTTCCGCATCCTGCGCCGCGCGCTGGAGCATCGCGCGACCGCGCAGCTCGTGACCGCCGCGCAGGACGTGCTGACCCTGCTGAGCCAGGACGGCATCTACATGGACGATCTGACGCCGGCCCATGCCGACGCGACCCATTGGCGCGTTTTCGCGGAGGGCGGGCGCGGCGAGGAGATCGCACCCCTGGGCGGCATCACCGACCGGTCGAGCATCGCGCTGACGGCCAACCGCATGAAGGACGATCCGGTCTTCCGCGACGCGGTCCATCACTTCCTCCGGACCTTCGACCACGAGGTCGCGCGCTTCGCCGAGCACGCCACGGATCACGACCTTCTGTCGCTGGCCGACACGCGGACGGCGCGGGCCTTCATGCTGACCGGGCGAGTCGCGGGGATCTTCGGCGCCGATTCCGCCTGATCGCGGCCCCGTGCGCCCGCGCGCAGGCCGTGTTCGCCGACCGGTGGAGGCGCGGCCTCAGGGCCGGGCTATATCCGCAGGCAGACGCAATTCGCGGAGGCCCCGATGGGACAGCTCGTAGACGGCACCTGGCATGACGACTGGTACGACACCAAATCGTCTGGCGGCAAATTTGTCCGCTCGACCGCGGGCTTCCGCAACTGGATCACTGCCGACGGCCGCCCGGGCCCTTCGGGTGAAGGCGGGTTCGCGGCCGAAGCCGGGCGCTACCATCTTTATGTCTCCTATGCCTGTCCCTGGGCCCATCGCGCCCTGGTCTTCCGCAAGCTCAAGGGTCTCGAGGACCTGATCGACGTCTCGGCCGTGAATCCCGACATGCTGTCCGACGGCTGGACCTTCGAGACCGATGACGACGGCGCCACCGGCGACCGCCTCTTCGGGTTGCCGTTCATGCGCGACATCTACACGCGCGCCAAACCCGACGTATCCGGCCGCGTCACCGTGCCGGTGATCTGGGACAAGGAGCGGGGCACCATCGTGTCGAACGAAAGCTCCGAGATCATCCGGATGTTCAATTCGGCCTTCGACGGGCTGACGGGCAACGACCTGGACTTCTACCCCGAGGATCTGCGTCCCGAGATCGACCGGATCAACGACCGCGTCTATTCCGACGTCAACAACGGCGTCTACAAGTCCGGCTTCGCCACCACGCAGAGCGCCTATGACGAGGCGGTGGGGGCGCTCTTCGACGCGCTCGACTGGCTCGAGGAGCTGTTGGGCGAGCGCCGCTATCTCGCGGGTGACCGCATGACCGAGGCCGATTGGCGGCTCTGGACGACGCTGGTCCGCTTCGATCCGGTCTATCACCTGCATTTCAAGTGCAACCGTCGGCGGCTGACCGATTATCCGAACCTTTGGGGCTTCGCGCGCGAACTCTACCAGGTGCCGGGGATCGCCGGGACGGTGAACTTCGACCACATCGTGCGGCACTACCACTACAGCCACGAGAGCATAAACCCGCACCGCATCATTCCGATCAATCCGGTTCTCGACTGGACCACGCCGCATGGCCGCGAGACCCTGCCGGGTCGGGGGATCGCAGCGGCGTGATTGCGCGGCCCCGCGTCGTGGTCTAGCCCTCCGGGCCAGACATAGCCGAGGCGACCATGACCACGACGATCACCATCTGCGACACCTGCAAGCGCGACGATTGGGACGCGGCCTCGGGCCGGACCGACGGCGAGGCGCTGGCCGACCTGATCGAAGCCGCGGCCGAGGGCCTGACAGACGTCGCGACGCGCCGCCATTCCTGCCTGATGGGGTGTTCGGGGGCGTGCAACGTGACGCTGCAAGCGCCGGGCAAGATGGCCTATACGCTCGGACGGTTCGATCCGACCGAGGAGGCGGCGCAGGGCCTCGTGGACTATGCCGCCAAGCATGCCGCCGCCGAGACGGGCGTGGTCCCGTTCCGCGAATGGCCCCTGCCGATCAAGGGGCATTTCGTGACGCGCCACCCGCCGCTGACCGAGTGAGCGCGCCGCGCGATCATGGCGGCGGGCTGGATGCGGCGCGGGCGCGCTGGGGCGGGGCGCGAGACGACTGGATCGACCTCTCGACCGGGATCAACCCGATGCCCTACCCGGTGCCTGCGCTGGCGCGCGACGCCTGGACCGCCCTGCCCGATGCGGCCGCGGCGACCGCGCTGAACGAGGCGGCGCGGCGATTCTGGGGCGTGCCGGAGGGCGCCGCGATCCTCGCGGCCCCCGGCGCGTCCGCCTTGATCGCGAGAATGCCCGCGCTGGTGCCCGGCAACCGCGTTCGCATTCCGGATCCGACCTACAACGAACATGCCGCCGCCTTCCGTGCCCACGGGTTCGCCGTGGACGCCACGAGTGCGCCGCTGGTCGTCGTTCATCCCAACAATCCCGACGGACGCCTCTGGCCCGCCAGCGACCTGCCCGACGACGTCACGATCATCGACGAAAGCTTCTGCGACGTCTGCCCCGAGGCCAGCCACGTCGCCCGCGCGGCCCGGCCCGGCACGGTCGTCCTCAAGTCCTTCGGCAAGTTCTGGGGGCTGGCGGGGCTCCGGCTCGGCTTCGCCATCGGCGCGCCCGAGACCATCGCCCCCCTCGCCGAGCCGCTCGGGCCGTGGCCCGTCTCAGGCCCCGCGCTGGCCATCGGAGCGGCAGCGCTGGCGGATACCGGCTGGGCCGACGCGACGCGCACGAGGCTCGCCGCGGATGCGGACCGGCTCGACGCGCTGATGGCACCGCATGGCGATCCTGTCGGGGGAACCACGCTCTTCCGCCTCTACGACACGGCGGATGCTGCGACGCTACGGGACCGGCTGGCCGAGCACCGGATCTGGTCGCGCGTCTTTCCCTATTCCGACCGTTGGCTGCGGCTCGGGCTGCCCGCGCCGGATGGCTGGGACAGGCTCAAGGCGGCGCTGGCCTGATGCTCGCCATCGCCATGATCCTCGACGCCGCACTGGGCGAGCCGGACTGGCTCTGGTCCCGCCTGACGCATCCGGCGGTCCTGCTCGGCCGCCTTGTCGACTGGCTGGACCGCGGCTTGAACCGCGGAACGGCCCGACGTGCCAAGGGTGTCGCCGCGACCGCGCTGCTCGTCGCCGTCGGCTGGGCGGTCGGGGCCACGATCGCCTGGCTTCCCGATTTCGGCCTTCTGGAGATCGCCTGCGCCGCCATCCTTCTCGCCCAGCGCAGCCTCGTGGATCATGTGCGGGACGTGGCCGACGCGATGCGCCGCTCCACCGCGGAGGGACGCGATGCGGTGGCCCGTATCGTGGGCCGCGACACACGCGACATGGACCCGCCACAGATCGCGCGCGCGGCCATCGAGAGCGGGGCCGAGAACCTGTCCGACGGGGTGATCGCGCCAGCCTTCTGGTTCGCCGTCGCGGGCCTGCCGGGGATGCTGGCCTACAAGGCCGTCAGCACCGCCGACAGCATGATCGGATACCGCACACCGCGCCACGAGGCGTTCGGCTGGGCCGCCGCACGGCTCGACGATGTGCTGAACTGGATCCCGGCGCGGCTGACGGCAGGACTGATCCTTCTGGCGAACGGGGCCATAAGGCACGCCCACCGCGTCCCAAATGACGCGCGCCAGCACCGCTCGCCCAATGCCGGTTGGCCGGAAGCTGCAATCGCGCCCGTCCTCGGCGTCGCGCTGGCCGGGCCGCGCAGCTATGACGGCGAGATGCGGGATTTCCCTTGGGTGAACCCGACGGGCCGCCGGGATCCCGGCGCGGCCGAGATCGAACATGCCTGCTCGGCGCTCTGGCGCGCCTGGGGGGCGGGCCTGATGTTGGCGGTGCTGCTCGCGGTGCTCGGCCTCGCCTGACCCGTTCAGGCCCGCGTGACCTTGACGCTCTGGTTCACCAGTTCGGCCAGACCGTAGCTCGTGAGGAACGACACATCCGCCGCGTCCCGACCGACGCCGATCAGCGCCAGCTCGGACGCCTTCGACATGCCCGTCGCATCAACGAGATGCCACGCGTCCTCGAGCCAGACCTCGGCGACCATGTGGAAATCCGGCGGGTCGACATCGGGCGCGTAGGCGCTCGCCACGCGGGCCGGAATGCCGCCCGCCCGCGCCAGCGCCACGAGGACATGGGCGTAGTCGCGGCAGACCCCGCGCCGCTGCACGAAGCTTTCGCGCGCGGTCGTCGCCGAGGTGCTGGCCCCCGGGGTGTAGGTAAAGGTCTCGTGGACCCAATCGGCCAGGGCGGCGACCAGCGGCCCGCCCGTCAGCCCGCCGAATTCGTCGGCGACGAAGGCCTCGAACTCATCGCTGGGGCAATAGCGGGACGGCATCAGGAAGGATGTCGCCTCGCCCGTGAGCGCGCGGGGCGGGGGCGCCTGAAGCTGGTCGAAGACGGGGTCGGGTCGTGTGACCTCGACCGTGGCGAGGTAGGTCATCTGGAACTGGCCGTCGGCCTGCATCCAGGCCCGCGTGCCCAGCGCGGCCTCGGCCGGGACGCGGACGAACCCCTCGACCGGCGTCGTCGAGAGCGAATCTTCGCGGATCGTCTGTCCAGCGATCCGGGCCAATTCGACCTGCAGGAGCAGGTCGGTCGGCTGGCTGAGATTGTAGGCGAGGCGGGCGTCTATGCTGAGCGTCATGGAAGGAGACGCGGGGCTACGCCCCTTCGTTCCGTCACGCGACCAGTGCCTCGGCCTTTTTCAGATCGACCGAGACGAGCTGGCTCACCCCCTGCTCGACCATGGTCACGCCGAACAGCCGGTCCATCCGCGCCATCGTGACCGCGTGATGCGTGATGATCAGGAACCGCGTGTCCGTCCGGCGGGTCATCTCGTCGAGCATGTCGCAGAACCGCGTCACGTTCGCGTCGTCGAGCGGGGCGTCCACCTCGTCGAGCACGCAGATCGGCGCCGGGTTGGCGAGGAACACCGCGAAGATCAGCGCAAGCGCCGTCAGCGTCTGCTCGCCACCCGAGAGAAGCGACAGGGTCGAGAGCTTCTTGCCCGGCGGCTGGCACATGATCTCGAGCCCGGCCTCCAGCGGGTCGTCGCTCTCGACCAGCTCCAGCTGGGCCTCGCCGCCCTGGAAGAGATGCCGGAACAGCGTTCCGAAATTGGTGTTCACCGTCTCGAACGCATCGAGAAGCCGTTGCCGCCCCTCCTTGTTGAGCGCCGCGATCCCGGCGCGCAGCTCGGACACGGCCTGGTCGAGATCAACCTTCTCGGCGGCAAGCGCGTCATGCTCCTCCTGCACCTCGCGGGCGTCCTCCTCGGCGCGCAGGTTGACCGCGCCCAACGCGTCGCGCTGCCGCTTCAGGCGGTTCACGTCCGTCTCGATCGCATCGACGGGCGGCAGGGTCTCGGGATCGACGTCGAGACGCTCCAGAAGGGCGGCGGGCGTGCAGTCCTGTTCCTCGGCGATGCGCGCCTCTGCCATGCTCAGCGCCTCGTCGGCGGCTTCCAGCCGCGCCTCTGCCCGCGCCCGCGCCTCCCGCGCCTCGCCTGCCATGCGCTCGGCGTCCCGTGCAGCCGTCGTCGCGTCCCGCAGCGCCGTCTCGCCCAGCGCCAGCGCATCGTCGGCCGCCTTGCGGCGTGCCTCGGCCCGGTCGATCTCGGCGCTCAGCTCGTCGCGTTGCGCCTCCAGCCGCGCAGGCACGGCGCGCGCGGTCTCAAGCTCGCCCTCGGCGGTCTCGCGGCGCTCGGTCAGGTCAGCGAGACGTGCATCCGCCGAGGTCAGGCGCAGGCGCCAGCCCGACAGTTCCTTGATGACCTCCTGCGTGCGCCGCGTCCGGGCATCGGCCTCGCGCTTGAGCTCGTCGGCCCGCGCCCGCGCCGACATCATCGCGATCCGCGCCGCCTCGACGCTGGTGCGGATCGTCTCGAGGGCCGCGCGCGCGTCGTCGAGCGGCGAGAGGTCGCGCGCGGCAAGCTCTGCCTCGCGGCGGGCGGCGATGGCCTCGGACATCTCGGCCTCGAATCGCGCCACGGCCATCTGCGCCGTCTCCAGCCGCGACGCCGCCATGCCCTTCGCGCCCTCGGCCTGGGCCTGCGCGCGCCCGGCCTCGGTCAGGGCGCGATCCGCGTCGCGGCGCGCGTCTCGGGCCTCGGCCTCGGTCGCCTTGCGGCGTGTCAGCGTGGTCGTCAGCGCCTCGTGCGCGGCGCGGGTGCCATCGGCGCGGGCCTCCGCTTCTTCGAGATCCTGCCGGAGCGAGGTCAGACGGTTCACCTGTTGCAGACGCAGCGCCGCCGCCGAAGGGGCCGCCTCGGAGGAGGCGCGGAAGCCGTCCCAACGCCAGAGATCGCCATCGGTCGAGACCAGCACCTGGCCCGGCGCGAGGCGCGGCTGCATCTGCGCGGCCTCGTCCGGGTCCACGAGCCCGATCTGGCCCAGCCGTCGGGACAGGACACCGGGCGCGTCGACATGCGGGGCCAGCGCCGCGATCCCATCGGGCAGGTCTGCGGGGCGGTCATAGGGAGGCAACGCGGCCCAGCCCGCCTCCTCGCCGTCGCCCGGCCCGAGTTCGGCGGCGCGCAGGTCGTCGCCGCAGGCTGCCCCCAGCGCGGCCTCGTAGCCGGGCGCGACGGTCACGCGGTCCAAGAGCGGCTCGCCGTCGCCCGTGTCGCGGGTCAGGAGCTTCGAGAGCGCGCTGGCCTCGGCCCCCAGCGTGTTGACGACGCCTTCGGCCTCGGCGCGTTCGGTCCGCGCCCGGCTCTCGGCGGTCTGTGCATCCTCGCGCGCGGCCTCGGCGGCGGCGAGCGCGTCCTCGGCGGCGGCGGCGGCGTCCTGGGCGCGGCCCTGATCGGCGGCGGCCTCTGCCACCGCGTCGTCGGCCCCGGCCAGCGTGCCCCGCGCGGCCTTGGCCTGATCGGCGGCCTGCGCGGCATCGGCCTCGATGCGGGCGATGCGGCGGGTCGCATCGTCGGTCATCCGCGCGACCGACTGGTGGCGCGCCGACAGCCGCGCGAGGTCTTCGGTCAGCGTCGAGAGCTCGCCCTCCCGCTCGGTCAGCACCGCGGCCGCGTCGCGTGCCGCCTCCTGCGCGGCCTCCAGCGCGTCGTCCTGTCCTTCGGTCGCCTCGGCCAGTTGGCCCTGCTCCCATTCGAGGCGTGCGATCGTCTCGCCCGCATCGGTGTTGAGCACGCCCTCGCGGTCGGCATCGGTGACTAGCTGCGCGATCCGCGCCTCGAGCGCAGCGATGGCGGCACGGGCCTGCCCGTCGCGCTCGGTCAAGGTGTCGCGCTGCACGGCGAGCCGTTGCAGCACCGCGCCCGCCACCGCCGCCTCATCGCGAAGCGGCGGCATCGCCTCCTCGGCGCCGGTGCGGGCCGCCTCGGCCTCGCGGGCGGCGCGGTCGGCCCCGGCAGCACCCGTCTGGCGATCGCGCAGCGTCGCATCCGCGCTTTGGCGCGCGCGGTCCGCCTCGCGCCAGCGGCGATAGAGCAGGAGGCCCTCGGCATGGCGCAACGCCGTCCCGATCTCGCGGTAGCGCGCGGCCTGCCGGGCCTGCCGAGCCAGCGAGGCGAGCTGCGCGGCCAGTTGCTCAATCACGTCGTCGACCCGCGCGAGGTTGGCCTCGGTCGCGTTCAGCTTCAGCTCGGCCTCGTGGCGCCGCTGGTAGAGGCCCGAAATCCCTGCCGCCTCTTCGAGGATGCGGCGGCGGCGCTGGGGCTTGGCGTTGATCAGCTCGCTGATCTGGCCCTGCCGCACGAGTGCCGGGGAATGGGCGCCGGTGGACGCATCGGCGAACAGCATCTGCACGTCACGCGCCCGGACATCCGCGCCGTTGAGCTTGTAGGCCGACCCCGCATCGCGCGTGATCCGCCGCACGACGTCCAGCGCGTCCGCCTCGTTGAAGGCAGCGGGCGCGGTGTGGTCGGAATTGTCGAGCGCCAGCGTGACTTCGGCGAAGTTGCGCGCCGGCCGCGAGGCCGCGCCCGCGAAGATCACGTCCTCCATGCCGCCGCCGCGCATGGCCGTCGGGCGGTTCTCGCCCATCACCCAGCGCAGCGCTTCCAGCAGGTTGGACTTGCCGCAGCCATTTGGGCCCACGACGCCGGTCAGCCCGTCCGCGATCACCAGATCGGTCGGGTCCACGAAGCTCTTGAAGCCGTTCAGGCGCAGGCGGGAGAACTGCATGGACGCGATGGTCGCCGACCTGCCGCCGGTGTCAACCGGTCGGGGCCACATCTGCCCCGTCCCGCGCCGTTATCCACAAGATTTTGCGGCAGGCGGCGATGGGTGGGTGACGGATGCGCGGCCGGAGCGGTCGCAATCGCGCTTGACGGCTGCGGCGGATGGGGCGCATCACGGTCGGGCAAGGTTCCCCTGTCCGGCCAAGCCGGTGGGGATGAAATGGGAATGCGGAAGCGGGCGACCCACGCCGGGGACCCGAGGCCGCAGCCGCCCCCGCGACTGTGAGCGGTGAGGGTGAGGCCAGATGCCACTGGAGCGATCCGGGAAGGCGGCCCGCACCCCACGATCCGCGAGCCAGGAGACCAGCCCTGCGCCGTCCCGTTCGGGGCGGAGACCGCAAACGGACGGGGTGTGCCGTGTCGGGGGAGCCTGAGAGACGCCCCTCGTCCGACCCCGCTGATAGGATCCGGAGGGGACCTGACATGAACCGCATCTTCCTCGGCGCTGCCGCCGCCGCACTCGCCGCGACGCCCGCCTTCGCGCACCACCCGCTGGGCGGCCTGCCGATGACCAGTTTCGCCGACGGCCTTCTGTCCGGCGTCGGCCACCCGGTGCTCGGCTTCGACCATCTGGCCTTCGTGATCGCCATGGGCATCGCCGCCACCTTCGCGCCCGCGCGCCTGCTGACGCCGCTCGCCTACGTGGCCGCTATGCTGCTGGGGACGCTCGCCGTCTCGGCGGGCCTCGCGCTGCCGCTGGCCGAGATCGCCATCGTCGCCTCGATCCTGGTGCTCGGCGGCGTGGTCCTCGCGGGCCAGACCCTCGGGGTCGGGACGGCGCTCACCCTCTTCGCGGGCTTCGGCCTCTTCCACGGGGCGGGCTTCGCAGGCTCGATCCTCGGCCAGGAGGGCGGCGTCGGCGCCGCCGTGATGGTCGGTTACCTCATCGGTCTCGCCGCCGTGCAATACGCCATCGCGCTGGCCGCCGGCTGGGCCGCACGCCGCCTGCTGGGCGCCTCGGAGGCCATGGCCATCAACGCGCGCCTCGCCGGGGCAGCGGTGTTCGGCGTCGGCCTGTTCCTCGCGCTCGAGGTGGTCGAAGGCCCGCTCGTGGCGGCCATCGCCGGCTGACGCGGACGCGCCGCGCGGTCTGTCCCAGCGCGCGCGGCGTTGTCCTGTTCCTGACCCAACCCCCGCATCGCGCCGACCCCGCCGGGCGCGCGACCCGATCCGACGGAGCCTTCGATGAAGATCCCCGCCACCATCGTCACCGGCTTTCTCGGCGCCGGAAAGACCACCCTGATCCGCCATCTGCTGCAGAACGCGGGGGGGCGCCGCATCGCGCTCATCATCAACGAGTTCGGCGATCTCGGCGTCGATGGCGGCATCCTCAAGGGCTGCGGCATCGAGAGCTGCTCGGATGACGACGTGGTCGAGCTGTCGAACGGCTGCATCTGCTGCACGGTGGCCGATGATTTCGTGCCGACGATGCAGGCGCTTCTCGCCCGCGACGTGCCGCCCGATCACATCGTGATCGAGACCTCCGGCCTCGCCCTGCCCCAACCGCTGGTGCGCGCCTTCGCCTGGCCCGATCTCAAGACGCGCGTGACCGTGGACGGCGTCGTCACGGTGCTCGACGGCCCCGCCGTGGCCGCGGGCACCTTCGCCGCCGACGTGGCCGCCGTCGACCGCCAGCGCGCCGCCGATGACGGGCTGGACCACGAGACGCCGCTGTCAGAGCTTTATGCCGACCAGGTCGCCTGCGCCGATATGATCGTGGTCAACAAGACCGACCTGATGGATGACGCCGACGCGCTCGTCGCCCGTCTGAGCGGCGAGGCCCGCGCGGGTGTGCAGGTCGTGCCCGCCGTGATGGGCGCGCTTCCGGTCGAAGTCCTGCTGGGCCGGGGTCAGGGGGCCGAAGACGACATCTCGGCCCGCCACGAAGTGCATCACCACCATCATCACCACGATGACGATGACGATCACCATGACGATCACCACCACGAGCATGGCCATGACGCCTTCGAGAGCTTCGTCGTCGAGGGGCCCGAAATCGACGATCCCGCGCTTTATGCCGGGCATCTGGCGGCGGTCATTCGCGACCACGGCATCCTGCGGCTCAAGGGCTTCGCGAGCGTCGCGGGCAAGCCGATGCGGCTGACGGTGCAGGCGGTCGGGCCGCGCGTCGATCACTACTTCGACCGCCCGCTCGGGGGCGATGCGCGCGGGTCGCGCATGGTCGTCATCGGTCAGGCCGGACTCGACCGCACGGCGATCACATCCGCACTGACGAAGATGCCCGCTCCGGCCTGACGGCGCGGGCAAACACCCGTCTCGGACGGGTTCTTCCCGACGTCTTCAGCGAAGACGTCGGGTCAGGCGACCGCGATCCGCGCCGCCAGTCGCGCGTTGTTCTTCACCAGCGCGATATTCGCGGCCAGCGCGCGACCCTCGGTGACCGCGTTCAGGCGCCCCAGCAGGAAGGGCGTCACCTCCTTGCCGGTGATCCCCTGCGCCGCGGCCTCGGCCAGTGCGGCGTCGATGGTCGCGCCGATCTCGGCCGCTGGGAGGGCGTCGGCCTCGGGGATCGGGTTCGCGACAAGCATCCCGGTCCCCAGCCCGACCGACGCGTTCGCCGCCCGGATCGCCGCGATCCGCGCCGGGTCGTCGCAGCGCTCGCCCGCGACGATGCCCGAATCGCGGGTGTAGAAGGCGGGGAATGCGTCGGCGCCGAACACCGCGACGGGCACGCGGAGGGTCTCGAGCATCTCGATGGTGCGCGGGATGTCGAGGATCGATTTCACGCCCGCACAGACCACGAGGACATCCGTGAGCGACAGCTCGGTCAGGTCGGCGCTGACATCCATGCCGTCGCCGCGATGCACGCCGCCGATGCCGCCGGTGGCGAAGACCCCGATCCCCGCCAGCGCGGCGATCCGCATCGTGGCCGAGACCGTCGTGCCCGCCGTCAGCCCGCCCGCGATGCAGGAGCCGAGGTCGCGCGACGCGGCCTTGACGACGGTGGTGTCACGGCCCAGCCGCTCCACCTGCACCGGCGTGAGCCCGGCGCAGGGCACGCCGTCCACCACCGCGACGGTCGCCGGAACAGCACCCTCGGACCGGACCACGTCCTCGACGGCGAGCGCCACCTCGGCGTTGCGCGGCCATGGCATACCGTGGCTGATGATCGTGCTTTCGAGCGCCACCACCGGGCGGCCCTGGGCCAGGGCCGTGGCCACCTCGTCGGACATTTGCGGCTTCAGCATCGGGCGTCTCCTGTTTGCCGACCCTATGCCGCGTCGCATCCCCGGCGTCACGCCCCTTGCGCACGTCCCCGCCCCCCGGCACACCCGGTCCGACCGACCGCGAGGCCCCCATGCACCTGCTAGCCGCCCAGCCCGGCGCCGTGGATGACGGCGAGCCCGTCGATCTGGGCCAGAGCCCGGCCGAGCTTGTCGTGATCTCGGCCGCCGATACAGAACTCGCGGCCCTGTCGCAGGCCCGCGCGTCCATGGACGACCCGCCCGAGACGCGGTTGGCGAGCCTGATGCATCTGCGCCACCCGATGTCGGTGGACCTCCATCTGGACGCCTGCGCGACCCGCTCGAAGCTGGTCGTGGCGCGCGTGCTGGGGGGGCGGGGCTACTGGGGCTACGGGGTCGAGCAATACGCGGCGCGCTGCCACGAGGCGGGCGTGCCGCTGGCGCTGCTGCCGGGCGACGACAAGCCCGATGCCGAGCTGCGCGGCCTTTCGACCGTCGCACCGGCGGATTACGACGCGCTCTGGTCCGCGCTGGTCGAGGGCGGCCCCGCCAATGCCGCGACCTTCCTGGCCCATGCCCGCGCCATGATCCGCGACGAGGCGCGCCCCGCGGCCGCGGCGCCGCTGCTGCGCGCAGGGCTCTATTGGCCGGGGGCCGCGGCCCCGACCCTCGACGATCTGCGCGCCGACTGGCCACCGGATGCGCCTGTCGTGCCGGTCGTCTTCTACCGCGCATTGTTGCAGGGGGCGGGGCTGAACCCGGTCAATCGGATGGTGAAGGCGCTGTTGCGGCAGGGACTGGCGCCGCTTCCGGTCTTCGTCGCTTCGCTGAAGGATCCGGTCTCGGCGGCGACGTTGGACGCAGTGATGACCGAGGCGCCGCCCTCGGCGATCCTGAACCTCACCTCCTTCGCGGTGGGCGACGCGACCGCGAACCCGCTGACCGCCTACTCCGCCAACGCCGCACCCGTCTTCCAGGCCGTGCTGTCCTCGGGGACCGAGGAAGCGTGGCGCGAGGGCACCTCCGGCCTCTCGGCAAGAGACATCGCGATGAACGTCGCGCTGCCCGAACTCGACGGGCGCGTCCTGACCCGCGCGATCGGCTTCAAGGGCGAGGCGTTCTACGACGAGGCCACCGAGTGCCCCATCGCCACCTGGAAGGCCGAAGGCGGCCGGATCGCCTTCGTGGCGGAACTGGTGGCGAACTGGTGCCGTCTGCGCCGCACCGCGCCCGCCGACCGGCGCACGGCGCTGATCCTCGCGAACTATCCGAACCGCGACGGACGGCTGGCCAATGGCGTGGGCCTCGACACGCCCGCCGCGACCGTCCACGTCCTGCGGCTGCTGGCCGCGGCGGGGGACGGCGTCACGGGTATCGCCGCGAACAGCGCCGACCTGATGGCGCGCCTTCTGGCTGGGCCGACCAACTGGCTGACCGACCGGGCCGAGAAGACCGGGGGCGAGCGGCTGTCCCTGGACGATTACCGCACGGTCTACGAGGCCCTGCCCCTTGCCGCCCGCCAGCAGGTCGAGGCGCGCTGGGGTCCGCCCGAGGACGATCCTTTCGTGGAGGATGGCGCCTTCGCCCTCTCGATCCACCGCTTCGGGAACGCCATCGTCGGCCTGCAACCCGCACGCGGCTACAACGTCGACCCGACCGACAGCTATCATTCGCCCGACCTCGTGCCGCCGCACAACTACCTTGCCTTCTACGCGTGGCTGCGGCGCTGGGGGACGGATGCCATCGTCCATATGGGCAAGCACGGCAATCTGGAATGGCTTCCGGGCCGCGCGCTGGCGTTGGCCGAGGACGACTGGCCCGAGATCGCGCTCGGCCCCCTGCCCCATCTCTACCCGTTCATCGTCAACGACCCCGGCGAAGGCACGCAGGCCAAGCGCCGGGCCCAGGCCGTGATCATCGACCATCTGACGCCGCCCCTGACCCGCGCCGAGACCTATGGCCCGCTCCGCGACCTCGAGGCGCTGGTGGACGAGTATTACGAGGCGGCCAACGTGGACCCGCGCCGCATCGATCATCTGCGCGGCGAGATCCTGTCGCTGGCGCGGGTCACCGGGCTGGACGTGGATGCGGGCATGGACGGGTCGGACGATCTGGCGAAGCTGGACGCCTATCTCTGCGAGCTGAAGGAGGCGCAGATCCGCGACGGGCTGCATGTCTTCGGCCAGTCGCCCGAGGGCCGGCTGCGCGACGACCTGCTGCAGGCGCTCCTTCGGCTGCCGCGCGGGGACGGAACGGGCGCGGAGGCGTCGCTGCCCCGCGCCATCGCCGTCGATCTGGCGCTCGGGTTCGACCCGCTCGATTGCGAGATGGCGGCGCCGTGGGACGGGCCGCGCCCCGCGGCGCTGGCGGGCGAGGCGACGTGGCGGAGCGCGGGCGATACGGTCGAGCGGATCGAGGCGCTGTCCGCGGCCCTTCTGGCGGGCGAGGCCCGCGCCCCCGGCCCCGCGACCACCGCCGTCCTGGCCGCCGCGGAGACGCTCCGCGCGACGCTCGATGCGTGCGGGCCAGCCGAGGGAGAGGGTCTCCTCACCGGCCTTTCAGGCCAATTCGTCGCCCCGGCGCCATCCGGCGCCCCCACCCGCGGGCGGCCCGACGTGCTGCCGACGGGCCGCAATTTCTACTCGGTCGACAGCCGCGCCGTGCCGACGCCGACCGCGTGGAAGCTGGGCTGGAAGTCGGCCTCGCTCCTCGTCGAGCGGCATTTGCAGGACCATGGCGACTGGCCGCGCACGATGCTGCTGACGGCTTGGGGCACCGCCAACATGCGCACGGGCGGTGACGACATCGCGCAGGCGCTGGCCCTGATGGGGGTGAAGCCCCGGTGGGCCGCGGCGAACCGGCGCGTGACCGGCTACGAGATCATCCCCCACACCGCGCTCGGCCGGCCCCGCGTGGACGTGACGCTGCGGGTGTCCGGGTTTTTCCGCGACGCGTTCCCGCAGCAGATGGCGCTGGTCGATGCCGCCGCCCGCGCGGTGCAGGCGCTGGACGAGCCCGAGGACGCCAATCCCGCCGCCGCCCGCGCGCGGGCGGGCGAAGGGCTGGCGCGGGTCTATGGCTCGAAGCCGGGCGCCTACGGCGCGGGGCTGCAAGCCTTGATCGACGAACGGATCTGGACGGAGGCCGCCGATCTGGGCGCGGCCTATCTGGAATGGGGCGGCTACGCCTACGGACAGGGCGAAGGCAGCGCCGATCACGATGGCCTTCGCGCCCGGCTGGGACAGGTCGAGGCCGTCGTCCAGAACCAAGACAACCGCGAGCACGACCTGCTGGACAGCGACGACTACTACCAGTTCGAGGGCGGGGCCGCTGCGGCGATCAAGGCGATCCGGGGCGCGGCGCCCACAATCTATCACAACGATCACTCGCGGCCCGAGCGCCCCGTCATCCGCACCCTCGACGAGGAGATCGGCCGGGTGGTTCGGTCCCGCGTGGTGAACCCCAAGTGGATCGAGGGGGTGAAGCGCCACGGCTACAAGGGCGCGTTCGAGATCGCGGCGACGGTCGATTACCTTTTTGCCTTCGCGGCGACGACGGGCGCGGTGAAGAACCACCATTTCGACCTCGTGGCCGATGCCGTGCTGGCGGATGACGCGACGCGGGACTTCATCGCCGAGGCCAATGCGGCCGCGCTGGCCGATATCGCGGACCGGCTGGCCGAGGCCATCGCGCGCGGGCTCTGGACGCCCCGGTCGAACTCGGTCCGCGGCCTCGTGGAGCGGTTCGGGCGCGGCGGCGACTATCCAAGTGCCGGTCATCGTGGTTGACTGAGACGCGGATGATCGACGGGAGTTCGGCGCGATGATGCGTTGGTTCAGGCGGATCGCGACCCATTCCGTGGCCCTCGGGCTGGGCTTTGGGCTGGGCATATACTTCCTGCCGATCCTGACCGCTCCGCCCTCGCCCGACGCCGCCACGCTCAGCGCGATGGCACAGGACGCGCGCTACACCGCGTCCTTCGCGCAGGACCTGCGCGGGCACGACCTTCTGCATTGGGGCGAGGGTACGGTCAGCCTCGGCCCGGGCGGGATCGTGCATGAAGGGCGCCTCGCGCCAGGGCCGGATTACATGGTGTACCTGGTGCCGGAATTCGTCGAGCACGAGGACGAGTTCGCGCCGCTCAAGGCCCAAAGCGTCGTGGTGGGCCCTGTGAAAACCTTCGAGGGCTTCGCGCTCGACCTTCCGGCCGATATCGACCTCGACGCCTATACGACCGTTCTGGTCTGGTGCGAGGCCTTCTCGGAGTTCATCGCCGCGGCCGAATACCGCTAGCGCCGCCGCTCAGCCCTTGTCGCGCGCGGCCTTCTCGTCGCGGGTCAGCTTGTTGTTCCACTGGTTGTTGCTCAGCCCCAGCTCGGGCTTGGGCGGCTTTGTCTTGCCGACGCTGATCTTGCCACCCTTCTTCAGGAACGCCGCGATCAGGTCGTCATCGGTGGTCGGCTTGGGAACTTTCTTCATGCCCTCCGACCTACAGGTCCGGGCGCAGGCTTGTCACGCAGCGTCTGTCGACGGCCGTCACCGGCCCGTGCAATCGAGCCCCATATTCATCAGCGCGATGTCACCCGTGACCGAGCCCGGCTTGACCCGGCAGCCGGTCGCGGCCTCGGTCGCCTGCACCGCCGCCGCCGCCACCGCCGCCACCTCCGGCCGCCAGGTCGGGTTCGTGCGCGTGGCCTGCGCGGTCGTCAGGTTCCAGTTGACGCGAAAGTCGTGCCCCCCCGCGCTGGCCGTGCCCGAGCGGTCGAGACCATCGAGCGGGTGGGCCCCGTTGCAGGCGGCCAGCGCGAGGAGGAGTCCGGTGAGAATAACGATTCGCATTGCCCGGAGGAAGCACGCGGTGTGCTTAACGAAGACTTAACGTCGCTTGACCCCGCGCGCCCCGCGATGGAACGTCGCCGCCGACCCAGACCAGGAGGCCCGACATGGCCGACGAGACCCCCGACGACACCGCGCGCCACAACCAGAAGATGGCCAAGAAGAAGACCGCGCGCGACAAGATCATGGCCACCAAGACCGACGAAAAGGGCCTCGTGATCGTCCATACCGGCAAGGGCAAGGGCAAGTCGTCCAGTGCCTTCGGGATGATTTTCCGCTGCATCGCCCACGAGATGCCATGCGCCGTCGTCCAGTTCATCAAGGGCGGCATGGGGACAGGCGAGCGCGACCTCATCACCACCCATTTCAGCGAGCTCTGCGAGTTCCACACAATGGGCGAGGGCTTCACTTGGGAGACGCAGGACAAGTCGCGCGACATCGAGATGGCGCAGGCAGCCTGGGCCAAGGCCAAGGAGCTGATCTCCGACCCGGGCAACCGCATGGTGCTGCTCGATGAGATCAACATCGCGCTGCGCTACGACTACGTCGACGTGGCCGAGGTGGTCGCGTTCCTGCGCGACGAGAAACCGCCGATGACCCACGTTGTCTGCACGGGCCGCAACGCCAAGGACGAGCTGATCGAGCTGGCCGATCTGGTGACAGAGATGGAGCTGGTGAAGCACCCGTTCCGCTCGGGCGTGAAAGCACAGGCCGGCGTGGAATTCTGACGGCGCGCCGGGCGTTCGCGTTGGCGGACGCCCCCATCGCGTCGCGGCCTTGAGACGGTCACGCGGACGGGTCGGGCCGTGGTTTCCACGCCAGCCGGATCGCGCCCCGCGCGGTGACGGGATCGACCGGGTCGCCGCGCTGGGTCGCGACGACCTCCGGCATGGTCCCGGCGACGGCCCGGACGCGCGGCATCAGGGGGCGCCAGTCCTCGGCCAGGGCGCGGGCGACTTCGGAGGGGCAGATGGTCTTCGGCGCGCGGGCGGCGGTCTGGCGCGTGATCTCGGCGGCGATGGCGGTGTCGGTGGGCACGGGGCGGGCCATGCCGCTCAGCCGCGCCGCGTCCGAAAGCCCGCGCGACCCATCGCGACGAGGTTGTCCCAAACCGTGCGCCAGGCGGTCAGGTTCGGATCGGGATCGCGCCCCTGCCCCATCCGGCGGATCTGGGTTTCGTACCAGGTCAGGGCCAGCATCAGCATCCGGTCGATCCCCCGGACCCCCGTGCTGGGCCGTCCGACATCGCGGACGTAATCGGGATCGGTCGCGGCATTCAGCGGCAGTTCGGGGTCCAGCGTCAGCGCGCGGGCGATCCCGATCATGTCGCAGGCGCCCGAAGCCAGAGCCGCCTCCATCGCGCGGACCGAGCGGAAGCCGCCGGTGACGGCGAGCGGCACGTCCGTCCGGGCGCGGGCCTCGGCGGCGAAATCGAGGAAATACGCCTCGCGCGCGGATGTCTTCTGCTTGGCACCGACCATCGCGGGCGCCTCGTAGGTGCCGCCGGAGATCTCGATCAGGTCGATGCCCTCGGCGCTCAGCGCCTCGATCAGCTCGAAGGCCTCGTCGCCGCCGAAGCCGCCGGTCTGGAAATCGGCGCTGTTCATCTTGATTGACACGGGCACGTCAGGGCCGACGGCCGTGCGGATCGCGCGCAGGATCTCCAGCGCGAAGCGCCGACGGTTTTCGGGCGATCCGCCCCAGTCATCGTCGCGGCGGTTGTGATGCGGCGAGAGAAACTGGCCGACGAGATAACCATGGGCCGCGTGTATCTGCACGCCGTCGAAGCCCGCGCGGACGGCCAGCGCGGCGGCGCGGGCGAACCGGGCCACGATCGCGCGGATCTCCGCATCCGTCAGCGCGCGGGGCGTGGCGAAGCTGCGGTCGAGCCCATGACCCAGCGGCACGGCACTGGGCGCCACGGGCTCGGGCGAGAGGAACTTGGGGCTCTGCTTGCCCGGATGGTTGAGCTGCATCCAGACGCGCGCATCGGAATTGCCGTCATGGACGGCCGCGGCCCAGGCCCGGAAGCGATCGAGCCCGTGGTCATCTTCCAGCACGACATTGCCCGGCTCGCCCATGGCGCGGCGGTCGATCATCACGTTGCCCGTGACGATGATGCCCGTGCCGCCCGCGGCCCAGCGGCGATAGACCGTTTCATGAGCAGGGGTCGGAAGGTGGACGCCCTGCTCGGCCATGACCTCGCTCATGGCCGATTTCAGAAACCGGTTCGGCGCATCGATCCGCCCGTCCGGATCGAACGGGCGGTAGAGCAGCGGCGCGTGCGCGGGGGCCGGGATCGCCATCCCTATCCGAGCGCCTGATCGCAGCGGCCGCAGACGCCGTCATGGCCGTGATGGCCCACATCCGGCAGCACCTTCCAGCAGCGCTGGCACTTGCCGCCCGTGGCATGGGCGAAGACGACCGCGACGCTCGCATCGTCCTCGGACCGGAAAGCGGTGTCGGGCGCGGGGTCGGTTGTGACCGTGATGCCCGACACGATGCAGAGATCGTCGAAGGGCACATCCTCCAGCAGCGCCGCCGTCTCCGCGTCGACATGCACGAAGGGCGCGGCCTCCAGCGAGGAGCCGATGACCTTGTCGCGGCGCTGCACCTCGAGCGCGCCCGTGACCGCGCGGCGGACGGCGCGGATGCGCGACCACTTGGCGGCCAGCGCGTCGTCACGCCAGCCGGGACGCGGCGCGGGGAAGTCCTGCAGGTGCACCGAGCTGTCCTCGCCGGGATGCACCTCGAGCCAGACCTCCTCCATCGTGAAGGGCAGGATCGGGGCCAGCCAGGTCGTCATCCGCTCGTGCAGGAGGCGCAGGACCGTGCGCGCCGAGCGGCGGCGCAGCGTGTCGCCATCGCAATAGAGCGCGTCCTTGCGGATGTCGAAATAGAAGGCCGAGAGGTCGATCGTCGCAAACTGGAAGATCGCCTGGAACGCGGCGGCGAAGTCGTAGCGGGCGTAGGCGGCACGCACCTGATCGTCCAACTCGGACAGGCGATGCAGCACGAAGCGCTCCAGCTCGGGCATCTCCAGCGGATCGGCGGGCGCATCCTCGGTGATCGATCCCAGCATGAAGCGCAGCGTGTTGCGCAGCCGGCGGTAGCTGTCGGCCACGCCCTTGAGGATCTCAGGCCCGATCCGGTGATCGGCGGTGTAGTCCACCGTCGCCACCCAGAGCCGCAGGATATCGGCGCCGTACTGGTCCACGATATCTTGCGGCGCGATGGTGTTGCCGATGGACTTGGACATCTTCATGCCCTTCTCGTCCATGGTGAAGCCGTGCGTGACGACGGCGCGGTAGGGCGCACGCCCCTTCGTTCCGCAGGCCTGCAGCATCGAGGAATGGAACCAGCCGCGATGCTGGTCGGTCCCTTCGAGATAGACGTCGGCGATGCCGTCCTCGGTGCCGTCGGGGCGGTCGCGCAGCACGAAGGCGTGGGTCGAGCCGGAATCGAACCAGACGTCGAGGATGTCGTCGACCTTGTTCCACGCCTCGGGATCGTAGTCGTCGCCGAGGAAGCGCGCCTTGGCGTCCGCCCGATACCACGCGTCCGCGCCCTCGGCCTCGAAGGCCGCGATGATGCGCGCGTTGACCGCCGGGTCCTGCAACAGGAAATCCGGGTCGTCCGCCTTGGCACCCACCTTGGTGAAGCAGGTCAGCGGCACACCCCAGGCACGCTGGCGCGACAGCACCCAGTCGGGGCGGTTCTCGATCATGGAATAGAGGCGGTTGCGCCCAGTCTTCGGCGTCCATTCGACGAGCTGGTCGATGGAGGTCAGGGCGCGGGCGCGCACCGTCTCGCCATAGGTATCCTGTCCATCGCCCACGGCCCGGTCGATGGCGGCGAACCATTGCGGGCGGTTGAGGCGGATGACGGGCGCCTTGGAGCGCCAGCTATGCGCGTCCGAGATGGTGATGCGCGCGCGGGCCAGCAGCGCCTCGGCGGCCTGAAGCGCCGCGATGACGGCCTTGTTGGCGCCGCCGGGCTTCTTGCCGTTGGCGCTCAGGATCGCCTCGCCGCCGAAGATCGGCAGGTCCGCGCGGAAGCTGCCATCGGCCTCGATATTGTGGGTCATGGCGAGGCCGTGCTTCACCCCGATCTGGTAGTCGTCGTCGCCGTGGCTGGGCGCGGTATGCACGAAGCCCGTGCCCGCATCGTCGGTCACGTGATCGCCGGGAAAGAGCGGGACGTCGTAGTCCCATTCGGCCTCCGCACCCTCGGCACCGCGGAGGGGGTGGGCGCAGGTCAGGGCGGACAGCTCGTCCGGCGTGACGTCGCGCAGCTTCGTCCACATGTCCGTGTCGAGCCGCGCGGCGGTCAGCGTCGCCTCGGCCAGCGCGTCCGCGATCAGGTAGCGGTCGCCGGTCTTGGCCCAGCTTTCCTCCGGCGTGCCGGTGACCTCGTAGAGGCCGTAGGCGATGCCCGGCCCGAAGCAGATCGCGCGGTTCTGGGGGATGGTCCACGGGGTGGTGGTCCAGATGACGACGTGAGCGGATTTGCAATCCGTGGCGTAACCGCCAACCACAGGAAACTTCACCCAGATCGCATCGGTCTGACGGTCATGGTACTCCACCTCGGCCTCGGCCAGCGCGGTCTTCTCCACCGGCGACCACATCACGGGCTTCGAGCCCTGGTAGACGAGGCCATTGGCGAGGAAGGTCTGGAACTCGGCGGCGATCACGGCTTCGGCGTGGTAGTCCATCGTCAGGTACGGATCGGCCCAGTTGCCGGTGATGCCGAGGCGCTTGAACTCGTCGCGCTGCACGTCGACCCAACCGGCGGCGAACTCGCGGCATTCCTGCCGGAACTCGACCAGGTCGACGGCATCTTTGTCGCGGCCCTTCTGGCGGTACTTCTCCTCGATCTTCCACTCGATCGGCAGGCCGTGACAGTCCCAGCCGGGCACGTAGCGGGCATCGTGGCCCATCATCTGCCGCGAGCGGACGACCATGTCCTTGAGCGTCTTGTTGAGCGCGTGGCCGATATGGAGGTTGCCGTTGGCATAGGGCGGGCCGTCATGCAGCGTAAACGGCTCCCGGCCCTCGGCACGCTCGCGCAAGCGGTCGTAGATGCCGATCCGGGCCCAGCGCTCCAGCCAGCCCGGCTCGCGCTTGGGCAGGCCCGCGCGCATCGGAAACTCGGTCTGGGGCAGGTTCAGCGTCGACTTGTAGTCGGGCGTGGCGGGGGTCTCGGCGCTCATCGGAGGCGTCCTTCGGATCGGAATTGCATGAAGATCGGTGCGCGCGCGCGGCACCCTTGGCCCGGCCGCCCCGAAGTTCAGGGCGCCGGGGGACTAATTCGTATGATCCGCGCGCGGTCCGTCATGTCGCGGGCCTTATAGGCGGGCGCCGGTCCGGGGGGCAAGCGGGCGCGGCTTAACGCAATCTTCATGCCTCAGGCGCAGCATGGCGGGCGAAGGAGCCCTGCCATGACACTGTCCCTCGCCCTCGCGTTTCTCGGAACGGCCGTGATCGTGCTGACGCCGCTCTGCCTGCCGCAGCCCGACGATCCGATCCGCCGCCTGCGCCGCCGCGCCGCGCGCGCGTCCTACCCATCGCAGTGACGCGCGGCCGTCAGGCGGCGTCGGAGGCGGCCTCGTCCTCGCGCACGCGGTTGACGTGGTCCCACACGCGCGAGATCACGACCGACCCTTCGCCGACGGAGCTGGCGACGCGCTTGACCGACCCGGCCCGCACGTCGCCCACCGCGAAGATCCCCTCGGCCGAGGTGGCATAGGGGCTGTCGCGGCCGACCGCGTCGCCGGTCAGCACGAAGCCCTTGCCGTCGACCTCGACCTGGCCCGCCAGCCAATCAGTGTTGGGCGCGGCCCCGACCATGATGAAACAGGCGGCGCTGTCGATGCGGTCATCGCCATCCTCGACCCCGCTGCCTTTCAAGCGCAGACCGGTCAGCTTGCTGTCGCCCTCGAGCTCGGCGATCTCGCTGTTGTAGCGGATCCGGATGCCCGGATCGGCCTCGAGACGGCCCGAAAGATAGCTCGACATGCTGTCGGCCAGGCTGTCGCCGCGCACCAGAAGATGCACGCAGCACGCATAGCGCGACAGGAACATGGCCGCCTGCCCCGCCGAATTGCCGCCGCCGACGATCACCGCGTTCGTGCCCCGGCAGAACCGCGCCTCGACATCGGTGGCCGCGTAATAGATGCCCGCGCCCTCGAGCTCCTCCAGCCGGTCGAGTGGCAGGCGGCGGTATTGCACACCGGTCGCAATGACCACGGCGCGCGCGCAGGTCTCGGTTCCGTCATCCAGTGTCACGCAGAACCCGCCGCCGGGCTGCGGCGCGAGGCTCGACGCGCGCCGGGGCACCGCGAAGCGCGCGCCGAACTTCATCGCCTGCACCTCGCCCCGCCAGCAGAGGTCCGCGCCCGAAATGCCGGTCGGAAAGCCCATGTAGTTCTCGATCCGGCTGGACGTGCCCGCCTGCCCGCCGATCGTCGCGTCCTCGACCACGAGCGCCGACAGACCCTCGGCGCCCGCGTAGACCGCCGCCGCAATCCCGCCCGGCCCGCCGCCGACGATCAGGACGTCATGGACCTCGTCGGCATCGAGATCGAGGTCGAGACCGAAGAGCTGCGCGATCTTGCGGGGTGTCGGATCGTCGATCACCTGATCGCGGCCGAACACGACCGCTGGTTCCTTGGGCGCTAGCGAACAGGACTTCGCGATCTCGCCCGCCTCGCCATCGTCGAGGTCCAGCGTGCGATAGGGGATGCGGTTGCGCGCCGCGAAGGCCCTGATGGCGCGGATGTGGCGGTCGCGATCCATGCCGATCAGCGTCAGGCTGCCGCCCTCCTTCTCGATCTGGCGGCGGCGGCGTGCGGCGAAGACGGTGATGACGATGTCGCTCATCTCGGGGATCTCGGACATCAGCTGCAGCATCTCGACCCGGTCCACGACCAGTGCCTTGGTGTCCTGCGCCGCACGCGCGCCCAGCGTCGCGCGCCCGCCGTGCAGGAAGGTGATGTCGCCGAAGAACTGCGACGGCCCGAGCGACGCGTTGCCGTAGCGCTCGCCCGTTATGGGATCGATCGCCTCGATCTCGCCGTCGAGCACATAGACGAAGCGATCCACGACCTCGCCGATCTCCTGCACGGCGTCGCCGGCGTGGAAGACAGTCTCGTGCCCGATCTCCCGCATCCGCGCGACGTGGTCGTCATGCAGCGGGGTCCGGATCATCGTCTCGAGGTCTTGTGCGAGGCTTTCCATCGTCAGGTCTCCGATTGGCCGAACAGGCCGGTCAGCGCGCGCTGCACCACGGCGGTGATCCGGGGCGGGCGGGCATGGGTGAAGGGCAGCGGGCGGCAGACTTCCATCGCGGCGACACCGACCCGCGCCGTGAGGGCGCCGTTGACGAGCCCCTCGCCGAAGCGGCGGCTGAGCTTGGCCAGTACGCCGCCCCCCGCGACCGAATGGATCAGGTCGTCGCCCACGGCGACCGCGCCTGTCGCCGCCAGATGCGTCAGCACCGTCCGCGCGAGGCGCCACGACCCCAGCGTGCCGCCTCGCCCGCCATAGATCAGCGCGATGCGGCGGATCATCCGCAGGTTCGAGGTCAGCGCCGCGACCACGTCGGCCAGGGCGAGTGGCACGATCGCTGTCACCAGCGCGACCTGCCGGGCGGCGGCCTCGACCTCGCGGGTGGCCGCGGCGTCGAGCGGCGCGAGAAGCTTTTCCTCGGTCAGGGCCATCACCGCGTCCGCGTCGAAGAGGTCGTCGGCGCGCGCCGCCAGTTCCTCGCGCCCCCAGCGCGTGTCGGGGCGCCCGGCATAGAAGCCCGACAGCCGGGTCGAGAGGGCGCGCGCCGCACCCAGATCGGCGGCGGCGGCCACGGCGTCGTGCCGGAAGCTGTCGATCCGGCCGAGCCGCGAGAGCGCCACGATCTCGCGGAGTGCTATGACGAGGCAGACGAGGACGAAGGCACCGGTCAGCGCCAGCGCGACGAGGCCCAGCAGGGGCCGCGTCTCGATCAGGCCGGTCACGAAGTTCCACGCCGCCACCGAGATCGCGAAGGTCAGGAGCGCGCCGAGCGTCGCCCAGAACCAGCCCGCCAGCGAGCGTCCGCGGCGCGCGGCGAGCACCGCGACCGTCTGCATCGCGCGGCCCGAGGGGGGCGGTGCCACCTCCGGTTCGGGGACCGGGGGCGCGGCGGCGGGATCGGGTGCCGCGGCACCCGGAACATCGTCGTAAAGGATCGCCCCGCGGCGGGGGCTCGGGTCGGCGGGCATCGGCGTCTCGCATCAGGGTCGCCCCCGAACCTATGCCCCCCCGGCCCCGATGCAATCCCACGCCGTCCGGGCGGGCGTCAGAGCCGGTCGCCCAACAGGAATTCCGCTGCGCGGTCCAGCCGGATATGGGGCGGCCCTTCGCCCGGCCGCAGCGTCAGGGGCGCGGGTGCGAAATCCATCAGATCGTACTCGCCGTCGAGCCAGGCCTCCGCCCCGGCGCGCGCGGGCGTCAGCAGATGCGCGGGATCGTCGGGCAACGCACCGGGATAGAGCGCGGCGGACCGGCCGGCGGTCCCGTCGGGCTGAAGAAGACGTCCGCGCACGACCTGAAGCGTCGTGCCGTTATGCTCGCGCACCTCCTCGACGGTGGCGCGCAGCGCGGCCATCGACATCGCGCGGGTCTGCGCCCCGGCGAAATCGGCGCGCGACCGGGCTTCGCGTACCATCGCCTCGAGGATGGCGGTCAGCTTGGCGTGCTGCGCGTGGTGCAGGTGGTCGGCCTTGGTCGCAGCGAAGAGCACGCGGTCGACGCGCCGCGCGCCCAGCAGCTGCATCAGCCAGCCCAGCGCGCCGGGCTTGAACGCCGCAAGCAGGTCCGCCATCGCGGCGCGCATCTCCTCGACCGCGCGGGGGCCGCGACGGATCGCGCCGAGGACGTCGAGCAGCACGATCTGCCGGTCGAGCCGGGCGAAATGATCGCGGAAGAAGGGCTCGACGACCTGCCGCTTGTAGGCCTCGAAGCGGCGCTCCATCTCGCGGCGGAGCGAGCCACGGGGCGCCTCGCCCGGCGGCAGCGGCGCGAAGGTCAGCACGGGCGAACCTTCGAGTTCGCCCGGCAGAAGGAACCGCCCCGGCGTAAGGTCATAGGCCCCGGCGGCGCGCGCCGCCTGCAGCGCGGCGGTGTAGGCGCGGGCGAGCGACTGGGCGACTGGCTCGTCGAGCTTGGCGGTGCCATCGGCCGCCTCCATTGTGGTTGCGTAATCCGTAGCGCCCCATTCCGACAGCCGGGCCAGCGCACGGGCGGACCAGTCGTCGTAGGATTTCTCCATCAGGCCGAGATCGAGGAGCCATTCGCCGGGATAATCCACGATATCGAGATGCACGGTCCGCACGCCGCGCATCCCCGACAGGAGCCCCGCGGGCCGTACCTTGAGCGAGAGGCGCAGTTCGGAGACGGCGCGCGTGCCGTCGGGCCAGCGGGGGTCGCGCGCGGTCAGGTCGGCGAGATGCGCCTCGTAATCGAAGCGCGGCACGGTGTCGTCGGGCTGCGGCTGGAGGAACGCCGTCTCGATCCGCGCACCGGCGGCGAAACCGGGCATCCGGCCCCGGTCGATCAGGTTGGCCACCAGCGAAGTGATGAAGACGGTCTTGCCCGCGCGGCTGAGCCCCGTGACGCCCAGCCGGATCGTCGGATCGAACACGTCCGTGACCGAGGCCGCCATGTCCCCCACGCCGCGCGTCACCGCATCCGCCAGCCGTCCGATCACCATCGCGCGCCCCCCGTTCCCGCACCAGATAGGCGGCGCGGCGCCCAAGGGAAAGCGCGGCGATGGGTGGCGGGGTCCGGCGAGCGGGGCCCGCCGGGTCGGGGCTGGCCCCCTCCGCCGCCGCGCGGTAAGCGCCGCCCATGCCCCGCTATGCCCTCCGCGTCGAATATGATGGCCGCCCGTTTGCCGGGTGGCAGCGCCAGGACGGCCCGGCTTCGGTCCAGCAGACGCTGGAGGAGGCGCTAAGGGCGCTTGAGCCGGACATGGAATCGATCGCGGCTGCGGGCCGGACCGATGCAGGTGTCCACGCGACGGGACAGATCGCCCATACGGACCTGGCGCGCGACTGGGAGCCGTTTCGTCTGTCGGAAGCCGTCAACTGGCACCTGAAGCCCGCGCCGGTCGCGGTGACCGCCTGTGCGCGGGTCGCGGACGACTGGCACGCGCGCTTCGATGCGGTCGAGCGGCGCTATACCTTCCGCATCATCGCCCGCCGCGCACCGCTGACCCTCGACGCGGGCCAAGCCTGGCGGGTGATCGGGCCGCTCGACCCCGAGGCGATGCAGGCCGGGGCGGCGCATTTGCTGGGCCAGCACGACTTCACGACGTTCCGGGCATCGATCTGCCAGGCTAAGTCGCCGGTCAAGACGCTGGACGAGATCACGGTCGAGGCGCGCCCCTATCCGGGCGGGCAGGACATTCGGCTGCATCTGAGGGCGCGGTCGTTCCTGCACAACCAGGTCCGGTCGATCGCGGGCACGCTGGAGCGGGTCGGCGCCGGGGCCTGGACGCCCGCGCGGGTGGCCGAGGCGCTGGCGGCGCGGGACCGCGCGACCTGCGGGCCGGTGGCGCCGCCGGACGGGCTGGTCCTGACGGGCGTGCGCTACCCGTCGGACCCGTTCGGTGGATCGCGCTGAGCGTCGAGGAAGATGCGCAGGCCTGTCAGGTGGCGCAGCAGGTTCTCCTGCGCCTGCGGCTTCAGCGCGGCACCGACCTCGGTCAACTCGGGCATCAGGTCGGCGATGGCCTTGTCGCGAAAGGCGCGGCCCGCATCGGTCAGCCAGACGCGCTTGGAGCGGCCGTCATCGGGGTTCGGACGCAGCTCGACCCAGCCGTGTCGGACGGCGACCGAGACCATGTGCGACACCGTCGTCTTCGGAAGCTGGAACGCCCGCGCCATGGCCAGCGGCGTCTGTCCGTCCCGCACCCGGACGAGGTGATTGACCAGCGTGAAATGCGGCAGCAGGACGCCGTCAGGCAGCCGGGCCTCGAACAGGGCCCGGCTGAGTTGCGCGATGATGCCGATCTCGTTGAAGATCGCGAACACGCGTCGCGGGTCGTCAGTCTCGGTCGGCGGCTCGTCCATCAGGCCCTCATGCGGGTGTCCAGCGGCCAGCGCGGCGTGCGCGGCGTAGGCTCGGCATAGCCCAGCAGACCCAGCATTTGAACCGTGCCGCCGTCGGGGGCGGCGATCGCGTGAATGGCGTCGAAATGCGCGGCCATCTCGGGATATTCCTGCAGCGCCTGGCTCACGGGCCGGAGGGCCAGACCGGCCCCGGTTGCCGCGAGGTTGAGGCGCAGCCAGCGGCGCCCGACCTCGATCTGGTCGGCGCGCGTGTTGGTTGCGGTGGTCTGCACGACCATGCCCGGCGCACCGAGGATCGCCGCGGCCGTGGCCTCGACATTGGCACGGGTGCCGGGGTTGTCGAGATCCATCGCCGCCTCGCGCGTCAGGAGGCCCACGCGGGCGAGCCCTTCCATCATGGGGCCACCGAGGTCGATGCCGTCGGGATTGGCCTCGATCTCGGCCCGCCCGATGCGCAGCAGGTCGATGCTCTCCTTCAGGGCGGCGGGGGTCGAGACCTCGGCCATCCAGGCATCATGGGCGATGGTGCGAATCGCGTCGCGCGTTTCGCCGACGAGATGGAGGTCCGCATGTTCGGCGAGGACCGAGGCTTCGGGGCCGACGGGCCGGGGGTCGAACGCCTCCTTGTGCGAGCGGCGCGCCATGACGTGGGCAAAGAGGGGGTCAGGCGTGCCGCCTTCGGTCAGGGTGAGCCGGGCGACCGGCCCGTCCTCGCCCTCGGGGAAGAGCACGGTGTCGGTCGCGTAGCCCTCCTCGGCGGCGGCCATGCGGCAGAGTTCGAGAAAGCAGCCCATGCCGATGGTCAGCTGGCGGGCATGGGGGTCGGTGACCGGCAGGTCGCGCGCCGGGTCGCGCCAGATCGCGATGCCATCCGTCCCCGTCAGTTCGGCTTCCCACGGTTGGCGATTATGCGGGTTGGGCGCCAGCAGCGCATAGCTCAGCGCCCGCATCCGCGGATCGGCGTAGGTCCCGGCCGCGTCCCAAGGCGCGAGTGCGGCATGCGGCGTTCGGGTGGCGGCGAAGGTGGCGAGGCCGCCGGTCGCGGCGAGGATCGTGCCGCCCCCGATCAGGGCGAGGGTCTTGCGGCGGGACAGGTCGGGCATGTCAGGCTCCTTTAATGCAATGTCGCACTATCTAGTGCAATATTGCATTACTTTCAACCCCGCCGATGCATCGGCACTGGATTGCGGCCAACCCGCGAATTGGTTAGAAGTCCTCACCAATTTCGTGGCCAGCCGGAGGTTCGCGCCCATGTCGCCCGTCATCACCACCATCGACGACCTCCACACCCTTTACCGCCGCCGGGTCCCCAAGATGTTCTATGACTACTGTCAGTCCGGCAGCTGGACAGAGCAGACCTTCCGCGAGAACGAGACTGACTTCGACCTGATCCGGCTGCGTCAGCGCGTGGCCGTGGACATGGAGGGCCGGTCGGTCGCGACGACAATGGTGGGCCGCGACGTGTCGATGCCCGTGGCGCTCGCCCCCGTCGGGCTGACGGGGATGCAGCATGCGGATGGCGAAATCCTCGCGGCGCGCGCGGCCGAGGATTTCGGCGTGCCGTTCTGCCTGTCGACCATGTCGATCTGCTCGATCGAGGACGTCGCCCGCAAGACCGCGAGCCCGTTCTGGTTCCAGCTCTACGTGATGCGCGACGAGGACTTCGTCGACAACCTGATCGGCCGCGCCGAGGCCGCGGGCTGCGACGTGCTGGTGATCACGCTCGACCTCCAGATCCTCGGGCAGCGCCACAAGGACCTCAAGAACGGCCTCTCGGCCCCGCCCAAGCTGACGCCCGCCAGCATCGCGAACATGGCCACAAAGGTCGGCTGGGGCCTCGAGATGATGCAGGCCACGCGGCGGACCTTCGGCAATATCGTTGGGCACGCGAAGGGGGTCGGCGATACCTCGTCGCTGTCCTCCTGGACCGCCGAGCAGTTCGATCCCCGGCTCGACTGGGACAAGATCAAGATGCTGCGCGACAAGTGGAAGGGGAAGGTCGTCCTGAAAGGCATCCTCGACCCCGAAGACGCGCGGCTGGCGCTGGATGTGGGCGCGGACGCGATCATCGTATCGAACCATGGCGGACGGCAGCTCGACGGCGCACTCTCGTCGATCCGGATGCTGCCCGAGATCGTGGACGCGGTGGGCGACAAGATCGAGGTCTGGATGGATGGCGGCGTGCGGTCGGGTCAGGACGTGCTCAAGGCCGTGGCGCTGGGTGCGCGCGGCGTGATGATCGGGCGCGCCTATATCTACGGGCTTGGCGCGATGGGGCAGAAGGGCGTCGGCCATGCGCTGGAGGTTATCCGCAAGGAGCTGGATACCACGATGGCGCTCTGCGGCGAGAAGGACATTCACGATGTCGGCCCGCACAACCTGCTGATCCCGAAGGATTTCAGGGGCGAGTGGGAGCCAACCGGCCGGAATAGCTGAGCGGCCAGGCGGCTGCGGTCACGACGGCCACGAGCGCAAAGGCCCAGCGGAGCCCGAACGCGTCGGAGGCGAGGCCCATCAGCGCGGGCGCGATGAAAAAGCCGGTGAAGCCGATCACCGCGACCCGCGCGATCACGGCGGTGCGCTGGCGCGGGTCGGCAAGACGGCCCGCGAGCGCGAGGCCCATCGGTCCGATCACCGAAATTCCCAGACCCAGAAGGCCAAAACCGAGATAGGCGATGGCCGGTGACGGGGCCGCCGCCGCGACAAGGACGCCGATCACGGCGAGGCCGGTCGCCATGCGGATTACGGTGATCTCGGACATTCGTGCCGAGACCGCCTGTCCCGAGAACCGTCCGACGGCCATCGTCAGGCCCAGCATGGCCGGGCCGAACGCGCCCTCGGCCGCGCCGCCGCCCAGCGTGCGTTCGATATGCAGCGCCGACCAGCTTTCGACCGTGGCCTCGGCCATGAAGGCGATGAGGACGATGACCGCGCAGGCGGCGATGAGGCCGGTGGGCAGGCGGCCCGCGCCGGCATCGCCCTCTGCGACCGGCGCCACTTCCATCCGCTGGAACGGGACCGTCGCGAGGATGAGCGCGGCGATGACGGGGAAGACCACCTCGGGGCCCCACCCCGCCTCGCGCATCGCGCCGGTCAGCAGCGCCGAGGCGGCATAGGCGACCGAGAACATCGCGTGGTTGACGTTCATCAGGCTGCGGCCCGTCCGCGCCTCGATCTCGGAGACGCGGGCGTTCATCACCACGTCGGTCAGGCCGCTGGTCGCGCCCATCACAAGAAGTGCGGCGAAGAAAAGCGGCACGGTCACGGCGCCGACGGGCAGAAGGGCCGCAGCGGCCAGCATCACCGACCCGATCGGCAGGGCCAGCCCGCCCAGCCGCCGGTCCCAGCGGGGGGCTACGTAGAGCGTCGTCGAAAGCCCGATCGCAGTGCCCAGCAGCAGGAGCCCGAAGGTCGCGTCATCCGCCCCGATGCGCGCCTTCAGCACCGGCGCCATCGCCGCGACGCAGCCCCACGTCAGGCCGACCGCCATGAAGGCCGCGACCGGCGCGCGGCTGAGGCGCAGGGCGGAGAGGATCGACATTTAGCGGGCCGAATGGGCGGCGGTCGCGGAGACCGGGGCCGCGCTCACCCGTGGTCCTTCATGAGCCGGGCCTTCTGCCGCTGCCAGTCGCGCTTGGCGGTCGCGGCGCGCTTGTCCTCGGTCTTCTTGCCTTTGCCGACGCCGATCTTCAGCTTCACCATGCCGCGATGGTTGAAATACATCACCAGCGGGACGAGCGTGTATCCCTCGCGCGCGGTCGCGTTCCAGAGCTTCGACATCTCGCGCTTGGAGACCAGGAGCTTGCGGCGGCGGCGCTCCTCGTGGCCGAAGGTCTTGGCTTGCGCGTAGGGCGCGATATAGGCGTTCACGAGCCAGAGCTCGCTGCCCTCGACGGCGGCATAGCTCTCGGCCACGTTGGCACCGCCCTCGCGCAGGGATTTGACCTCCGAGCCCTCGAGCACGATGCCGCATTCGATATCGTCCTCGATCGCGTAATCGTACCGGGCCCGCCGGTTCTCGGCGATCACCTTGTAGTTCTTGTCGTCGTCGTTCTTGGCCATGGACCGGACCTATGTGCGGCCCGCGCCCCTGTCCAGCCGGTGCGACGCGACAAGGTGGACGATCGCCAGGAGCGCCGTGAGCCCGCCCGCGACGCCCAGCGCGCGGACGCCGTAGCCGGCGATGACCCAGCCGCCGATCGCGGCCCCGACCGCCGCCCCGAGATAGATCGATGCCGCATGGAGCGAGAGCGCGACCGGCGCGCGGGCGCCCGCCTTGGCCACGAGGCGAAGTTGCTGGGCCGCGTTGAAGCCGTAGCCGCAGGCGTTCCAGGTGAAGATCAGCAGGTAGAGAAGCAGGATCGGGACGGGCAGCGCCGATAGAAGCGGCATCAACACGACCTGCGCGCATGCGAGAATCAAAAGCGTGCGGACCGGGCCCAGCCGGTCGGCCAGCGCCCCGCCGGCCAGGTTGCCCGCCACGGCCCCCAGCCCCGCGATCACCAGCGCGATGGTCACCCCATTCCGGCCCATGCCCATCGTCTCCTCCAGCAGCGGGGCGACGTAGGTGAAGGGGATGTAGATCGCGCCGAGGAAGGTCGCGGTGAAGAGGATCGCCAGCATCAGCTTGGGGTCGGCCAGGACCGCGCCGAGATCGGCAAGCCGCACGGGCTGGAACCTGAGGCCGGCGGGGACGCGGACCCAGATCGCCGCTGCGGCGAGGATCGAGAGCGCCGCCACGATCCAAAACGCCACGCGCCAGCCGAAGCTGTAGGCGATCCAGCTTCCGAAGGGGACGCCCGCGACCTGTGCCAGCGTCAAGCCGAGGAACACCATGGCGAGGACGCGGCCCCGCGCCTCGGGCGGGGCGAGTGCGGCGGCGGTGGCAGCGGCGACCGGCGTGGTCATCCCGGCTCCCGCGGCGGCGAGGACGCGCGCCGCCAGAAGCCAGCCCATCGACGGCGCCAGCGCGGACGCCGCGGCCCCCAGCGCAAAGACTGCAAGACCCGCGGCCATCACGCGCCGTCGCCCGAACGCGCCCGTCAGCGCCACGAGAAGCGGCGAGAGCACGACATAGGCCAGCGCGTAGACCGTCAGGATCCAACCCGCCAGTTCGGGGGTCAGCGACAGGCCCTGCCCGATGGGCGTGAGCGCCCCGATCACGAGGAACGCCCCCATCCCGATCACGAAATTGGCCATCGACAGGATGGGGACGAGGCCCCGTGGCATGGCCGCGGTCAGTTCAGCAATCCGGCGTGGCGGAGACCGTCCGCGATCCGGCCGCGCGCGCCTTCGGTCGAGGGGACGTGCGGCAGGCGGACCTCCGGGTCGCAGCGCCCGAGAAGCGACAGCGCGGTCTTGGCACCCACCAGACCCGGCTCGGCGAAGATCGCGAGGTGCAGCGGCATCAGGCGGTCCTGAATGTCGAGCGCGGTGGCGTAGTCGCCCGCCTCGGTCGCCTCGTGCATGTCCGACAGAAGCCGCGGCGCGACGTTGCAGGTGACCGAGATGGCGCCGACGCCGCCTTGGGCGTTGAACCCGTGCGCGGTCGCGTCCTCGCCCGAAAGCTGGACGAAATCGCGCCCGCAGCTGATCCGCTGCTGGCTGACGCGCGCAAGGTCGCCGGTCGCATCCTTCACACCGATGATGTTCGGGTTCTTGGCCAGCTTTCCCATCGTCTCGGGCGTCATGTCCACGACCGAGCGACCGGGAATGTTGTAGATCAGGATCGGCAGCCCGACCTCGGCCACCGCCTCGAAATGGGCGATGAGACCGGCTTGCGTCGGCTTGTTGTAATAGGGCGTGACCACGAGCGCCGCATCGGCACCCGCCTCCTTGGCGTGCTCGACGAGCCGGCGGCTCTCGGCGGTGTTGTTGGATCCGGCCCCCGCGATGACGGGCACGCGGCCCGCGGCGCGCTTGACGACGGCGACGACGACGGCATCATGTTCGTCATGGCTGAGCGTCGGGCTCTCGCCCGTGGTGCCGACCGGGACGAGCGCCTTGGTGCCCTCCTCGATCTGCCAGTCGACCAGCGCGTCGAGCGCCTCGAAATCCACCGATCCGCCTTTCAGGGGCGTCACCAGGGCAACCATCGAACCCTTCAACATTGACGCATCCTCCTGTGGGGCCAAATCGAGCGGAAACTAGCCAAGCCCCTGCCGCGCGGCAAGGCGATGCTTATATCGGATCGGACCGTCCTGCCAGGAGCGCGGGGAACGGGTCCGCCGCCACCGAGGTTACGACACCATGTTGAGACGCGTTCTGGGCCTCTGCGCCGCCCTTCTGATGGCCGTTCCCGCCACGGCCGACCCCAATCTCGCCGTCGGTTTGGCCCATGCGCGCGCGGGTGACCGGGACGCGGCGCTGGCGGCCATCGACCGGATCGACGACCCGGCGCTCGCGGACGTGGTGCTCTGGTATCTCATCCGCGACCGGAACGGCACCTTCGCCGAGGCCGAGGCGTTCGTTGCGCGCAACCCCGACTGGCCGGGGCTGGACCTGTTGCAGGCGCGGGTCGAGGCGGCGATCCCGGCCACGACCGCACCCGACCGCATCCTCGAATTCTTCGACGCGCGCCCGCCGCGCAGCTCGAAGGGCGCGCTGATGCAGGCGATCGCGCTCCGGGCCAAGGGGCGGGCCGAGGAGGCCGATATCGCAGCCATCGAATACTGGCTGAGCGAGCCGATGACCCCGGCCAGCCATGCCGGCTTTCTCGAGCTCTTCTCGGACGCGCTCGAACCCTATCACGCCGCGCGGCTTGATGCGCTGGCCTGGTCTGGCGACGTCTCCAGCGCGGACCGCATGCTGCCGCTCGTGGACGGGCCCGAGAACGCGCTCGCCCGCGCCCGGATCGCGCTTCGCGACGACCGCGACGGGGTGGACGCCCTGATCGAGGCCGTCCCCGAGAATCTTCGCGACCACCAGGGCCTCGCCTACGAGCGGTTCCGCTGGCGCCTCGATCGGGGGCGCCGGGACGAGGCGCTGGAGCTTCTGTTCGCCTATGACGAGAGCGCCGATACGCTGGGCGCGCCGGAGGCCTGGAGCGGGCATCGCCAGCGACTGGCGCGTGGCCTAATGCAGGACGGACGCACCGAGGATGGCTACCGCGTGGCCGCGAACCACCACCTGCCCGATGGCCACCCGGACGTGGCCCAGCTCGAGTGGCTCGCGGGCTACATGGCTTTGCGCTTCGCGGACGATCCGGCGCAGGCCGCCGCACATTTCCGCACCTTCGACGCGCATGTCGCGTCGCCGATCTCGAAGGGGCGCGCGGGATATTGGCTGGGCCGCGCGCTGGAAGGCGCGGGCGATGCCGAGGGCGCGGCGGCGGCCTATGCGGCAGGGGCCGAGTACCAGACCAGCTTCTACGGACAGCTCGCCGCCCAGCGCGCGGGCCTTCCCGTTGATCCGGACCTCGCCGGAACCGAGACCTTCCCGCCGCTCGCCGCGACCTCGCTGCCCCAAAGCACTGTGCTGCGTGCGGCGCTGGCGCTGGACGATCTGGGCGAGCGGGACTTGGCCGAGCGGTTCATGGCGCATATGGCCGAGACCCTGCCCCGCGCCGAGATCGGCACGCTGATCGACCTCGTCCTCGAACGGGACGAGCCGCATATCGCGCTGATCATCGCCAAGCGCGCCGCGCAGGCCGGCCACGAGCTACATGCCGGCTACTTCCCCGTCACCGACCTCGCCGGGCTGCCCTCCCCCGTGGCCCCCGAGCTGGCACTGGCGATCGCGCGACGCGAATCCGAGTTCGACCCCATCGTCACGAGCCCGGCGGGCGCGCGCGGCCTGATGCAGCTGATGCCCGGCACGGCGCGGGAGATGGCGAACCTGATCGGCGTCGAGGATTACCGGCAGAGCGACCTGACCCGCGACCCGCTGCTGAACGCGCGGCTTGGTACGGCCTATCTGGGCGAGCTGGAGGCTGAGTTCGGCCTGTCGCCCGTGCTCGTGCCCGCGGCCTACAACGCGGGTCCCAGCCGTGCGCGGCGCTGGTCGTCGGAATTCGGCGACCCGTCCGACCCGTCGGTCGATGTGATCGACTGGATCGAGGACGTGCCCTTCTCGGAGACACGGAACTACATCATGCGCGTGTCCGAGAGCCTGTTGCCTTACCACGCGCGTCTCGGTGGCGCCCCCGAGGAGGTGCGGCTTCTCGACTGGCTGAAGGACGGCTACGGCGAGTTGGTGCCCGAAGGCCTGAAGGCCACGCGGGGCGAATAGGCGCTCAGCGCGCTGACGTCGCCCGCCGCGCCCGCCAAAGCGTGAACAGCCCGGCCCCGATCACGATGACCGCGCCGACGGCCACGTTCGGGCGCAGCACCTCGTCGAAGATCATCACGCCGATGGCCGAGGCGAAGACGAGCTGGAGATAGGCGAAGGGCTGCACGGCGCTCGCCTCCGCCGCCTCGTAGGTGAGGATGAAGAGCCATTGCGCCCCCGCCGCGATGACGCAGAGACCGGCCATCCAGCCCCAGTCGGCGGGGGTCATCGGCTCCCACGCCCAGAGGCCGAACGGCGCGAGCAGGACGGCCCCCACCACGCCGGTCCACACGAACGAGGTGAGCGCGCTGTCGGTGCGCGAAGCCAGGCGCGTCAGCACGACATAGAGCGCGAACATGAACGCCGCGCCCAGCGGCACCAGCGCGAGCGGGCTGAACACCCCGCCATCGGGCATCAGGATGACGAGTACGCCCGCGAACCCCACGCCGATGGCCCCCCAGCGCGCCGGACCGACGCGCTCGCCCAGGAGCGGGACCGACAGGGCGGCGACCAGAAGGGGGCCGAGCGCGAAGATGGCGTGACTCTCGGTTAGGCCCAGCGCCACGAACGCCCAGACGAGGACGACGATCTCGAAGGCGAGGATCGCGGCGCGGGCGAATTGCAGCCCCGGCCGCGGCGTGGCCCAGGCCCGGCGCAGCACGCCCCGCCGCCACGCGATCGTCACCGCCAGCGCCGCGAAGAACCAGTAGCGCAGCATCACCACCATCGTGACGTCGTAGCGGCCGGCAAGATGGCGCGAGAACCCGTCCTGCACGGCCAGCACGAACATCGTGATGCACATCAGCGCGATGCCGCGCCCGGTGGCGCTCATGCCAGTCGACCGCGCGTCATGTGCCGCTTGCGACCATAGCCCGCCACGCGCTCGACGGCGAAGCCCGCATCTGCCAGCGCGCGCCGCACATGCCCCGCCGCGGTGTAGGTCGCGAAGGTACCGGCGGGCGCGGTGCGGTTAGCCACCGCGCGCATCAGGTCAGGACCCCACATCTCGGGATTCCGTGCGGGTGCAAACCCGTCAAGGAACCACGCATCGGCGGTGCCCTTCCAGGCGGGCACCGTCTCCCGCGCGTCACCGAACACGATCTCGAGGTCCAGATGCGGCAGCGCGATGCGCGGCGCGGGCCACGCGGCCAGCAACGCCTCCGCCGCAGGGCTAGGATCGGGGCCGAGCGCGCGCGCCATGTCGTCCCGCGCCATCGGAAAGGCTTCGAAGCTGGTCATCCGAATGCGCCCAGGCCCATGCCACGCGGCGTCCAGCACCACCGCGTTCAGCCCGGTGCCGAAGCCCAGTTCGGCCACGTGGAACCCGGCCCGCAGCCGCGCCGGCAGGTCGTTGCCGCCCAAGAACACGTGGCGCGTCTCGGCCGGGCCGTCGGCGCGTGCGAAATACGGGTCGCCGAACGCGACCGCCACCGGCGTGTCGCCCTGCCATTCCAGCGCCGGGGTGTTCCCGTCCGACCTGCCCTGCCCTATGCCCATGGCCGACAGATGTCGGAGGGATCGAGGCTTGGCAATGGACGTTACCATCCGCGGGGCGGGCGTGTTCGGCCTCTCCTGTGCCTGGGCGATGGCGCGGCGCGGCGCGCGGGTCCGGGTCGTCGATCCGGCCGGCGTCGGCGCGGGCGCGTCGGGCGGGATCGTCGGCGCGCTGGCGCCCCATGTTCCCGAACAGTGGAACGACAAGAAGGCGTTCCAGCTCGACAGCCTTCTGATGGCGGCGGACTGGTGGGCGGCCGTGGCGGAGATCGGCGGCGGCGATCCCGGGTACGCGCGGATCGGCCGATTGCAACCGATCCCGGACGCGGTCGCCCTTGAACGGGCCGAGGCGCGGGGCGTCGAGGCGCGAACGCTCTGGCGCGGGGCCGCGACGTGGGAGGTTGTGGATGCGCCCAAGGACTGGTCCCCCGGTGGCGACCGGGTGATCCGCGACACGCTCAGCGCGCGCATCCATCCCGCGCGGGCTTGCGATGCGCTGGCGCGGGCCATCCACGCCCTCGGCGGCACGATCGATACAAATGCGACCGAGCGCGGCCCCGTCCTCCACGCGACGGGCTGGCAGGGGCTGGCCGAGATGCGGGACGACAGAGGACGTGCCGCAGGCGCGCCGATCAAGGGGCAGGCCGTGCTTCTCGATCTCGACCGACGGGACGCGCCGCAGCTCTATCTCGACGGGCTGCATGTCGTGCCCCATGGCGACGGCACCACGGCGATCGGCTCGACCTCCGAGCGGGAGTTCGATCACGATCGCCCGGACGCGCTGGCCGACCACCTGCTGGATCGCGCCCGTGCCGCCCTTCCGGTGCTGGCCGATGCACCGGTCCTGCGCCACTGGGCCGGGCTCCGGCCCCGCGCCCGCAGCCGCGCGCCGCTGATGGGCGCCTGGCCCGGCCGACCCGGTCACTTCATCGCCAATGGCGGGTTCAAGATCGGCTTCGGCATGGCCCCGAAGGTGGCCGAGACGATCGCCGACCTCATCCTCGACGGCACCGACCGCATCCCCGAGGCGTTCCGCACCGACACCCTTGCGCCGTGGCGCGCGGAGGACTAGACGGCCCGCCTGCCCCACCGGGGCCATGTCTCCGACCACCATGTCAAAACGGGTTACCACATCATGATCATCGCGATCCTCGCCATGGGGGCGATCGTCGTCGCCTCGAATATCGGCGTCCAGTTCCTCATCGCCGACGGCTGGCTGACCTGGGGGGCCTTCTCCTATCCGCTCGCCTTCCTCGTCACCGACGTCACCAACCGGCTCTACGGCCCCGACCGCGCGCGCCGCGTCGTGCTCTGGGGCTTCGCGGTGGGGCTTCTCTGCTCGCTGATCGGGACGCAGATCGTCGGCGAGTTCGGACCGCTCGTCACGCTCCGCATCGCGCTCGCCTCGGGGACCGCGTTCCTCGTGGCGCAACTCCTCGACGTGTCGATCTTCGCACGCATCTCGGAGGTCCGCTGGTGGCGCGCGCCGCTCCTCTCGACACTGGTGGGATCGACCGTCGACACGGCGCTCTTCTTCACCATCGCCTTCGCCGGGTTCATCGCGTTTCCGGCGGCCTGGGGCGACGTGTCCTGGGCCCAGGATCCGACCGCCGTGGGCCCGCTCTGGGTCGGGCTGGCGCTGGCAGATTGGGCGGTGAAGCTGACGGTCGCCTTGGCCGCGCTGGTGCCGTTTCGCGTCATCACGCGGAATTTGGCACAACGGGTTGCGTGAAGGGGCTTGACCGACACAAAATCCGTGCCAACCTCCAACCTATCGGCAACATTCGAAAGGAGGTGATCCAGTGTCAAGAAAGATGGTGGAGAAGAGCGTCGGGACAACTCCGGAGGTCCGTGCCTGAGGCAGCCCTGAGGCATGAGAACTCCGTAGGTGAGGTCACTCTAACCGACACACCTCCTGAACTTTCGGAAGGCCGTCCCGTTGTCGAGGGGCGGCCTTCTTCTTGCCGGATGCCACCACCACCGAGGAGGCCGGGATGCCCCTGCACGTCACCGACGCGATCGAGATCCAGGACTGGGAGCTGACCGAGCAGTTCGTCCGCGCCTCGGGGCCCGGCGGGCAGAACGTCAACAAGGTATCCTCGGCCGTGGAGCTGCGCTTCGAGGCGGAGCGCTCGCCGTCCCTGCCGGGGCCGGTGAAGACCCGGCTCCGGCGGCTGGCGGGACGGCGCTGGACGAAGGAGGGCGCGGTGGTGATCCAGGCCTCCGAGGAACGCTCCCAGGCCCGCAACCGCGCGGTGGCCCGCGAGCGGCTGGTGGAGCTGGTCCGCGCGGCCGCGGTGAAGCCGAAGCGCCGGGTGAAGACGCGGGTCTCGGCCAACCAGAAGCGCAAGCGGGTGGAGGCGAAGAAGCGGCGGGGGGAGGTGAAGGCGTTGAGGGGTGGGGTGGATTTGTAGGGTATATAGGGTGCTGACAGCCCTACAATTCTCAACTTGCACCAGTCTTTACGTGCGCGGGCAACGACGCGACCACTATTTGGGTCGAATTGGGGTCCCAGCCATAATAGATCCGGAGGCACCTTTTGGGATCATGCGTGTTGCCGCCGTTCTTGACGTGCCAATCGGCTTTCATTTTCTGTCCCTGATGCTCAAAATCAAATGTGTCCCCGCCGCATGAAGCGTTTCTGACACCTTCCATTATTGGCTCTTCTCCAACAGAGCCCCCCCCGGAAATTCTTCTTCTTCGGCAATCGGCGGCAAGCCAAAGTAGACTTTTAGCAACAGCACTCACATCTTCAAATTTTGCCTTTTTGAGGCTCCTCCTAGCTGATGGGACGAGAACTAGTCTTCCCGCCAGCCTGATATCGATCCAATCGCCGATTTCACTCCAAGATGTCGGGAGTTCGACATCTTCATCGGGATCAGTACCTTTGGCTTCAAGCAAACTTTGCAGTTGCTGAATTCTGAAAGCGGCGCTTGAAGCTTGGCCCTCAGCAGCAAGTGCTCGCTCCTCCATTTCATCATGAAGATTTGTGAGTTGTTCTTCCCATGCTTTCGCCTCGGTAAGTTCATCTTCCATGGCGTCAAGTTGAGTACGGATAGCCGCAACTTCCTCTCCGTCAACTCCCATCGGGGAAACGGGTTCAGGAACCGCCTTCCGACTAGCGGCGCTCCGCACGGAGGAAAAAGTGACAATCTCACGACCAAGTCTGGTTTTGCTCAAACTAATTCGGGCAGATAATTGCCTCAGCGAGCTCTCACATAGCTCTCGTCCCGCAATATCTTTCAACGAATCTCCGACAAAAAGCCGATGATCTAACGGCCGAGATTGGCCGGAGAACCCCGGCAGATAAATACGGACACCGCCGTGGAAGACTGATCGGACTTTTCCAAACGCGTTGCTCAAGCCGTAGGTGAAATCGGCAGGCAAAACAAAACAGTGGGCTAATCCGCAGCACGCCCGTGCAATTGAATATATGTCAATATATGGCTTTTCTGGGTCGTCCGAGCGTTCGTCGCCTGAAGCAATGATCACAGGCAACGCTCTCTGAGGTCGCTCCATAAGGTCAAGGAGCTTCGCCAAATCATTTTCATTTCTTACGTATTTTGGCGATTTCGAGACCGCCTCTCCACCAGAAATAAAGTTCAGCTTTTCAGCGATCTGCAGGATGGGCCCCGGAACATGGGGTTCGATGTGAAGTTCACCTTCACTGCTTGAGACCATCTGCCTTAGACTCAGCATCAAGTCTTGATTATCTTCGCCGCCTACAGTTACCTCGGTGGTCCAAACGCGCCCGGGTACGTTTTTGTCTGGATCATCGTTACGAAATGCCCAAAGATTGCCGCTTGATGTCTCAAGAGTTTCAATATGAACACTCCGACCACCCGACAGGACTTCAACAGGACCACCGTTCCAAGCATCCTGCGGCAATTGAGATGGTGTTCTCTTTCTTGCCCAAAGTAGAACCTGTTTTCGAACATCAACGAATTTGCAGTTTGGCAGAACTCCGGCCACACGCAAAATTTCACGTTCTCGAACAGGACCAGAATTTGTAGCCTCAAAGTCTCGGAGCGCTTCAGAGAATCTATTCATTCTCAGATACTAAGCGAACCGTTTGGAGTTACAATGGCCTAAACCACAACCTCAACCGGCACCTGCTCCCCCACCCCGAACACCCGCTTGTAGCGCTCGATCTCGGCCTCCGGTCCCATCGCCTTGCGGGGATTGTCCGAGAGTTTGACCGTGGGCCGCCCGTCCGCCGCCACGGCCTTGCACACCAGCGAGAACGGGGCCAGCGCGTCGCCCTCCACCAGCCCGCGGAAGTCGTTGGTCAGGAGCGTCCCCCAGCCGAAGGACGTGCGCACGCGGCCGCGGAACTGCTGGTGGAGGGCGGCGATCTTGTCCACGTCGAGGCCGTCGGAGAAGATCACCAGCTTCTCGCGCGGGTCCTCGCCGCGGCTTTGCCACCAGCGGATCGCGGCTTCGGCGCCCGTCGCGGGGTCGCCCGAGTCGATGCGGATACCGGTCCAGCCCGCCAGCCAGTCGGGCGCGTTCGCGAGGAAGCCCTCGGTCCCGTAGGTGTCGGGCAGGATGATGCGGAGGTTCCCCTCGTGCTCCTCGTGCCAGTCGGCCAGCACCTCGTAGGGGGCGGCGGCCAGCGCGGCGTCGCCCTCGGCCAGCGCGGCATAGACCATGGGGAGTTCGTGGGCATTCGTGCCGATGGCCTCGAGGTCGCGGTTCTTGGCGATGAGGCAGTTTGAGGTGCCGGTGAAGTTCTGGCCAAGACCCTCACGCAGCGCCTGCACGCACCAGTCCTGCCACAGGAAGGAATGGCGGCGGCGGGTGCCGAAATCCGCGAGGCGGAGGCCGTCGAGAGGTTGCAGCCGTTCGACCTTCTCCCAGACGCGGGTCATGGCACGGGCGTAGAGGACCTGCAGCTCGAACCGGCCCATGCCCGAGAGGACGGCACGGGAGCGAAGTTCCATGATGACGGCGAGGGCCGGGATCTCCCAGAGCATGACCTCGGGCCAGCTGCCCTCGAAGGTCAGCTCGTATTGGTCGCCGACACGCTCGAGATGGTAGGGCGGCAGGCGGAGCTGTTCGAACCAGTCCATGAAGGCGGGCGTGAACATCTGGCGCTTGCCGTAGAAGGTGTTGCCGCGCATCCAGGTCGACTCGCCGCGGGTGAGCGACAGGGTGCGGATATGGTCGAGCTGTTCGCGCAGCTCGCCCTCGTCGATGAGCTGGGCGAGGTGCAGGTGGGTCGACCGGTTGATGAGGCTGAAGGTGACCTGCGTGTCGGGCCGGTTGCGGAAGACCGACTGGCACATCAGCAGCTTGTAGAAATCGGTGTCGATCAGGGACCGGACGATCGGGTCGATCTTCCACTTGTGGTTCCAGACGCGCGTGGCGATGTCGATCATTCCGGCCTCCCTGCCCTTCGGGTTTAAGGCATGGCCGACCGGGGGTGTCTAGCGCGCGCGGGACAGGCCGCGGGCGAGGCGCCGCCGTTCGGCCTCGAGCGCCTTCGGGGCATGGCGCGCCTGCCTGAGCGGATCGGGCGTGGCCCGGGTCGCGGCGGCGGCGACGCGCTTGAGCGAATAGGTCGGGACCGCGGCGGCCCCCCGAAGGGCATCGCGGGCCAGCGCATGGGCTGTCAGGTAGGTGATCTGCGCGGGATGGGTCATGGGGCCGGGCGCGGGCGTGCCCTCTGCGATGGCGGCGCAGGCCTCGGCGCTGGTGCTGACATAGGTGCGGCAGATCATCGGGCGCGCGTCGTAGGCCCGGCACATCCGGGTCACGGGATCGAGCGATGGGCAGGCCTCGGGATGCCAGGCGGTGCCGTCTGGCCCGTCGAGCGGGGCGAGCGCGCCGTGGAGGGCCTTGGCCTCGGTGCCGGTGATCGTCGCCCCGTCCGCGCCCGGCAGGATGCAGCAGAACGCGCAGCCGGCCGCACAGGCAAGACCCGGCGGTGCGGGTACCTGACCCAGCATGGCATGACCGATCTGCGTGGCGACGGCACCCGAGGCGAGGTCGCGCAGGAGGTCGGCCACGGGCCGCGCGGCCGAGGCGTCGAGCCACGCCAGAAGGCCCGCGCGGGCCCGCTCGGTGATATCCTTCGGCGTGCCGGGCGCGCGGGCGCGGCCGAGGGCGGCGCGGAGGGCGGCGGGGGTGGTGAGGGCCATGGCGGGATCAGTCCGTGTAGCGGAGGACGGGATGATCCGACCAGGCGAGCGCCGGGCCGACCCGTACCGCGCCGGCATCGCCGTAGAGGCGCGCGGCGAAGGTCGCGATGACAGGTCCGTCCACCACGGGCGTGAGGCGTACGCGGGCGGAGTTGGCGCCGGTGGCCCCGAACGACGCGCCATGGGTGTCGAGCGCGCCGGCGACATATGCGGGGCACGAGATCTCGATACGTAGCCGAAGCGGATCCTCGGTCAGCGGCACGAGGCCCGCCCTCCCTCGCTGACGCGATCGAGCATATCGGGCCGGTTCACTCGAGAACGACCCCCGCCGCACGCATGCCATCGCGGGCGGCGGCGAGCGAGCCGTCGAGGTCGATGGCGCGGGTCAGGTCCTCGCGCACGGTGACGGCATAGCCCAGCCGTGCGGCGTCGACGGCGGAGAAGTTGACGCAGAAATCCGTGGCCAGCCCCACCAGCACCAGCCGCTCGACCCCGAGCGTCCGCAGCAGGCCATCGAGGCCGGTGGGCGTGGCGTGATCGTTCTCGAAGAAGGCCGAATAGCTGTCGACGGCCGGGTTCATTCCCTTGCGGATCACGGCGCGGGCGCGGTCGGTGGCGAGGTCGGGATGAAAGGCCGCATCGTCCGAGCCCTGAATGCAATGGTCGGGCCAGAGGACCTGGGGGCCGTAGGGCATTTCGACCACGTCGTAAGGCGCGCGGTCGGGGTGGCTGGACGCGAAGCTCGAATGGCCCGACGGGTGCCAGTCCTGCGTCAGGATGACATGGGCGAACTCGGGCATCAGGGCATTGATGCCCGGCACGATATCGGCCCCGCCGGGCACGGCGAGCTGGCCGCCGGGGCAGAAACCGTTCTGGACGTCGATCACGATGAGGGCGTCGGACATGGGGCCTCCTGCGGGTGCTTCGCCACTGGTCTAGAGCGATCGGGGGCCGAGGTGTAGGGCGCGCGGACCCCGATTGAGGCGGCGCGGATGCCGCGATAGGACGCATCGATGATTCAAGTCGCCGCCCTCTACCGGTTCACGCCTTTCGCGGACCCGGCCGCCCTGTGCGGCCCGCTGCTGGAGGTTTGCCGCGCGCACGGCGTCACGGGCAGCCTTCTTCTCGCGCCCGAGGGGATCAACGGCACGATCGCCGGGCCGCCCGAGGGCATGGCGCACGCGCTGGCGGCGATCCGGGCCTTGCCGGGTTGCGCCGATCTGGAGCCGAACTGGTCCGAGGCCCCGGCCGCGCCGTTCGGCAAGATGAAGGTCAGGCTCAAGCGCGAGATCGTGACGATGGGCGTCGACGGCGTCGATCCGCGCGCGGGCGTCGGCCGCTACGTCGCGCCCGAGGACTGGAACGCCGTGATCGCGGACCCGGATACGGTGACGATCGACACGCGCAACGGCTACGAGGTCGCGATCGGCAGCTTCGCGGGCGCGGTCGATCCGGGAACCGAGGCGTTCGGCGATTTTCCCGGCTGGTGGGACGAGAACGCCGCGCGCTTTGCGGGCAAGCGCATCGCGATGTTCTGCACGGGCGGCATCCGCTGCGAGAAGGCGACGGCCTATCTGCGATCCGAGGGCGTGCCCGATGTCGTGCATCTCGAGGGCGGCATCCTGAACTATCTTGAGACGGTGCCGGAAGCCGAGAGCCTTTGGCGCGGCGACTGCTTCGTCTTCGACGGGCGGGTCGGCGTCACGCACGGTCTGGCGATCGGAGATCACGTTCTTTGCCATGCCTGCCGCAGACCGATCACGCCGGGCGACCGCGAGCACCCTGATTACGAGGCGGGGGTGTCCTGCCATCTCTGCATCGGAACCTATTCCGACGCGGATCGCGCCCGCTTTCGCGAACGGATGCGGCAGATGCGCCTGGCCGAGGAGCGGGGCGCACGACATCTGGGGGCGGACGGCACCTGACACTGGCCATCCGGCGACGGGCGGCGCTCCGCGTCAGCGGATCTGCGGCTCGTCCACGTCCTCCTCGACGGCGACCCAATGCGAGGTCAGCATGCGGACCAGCACGACGGCGGCGAACACCGCGACGGCGAGGATGAAGAAGTCAGTCATGCGTTCCTCCCACGAAAACGAATGGCTGGGACCGACGGTAGGCCGGGGCTTGCGCAGCGGTCAACCGCAGGGTGTGGTGCCGGCATGAACACGCCACTGATCCTTCTGCCCGGCATGATGTGCGACGAACGGCTCTTTGCGCCGCAGCGCGATGCGATCACGGATCGGACGGTGACGGTCGCCGCGATCGACGGCGCGGATCGCGTGGCCGACCTGGCGCGCGCGGTGCTGGCCGAGGCCCCGCCACGCTTCGCGCTCGGCGGTCTCAGCATGGGCGGGATCGTTGCGATGGAGATGGCCGCGCAGGCGCCGGAGCGGATCGCGGGCCTTTGCCTCATGGACACCAATTCCGAGGCCGAGGCAGCCGCGATCGCCAATCGGCGGGTGCCGCAGATGGCGCGCGTGGCGGCGGGGGAGCTGCGCGCCGTGATGCGCGACGAAATGAAGCCCAACTACCTCGCGGAGGGGCCGCGCCGCGCCGCGATGCTGGACCTCTGCATGGCGATGGCCGAAGCGCTGGGCCCCGAGGCGTTCCTGCGGCAATCCTGGGCGCTCATGACGCGCGCGGACCGACAGGATGCGTTGCGGGCCATGGCGGTGCCGTCGCTGGTTCTCTGCGGGGCCGAGGATACGCTTTGCCCCGTACATCGCCATGAGCGGATGGCCGGGCTTCTGCCCGACGCGGTGCTGGAGATCGTGCCGGGCGCGGGCCACCTGCCCACGCTGGAACGGCCCGAAGCCGTCAATACCGCGCTGGCCGCATGGCTCTCGCGCGTCGACACCGAGGAGGCGGGCCGTTGACCCATCACGCACTCATCATGCTGGCGGCGGGGATCGGCATTCCGGTTCTGGCCGCACTCAACGCCCGGCTCGGGGCGAATGTCGGGGGACCGGCTGCGGCGGCGCTCGTGCTCTTTGCCGTGGCCTTCGCAGTCGCGGGGGTGGCGACGATCGTGACGGGGCCGGGCGCACTTGCGCGGATGGCGGGCCAGCCGCCGCACCTGTTCCTCGCGGGCGGGCTCGTCGCGTTCTACGTGCTGTCGGTGACGTGGATCGCGCCGGTCTTCGGGGTGGGCAACGCGGTCTTCTTCGTGCTGCTGGGCCAGCTGATCTCGGCGGCGGCGATCGACCAGTTCGGCCTCTTCGGCGCGAAGATCGTGCCGCTTTCGCCGCTGCGGGTGCTGGGCCTCGTCGCGATGGCCGGCGGGCTTGCGATGACGCAACTGGCCGGGCGCGGCTGAGCGGGTGGCGCGCGGCCCGAAGGCCGCGCGCGGCGTTCATCCCTGCGGAATGCGCAGGTTCTGGCCGGGATAGATCTTGTCGGGATCCGACAGCATCGGGCGGTTGGCCTCGAAGATCTCCTTGTAGCGCGCGCCGCTCCCGAGGGTCTTCTCCGAGATCGCCCAGAGCGTGTCGCCCTTCTCGACGGTGTGGAAGACGGGATCGTCGCCGTCGATGTCCTCCTCGACCGCGGCCACGCCCTCGACATTGCCGACGGCGAGGATGACCTTCTCCTTCGTTTCCTGATCGAGACCCTTGCCGGAGACCTTGACCGTGTCGCCCGCGACCTCGATCTGCACGTCCTTGGCGTCGAGCCCGAGATCGTCGATCTCCTTGCGCAGCGTGTCGGCATCGGGGGCCTCGGCGGCCTCGGCGGCGCCGGGCAACAGCTTGCGGCCAGCGGATTTGACGAAATTCCAGATACCCATGTCGATCCCTCCTGAGTGACGGCGCCATGGGACGCGGATCGCCCGCAGGTTGCAAGCGCCGTCTCAGACCGGTGGCACGACCTTGCCGGGGTTCAGACGGTTCTCGGGGTCGAGCGCCTGTTTGACCGCCCGCATCACGTCGAGTGCCACGGGGTCCTTGCGACGCGTCATCGTCGACAGCTTCGACAGGCCGATGCCGTGCTCGGCGCTGATCGACCCGCCCAAGGACACGGTCACGCCCTCGATCATCTCGCGGATGGCGTCGAGCTGGCTGTCATCGGTGGGATAGACCGTCAGATGGATATTGCCGTCGCCCAGATGTGCGCAGATCAGGTGATCGGCGCCGTCATCCATGTCGCGCAACCGGGCGAGCATCGTCTCGATGAACGGCTCGACGCCGTCGAGCGGCAGCGCCACATCGTTGTCGACGATCGGCAGGCGGGTGAAGGTGATCTCGGCAGCCGCCTCGCGCATCTCCCAGATATGGGCGCGCTGTCCCTCGTTCTGGGCGATCGTCGCGTCGAGCACGTCACCCGCTTCCATCGCGCGGGCCAGCACATCCTCCATCACATCGTCGAGCGGACGCGACAGCCCGCCCATGTCGATCATCACCGCGTGATCGCGCGTCTCGAAGGGCGGGCGCAGGTCCGGGCGGTGGCGTTCCAGTTCCGCCATGTAGGAGCGGGGCATGTATTCGAACGCCTCGACCGCACCGTCGGACGCGGTCTGGAGCGCTTGCAGCAGGCGCAGAGCGGCGGGCAGGTCGGCCACGGCGGCGAAGGCGGCGGCGTGGTGCTTGGGCGCGGGCGTCAGGCGCAGGACGGCGGCAGTGATGATCCCCAGCGTGCCCTCGGCCCCGATGAAGAGATCGCGCAGGTCATAGCCGGAATTGTCCTTCCGCAGCTCGGTCATCAGGTCCAGCACGCGCCCGTCCGCCAAGACCACCTCCAGTCCCAACACGAGGCCCCGCGTCGGGCCGTAGCGCACGACATTGGATCCGCCCGCATTCGTCGAGAGCAGCCCGCCGATCCGCGCCGATCCGCGCGCGCCCAGCGTCAGGGGGAAGATCAGGTCGTGCCTGGCCACAGCGTCATGGACGTCCGACAGGATCGCGCCCGCCTCGACGATCGCGATGCCCGCTTCGGGCCGCACCTCGCGGATGGCGGTCATCCGCTCGAACGAGATCATCAGCGCGCCCTCGTTGGCCGTCCCGCCGACGAGGCCGGTGTTGCCGCCGACCGGCACGATCGTGAGGTCATGCGCCGCCGCGATGCGGACGATGCCCGAGACCTCATCGGTCGTAGCCGGGCGCAGCACCGCCAGCGGGTCGGCGCGCCACTTGCCCGTCCAGTCCCGCGCGAAACGGTCCGTGTCGGCGCCGGTCAGGACATGGGCATCGCCCAGAAGGTGAGAGAGGTCGGAGAGCGCATCGGTCATGGGGCGCTTGTGGCATGCGCGAAGGCGGCGCGGAAGTCGTGCCACCGACTATTGACGCCCCTCGCCCACCGTCTTATCTCGCGCGCCAGTGGCGGTGTAGCTCAGTTGGTTAGAGCAGCGGAATCATAATCCGCGTGTCCGGGGTTCAAGTCCCTGCACCGCCACCATCTCCGCCATCACCACAAGAAGAATGGTCGCTCTGGGACCCGCACCGGATCGACGCGCGCCGCGGGCGCTGCTGATTCCGGGATTGAGGTACCTGCACCGCCACCGATCTCGCTTCGATTGATCCGGCCCGACGACGTGGCCGTCAGGCCGCGCCGCGGTTGGGACCCTGTCCGGGGGCCGCACGCAACCGATCGATGAAGTTGGTCGTCCACCAATCGATATCCTGCGCGAAGACGCCCGCCCTGAGATCCGCGTGACGCGACTTGCGTTCCTCCAGTGGCATCTCGACGGCCTGCCGGATCGCCCGCGCAAAGCTGGCGCGGTCGAACGGGTTCACCAGAAGCGCACCTGCTTCCATCTGTTCGGCCGCGCCCGCGAAATGCGACAGGATCAGCACACCGGGGTCGTCCGGATCCTGAGCGGCGACGAACTCCTTGGCGACGAGGTTCATGCCGTCCGCCAGCGGCGTCACCAATGCGGCATCCGCTCGGCGATAGAGCCCCGCGATCCGGTCGCGGTCGACATGCCTCCGGATGTAGCGGATCGGCGTCCAGTCGAGATCGGCATGTGCGCCGTTGATGGAACCGGCCGCGCGTTCCAGGTCCTCGCGGATCTCCTTGTAGGCGGCGACGTCCTCGCGGGAGCCGGGCGCGATCTGGATGAAGGTCGGGCGCGGCATGCCGGGCTTGCGGGCCGAGAGATAGGCGTCGAAGGCCTCGAACCGGTGGACGAGACCTTTGGAATAGTCGAGCCGGTCCACCCCGAGGAGCAGCGGCGCGTCGGGCGCCATCTGCAGGTCGACGGTCGGCGCCTCGCGTGCGGCGATCTCGAACCCCTCGGCATCGATCCCGATCGGGAAGCTCAGCACGGCGAAGGTCCGGCCGTCGCGGATCCAGGTCCCGTCGTTGAGAATCTGCGCCTTGGGATCGTGGCGCATCGTCTCGCGGACCGAGACGACGTCCCGGCGCGTCTGAACCCCGACGATGTCATGCGCCGCCAGCCACGACGGCATCATCGCGACCTGCGGCAACGCCATGATGTCGTTGGGATTGGGGAAGGGGATATGCAGAAAGAGGCCGATGCGGTTCGCGACGCCGAGCGCGCGCAGCTCGTGGGCGACCATCAGGAAATGATAGTCGTGGATCCAGATCAGGTCGTCCGGCCCGGCAATCTTGGCGATGGCCCGCGCCACCCGCTTGTTGACCGCGACATATGCGTCGAAATCGCCCTCCGAGAAGGTCAGCAGGTCGGGCCGGTGATGGAAGAGCGGCCAGAGCACCGAATTGGCATAGCCAAGATAGTAGCCGTCATGTTCGGCCTCGGTCAGCGCGAAGGTCGCGCGGTCATAGGCGTCGGAGCCGATCGGTGTCAGCCCGTCCTCGGCCGTTTCCGTGACGTCCGCCGCCCCGATCCAGAGACCGCCCGCGCCCGTCAGGGCCTCGTGCAGCGCAAAGACCAGACCGCCCGAGGGAACGTCGCCCTTTGGGATCCGGTTCGAGACGACGATCAGCCGTCCATCATCCTGTCTGTCAGCCAAGCCAGCCGTCCAGCAGCGCGCGGAGCGCCGTGGGATCGGCGAGCCGGTGGGCTGCGACCGTCTCGGCATCGCCGATCTTGATCGCCGCACCGCCCCGCGCGCGCACCAACTCGAGCGCGGGCTCGTCCGTCAAATCATCGCCCGCATAGATCGGCGTGCGTCCCGCAAACGGCCCGTCGCCCAGAAGCCGGTCGAGCGCGATGTCCTTGCCGACGCTGTCGGGCTTGATCTCGTAGGCCATCAGCGCGGGCTGGAGCCGGAAGCCCTCGGCCGCGTCGGCAAGACTTTCCATGAAGTGCAGTGCCAGCGCGCCCAGGGCCTCGGCCTGGCGGTAGTGCAAAACGACCCCTGTCGGCTTCGGCTCGACCAGGAACTCGGGCCGGAGCGCGCCGAAATCCTCGACCAGCCGTTGCAGCCGTTCGATCGTGTCGTGGTCGTAATCGGCGGCGGGGAACCGTTCACCCGCGACGCGGAACTCGGATCCGTGGGCGCCGATCAGCGTGCCGTCGAAGCCCGGCAGGAAATCTACGAGGTCGTCGATGGTCCGCCCGGAGACAAGCGCCACGGCGCCATTCGTGCGGTCCATCGCGCGGGCCAGAAGGTCGGCCAGATCGTCTGGAACGGTGATGCCGTCGGGACGGTCGGCGATGTCGACGAGCGTGCCGTCGAAATCGAGGAGCAGCGCGGCGGTGTCGGGATGGGGAAGGTCGATGTCGTCGGCTTTCTGTGTGCAGGGGTCGGGGCCCCCGAGGAAGCCGGTCATCTGGTAATACTGCATCGGTCCCCCCGTGAGAATGGCGCCCCGCTATTCGGCAGCGACGCGCAGGTGGTGTCGCGCGCGGGACGCCTGTACCGCGAGCGTGGCCTCGACCAGCCCGTCCTTGCTGCCGCAGTCGTAGCGGTCGCCGGAAAACCGGAAGGCCGAGATTGAACCTAGGGCGGCGATCGCGTCTGTCAGTTGAATTTCGCCCCCGGCCCCCTGCCCGATACCTTCCAGCACGTCGAAGATCTCGGGCGACAGGATGTAGCGACCGACGGCGGCGAGCGTCGAGGGCGCGTCCTCGGGATCCGGCTTCTCGACGATGCCGCGCGCCGGAATCGCGCCGGAGCCCGAGGCGTCGTCGCAGTCGAAGATGCCGTAGCTCGACACCTTCCCGCGCGAGACGTCCTGCGCTGCGACAAGGCTTTTCATCGTGTTGGGGTCGTAGGCCGCCACCATCTCGGCCAGGCAGGGGCGCCCTAGGATCAAATCGTCAGGTAAGATGACCCCGACGGGTCCGTCCAGCGCCGCTGCCCCGCCGCAGAGTACGGCGTGCCCGAGACCAAGCGGCTCTTCCTGCATCACGACCTTCAGATCGACCCCCTCGGGGAGCCGGGTCGTCCGCACCGCCCGCAGGAGGTCCGACTTGCCCTTCTCGGCCAGGGTGTCCTCAAGCTCGGGCTCTGCGGCGAGATAGGCCTCGATCGCCGCCTTTTTCGGGTGCGAGACCAGCACGATCCGACGCGCGCCCGCCGCCAAGGCCTCGTCGATGGCGAATTGCAGAAGCGGCGTGTCGTAGACCGGCAGCAATTCCTTCGGCGTGACCTTGGTGGCAGGGAGCATGCGGGTCCCCATGCCGGCGACGGGGAAGATGACGGTGTCGATACGGGTCATGGGAGGCTCCGGGGTTGCAGGTCGGGAGGGATGTCGGCCCTCACAACGGGGGTCCCCGACCGGGGGTTCCCGCCCATGCCGGGAAACATCCCGCTGGCGTCCTTCGCGAACAGGCGGGCGCCGAAAGACGCGCCGAAACGCGTCTAGGATGCGCGTTTGGCAAGCAGGTCGGGGACGCGGGCGAGGTCGGCGCGGAACAGCTCGGTCTCTCGCGCGCGGCTCGCGGCATCGGGCAGGCGCAACAGGTAGGACGGATGCACGGTGATCAGCACGGGACGCCCGTCCTTCGTCTCTTCGACGGAGCCGCGCCGCTTGAGGATGCCCGCGCCCTTGCCGGTCAGCGCGTGCAGCGCTGTGGCCCCCATCGCCACGACGATCGCGGGGTCGACGGCGTCCAACTCCTGCGCCAGCCACCAGTTGCAGGCGTTTACCTCGGAGGTCGCGGGCTTCTGATGGATGCGCCGGCGCCCCTTCTGCACGAACTTGAAATGCTTGACCGCATTGGTGACGTAGCAGGCCTCGCGGTCCAGCCCGGCCGCCTCGGCCACCTCGTCGAAGAGCTGGCCCGCGGGGCCCACGAAGGGACGCCCGGCCAGATCCTCGCGGTCGCCCGGCTGCTCGCCCACGATCATTACCGGCGCATCGGGCGGGCCTTCGCCGAACACGACCTGTGTGGCGGGGCCGTAGAGCGGACAGCGAGTGCAGGCGGAGGCGCCTTGGCGCAGATCGGCGACGGTCTGGCCGCCGAAGAGGTCGGTCTGGCTGGGCATCTTCATCTCGGGCTCCGTCCGGAGGCGCGCCTGGGGCGGCGGCACGGTGGGCCCGGCCTCGTGCATCTCGGTGACGCGGGCGCGGGCATTTGCGATCAGACCGGGAATCGCGCGGGCCTCGGGAAGGTTCCGCCAATACTTCTTGGGCATCTCGGCCCGCATGGCGTCGACCTTGAGCCGGGCCGGGTTGAAAATGTTGCTGTAGTAGGTGGTCCAGAGCTGTTCGAGCGGATCCTCGGCATCCGGCCGGACAGATGCGACGGCCCGCATCGACAGCGAACCCTCGGCATAGGTCAGCGTCACCTCGGGCGTGACGATGGCCCAGTCCATGTCGCCGAAGCGGTTCACGAAGAAATCGGCGGTCGTCTCCTCGATCCGGTGGGTTGGCTCGAACCAGGCGGCGAAGCGGCGGCGCAGGCTCTGGTCACCCACCTCGCGGAAGCGGACGAAGGCATGCATCTTGTGGATGTCGCGGCGGATGTCCTTGGCGATGTGTTCGGCCTCGGCCACGATGGGATCGGCGCGGTTCGCCAGAAGACCCCGCTCGGACTGGACCCGGTGTAGAAGGGCGTGGGTCAGCGCGAAGCCGCGACCCGACCGCTCGGCCATGAGCGTCGACGACAGGGTCGCAAAGGCCTTGGGCACCGTCAGATCGGGGGCCGGGTCCGGCAGGGGCGCATCGAACATCGATGGGGCCGCGTCTTCCCAGCCCCACGCGACCTCCTCCGGGGGGACGTGGACAAGGCGGCGCGCGGCGGCGCGCCATGCGGCATGGGTGCCCAGCCGGGGAAGGCGCGGCGCGTAGGTCACGATGTGCGGCGGCCCGCGCGGCCCATGTCAGAACAGCTCCATCTGCTTTGGCTTGACGAAGCGCTGCCGCAGGTCCGCCGCGTCGAGCGTCGCCCCCGGATTGTGGTCGCGCGTCACGACGAAGGGCCGCGCCGCCTTCACGCGCCCGCCCATCCGGCGAATATCCTCGAGGCCCAGCGCCCCGCTGCGGCGCGCCTTCAGGATACGCTGCACGATCTTGGTGCCAAAGCCCGGCACCCGCAGCAGCATCTCCTTCGGCGCGAGGTTCACGTCGACAGGAAAGCGGTCGCGATTGGCCAGAGCCCAGGCCAGCTTGGGATCGACGTCGAGGTCGAGCATCCCCGCATTGTCGCGGGTCACGATCTCGGAGAGGTCGAAATCGTAGAACCGCATCAGCCAGTCGGCCTGATAGAGACGATGCTCGCGCATCAGAGGCGGATCGACCAGCGGCAGGACCGCGCTGCTATCGGGGATGGGCGAGAAGGCGGAATAATAGACCCGCTTCAGCCCGTAGGCACCGTAGAGGCGATCCGCATTGCCGAGGATGGTCGCGTCGTCGGATGCGTCGGCACCGACGATCATCTGAGTCGACTGCCCGGCTGGCGCGAACTTGCCGCGCTGGCGGCCGGTGTGGCTCCGGTCGGCGTAATCCTCCTTGGTCAGGCGGACCTTGCCCATCGCCTGCCGGATGTTGCCCGCGTCCTTCTCGGGCGCGTAGGCCTTGACGCTGGCATCGGTCGGAAGCTCGATATTGATCGACAGGCGATCCGCGGCGAGGCCCGCCCGCTCGATCAGCTCGGGGCTGGCCTCGGGGATGGTCTTGAGGTGAATGTAGCCGCGAAAGCCCTGCGCGCGCAGCGTCTCGGCGATGCGGACCATCTCCTCCATCGTGTAATCCGAGGACGCTATGATGCCCGAGGACAGAAACAGCCCCTCGATATAGTTGCGGCGGTAGAACTCGGTCGTCAGCCACACAACCTCGTCCACGGTGAACCGCGCGCGCGGGACGTTGGATGACCGCCGGTTCACGCAATAGGCGCAGTCGTAGACGCAGTAATTCGTCATCAGGATCTTCAGAAGGCTGATGCACCGCCCGTCGGGGGCATAGGCATGGCAAATGCCTGACCCGGTGGTCGAACCCAGCCCGGTGCCATCGCGCGATCCGCGCTTGGTCGTGCCCGACGACGCGCAGCTGGCGTCGTATTTGGCGGCATCTGAAAGAAGCGCAAGCTTCTGCTGAATCGACATCTTTCCCATTTGTTCCTCTTACGTTCTGCGCTCGAGCTCGGCAAGGGTCGGGCCGGAAAATACACGTGGGGCGTGTGGAACAACGAGGGGGGGACTTGGCGTTTAGGCAGCATCAGGGACCGATCACCGGTTCCCGCCCATGTGATTCAAAAGCCGGAGAAATATCGTGAACAGCATCTTCTACGTCATCGGTGTCGTCGTCGTCGCTCTGGCGGTCATCTCGTTCATCGCCTGAACGGATCGCCCTCGAACCGACCGCCACCGCCAGAACCATTCCTGAAGGAGGACCCGATGTCCGACAGCAGCAACAAGACGACCGCCGCCAAGACGCCCGCCGCCAAAACGCCCGCCCCCGAAGTCCACATGGCTTCGACGGCGGCCGCCACGTCCGCCCCCAAGGCCGACAAGGATAAGGACGCCGCCAAGCTCGCCGAAGAGACCGGCGCCGCTGCCAAGTCCCGGGCCGCCGAGCTGACCGAGCGCGCCAAGGCCGAGGCCGCCGCCGCCGCCGATCGCGCCAAGGGCATTGCCGACGCCAAGGTCGACGAAGCCAAGAGCTATGCCTCCGGCGAGATCGACCGCACCGCTCAGCAGATCCGCGATGCGGGCCGACAGTTCGGCGAGAGCAGCTATCAGGCGCAGGCCGCCGACTACCTGGCCTCGAACCTGAGCTATGCCGCCGACGCCATCCGCGACAAGGACCTCTCCTCGGTCGCCGACGACCTGACGCAGTTCGCGCGCCGCAACCCGGCCGTGTTCCTCGGTGGGGCAGCACTTCTGGGCTTCGCCGCCGCGCGCCTGATGAAGGCCTCCGAACGGGCGGAGCGTCCGCGCTACACGACCCGTCGCGACGCCCGTTTCGACGCCCCGCCCGCCGGCGTGCGCCACACGCCGTACGAGCGTGAGAGCCGGGAGTTCCGCTGATGAAGGACGACGCACATACCGATGAGCCGCGCGCCAAGAGCGCGACGGGGATCATCGGGGACGTGCTCGGTCACGTCTCGAGCCTGATCCGCAAGGAAGTCGACCTCGCCCGCGCGGAGATAAACGACAACCTGTCCCGCGCGGGCATCGCCATCGGCCTGCTCGTCGGGGCGCTGGTAATCGCCCTTGTCGCGCTCAACGTGCTGGCGGCCGCCCTCGTGGCTGCGATCACCGAGCTGGGGCTCGACGCTGGATGGTCCGCCCTCATCGTCGGTGGTCTGCTCGCGGTCGTGGCCTTCGCCATGGTCGCCAAGGGGATCAACGACCTCAAACTCAGCAGCCTCGCACCGACCCGCACGGTCAAGAATGTCCGTCGCGACGCCGAGGCGGTGAAGGAGACATTCTGATGTCAGACGATCGCTCCCCCGCGGAGATCGAGCGCGAGATCGAGGCCGAGCGCGGCGCGCTCGCCCGCTCGCTCGAAGATCTTCAGCGACAATTCTCGCCCGATCATTTGATCGACACCGCGACCGGTTATGCCCGCGAACACGGCGGCGAGTTGGCCCAGAATATCGCCCGCCAGGTCAAGGACAACCCGATCGCGGCCGCGCTGGCCGGCATCGGTGTGACGTGGCTGATGGCCGGGTCCGGCCGGAAGGCTCCGACCTATGATCGTTGGGCCTCGACCCATGACGAGCGTGCGCCGTCCTTCTCTTCCGAGCGGGATACGCCTGCAGTGGCAGCCCCCCGTCCCGCCTGGGACGACCGCAGCTACAGCACGGCGCCGGGCCTCAGGGACGACGCGCCCCGTATGGCCGGGTTCGATGAGCGGGTGGCCTATGCCGCCGGCGATCGCAACGATCCGTCGACCTGGGACAAGATCTCGGCCAAGGCCGAAGATCTTGGCGATGCCGCAGCACGCGGCTGGTCCGATCTCACTCACAGAGCGTCCGATGCCTGGGAAAAGATCGAGGATCTTTTCGAGGGCGACGACGATGATGATGACGACCGCGCCGAACGCGCTCGTGATGCCTGGCTAACCGGCGCCCGCGAGGGATATGCCGCCGCCCGGTATCGCAATGCCGCCGTTTCGGCGCCGTCCGCACGCGGTCGGGGCTACAAGTCCTCGGCCGAACTTCGATCCACCTTCAGCGAAGGGACCCAATCCATGTCCGACAAAGCCCGAGAGCGCGTCCTGCGCGCCCGCCAGACCGCCTACGAAGCCCAGCGCCGTATCGAGGAGCGCATGGGGGACTATGCCGACGAAGGCCGCCGCGTCTTCGACTCGCAGCCGCTGATCGGTGGCCTCATCGCCGCCGGTATCGGGGCCGCCATCGGTGCCGCCCTGCCCCGCACCCAGCGTGAAAACGAGATGCTGGGCGGCTATCGCGACCGAGCATTCGACGAAGCCGACCGCGTCTTCCAGGAGGAAAGCGCCAAGCTGAAGGCCGTCGCCGGTGCCGCTGTCGATGAGGCAAAGAACATAGCCTCCGACGCGATCGAAACGGCCAAAGGCAACACGCCCACCGGTCAGGACGCCGTGAATCGCGCCGAAGATGCAGCGACCTCTGCCGCCGACCGAGTGAAGGCCGCCGCCGAAGCCGAGGCACAGCGCCAGAAGCTGGGCAGCAACCTGAACTGACGCGGCGACCATCGCCGATACGAAAAAGGGGCGCGATCCAGTCGGATCGCGCCCCTTCTTCCGTGTCGTTGCGAGCGACGCCGATCTCCGGCGCCGCCCGTCCGTGATCAAGCCGCGGCGTCGCGGTTGATGCCGCCCATCGCAAGCGCGGTCATCGTCTCGTCGCCGTCATAGGTGTTCGAGAGGTGCTTATCGAGCTTCGACGCCTCGTCCTCGAGGTCGAGGCGATGCGCGAAGGCCTTGCAGCATCCGTAGCCCGCGATCGCATAATGGGCCATCCGCTGGTACTGCGTGATGATCATCGCGTCGCGCACGGCGTCGTCGCCGAACTCCTCGTTGAACACATGAGCGTCGACCTCCTTCACGAGGCCCTCCATGCCCTTGCAGAATTCGCCGTCCGGGTCGGCGCCGTGGCCGCGCAGGACGTCCGCCATCATGCTCATGCCCTTTTCGATGCCCTTGTGGCCCGCGTGAAGCGCCGCCTTGAGGTCGGGATCGGTCGCGGCCTCTTCCATCTTCATGGTGGCGTCGCGCGACTGCTTGCAGGCCGAATAGATGTCCTGAAGCTGATCGACGTAGAGGTCCTTGAGGGTGTCCATGGGGTCTCTCCTTGGTGCAGATATCATACCCTTGGCAAACGTCCGCCGCCCCTCGCCCGTTCCGTCCGGGAACGCGGGATCGGCGTGGAACATTTTCCCCGCCGCCGCGCGTTGAGGCGGGGAATACCTGCAAACATAAGGACTTGCCCAGAATGACCGACCGTATCGACGCGCTGAAGACGCTGATGACCCGCCTGATCGATTCCCGCGAAGGCTACCGCGAGAGCCTCGACCACGTCGAAAGCCCACATATCCGCGAGATCTTCGAAGGGTTCCTCACCCGCCGCGACCGCAACGCCTCCGAGATCCGTGCCTACCTGACCGGCGAAGGCCACAGCGTCGATGCCGACGGCTCGCTGCTGGGTGCCGCCCATCGCGTCTTCGTCGGACTCAAGGATGCCGTCACCGCCGCCGACGACGCGGCCACGCTGGCCGAGGTGGTGCGCGGCGAGAATGTCCTGCTCGACGCCTATGACGAGGCGCTGACCGCGTCGGGCGGCGCCGACCCGGAATACATGTTCCTCAAGGAGCAGCATGCCTCCCTCGGACAGGCCATCGCCCAGCTCGAGACCCGCCGCGACCTCGCGGCGTAACGCCGCGCCCGACGAGCCAGATTATCGGGGCGTCTCCGCAACCGGGGGCGCCCCGCATTCGTTGGGGATCCGACAAGACAATTCGTGAAGGAGATGAACATGAGCCGCATTGCCGTCGTCGCCGGAGGAAGCGCTGGCGTAGGCCGCGCCACCGTGGATGCCCTGCTGGACCGGGGCTACCGCATCGCGGTCCTCGCGCGCGGGCAGGAGCGCCTGGACGAGATCGAAGCCACCCATGGCGACCGGGTCTTCACCCACGCCACGGATGTCAGCGAGGCCGCGCAGGTCGAGGCCGCCGCCGACGCCATCGTCGCCCATTGGGGCGCGCCGGATGTCTGGATCAACAGCGCCATGCTGACCAGCTTCTCGCCCTTCACCGAGGTGGACGAGGCCGAGTTCCGCAAGATCACCGACACGACCTATCTGGGCACCGTCAACGGCTGCCGGGCGGCGATGCGGGTCATGGACGGAGGCAACATCGTCAATGTCGGCTCTGGCCTCGCCTACACGTCGGTCCCGATGCAGACCGCCTATTGCGGGGCCAAGCACGCGATGGAAGGCTTCACGCAGGCGCTCCGGATCGAGTTGGCGCGCACGCGGCCCGACCTGACGCTCGGCATGGTGCAGCTGCCCGCGATCAACACGCCGCAATTCGACTGGGCCCGCAACCGGCTTGCCCGAAAGCCCCAGCCCGCGCCGCCGATCTTCCAGCCCGAGGTCGCCGCCCGCGCGATCCTCAAGGCCATCGACGAGGATTCGCGCGAGGTCATCGTCGGGCGCTCGGTGCTGCAACTGATGTTCGGCAACATGCTCTTCCCGAACCTCGTGGAGAACCAGCTCGAGGATGCGGGCGTCGAGGCGCAGCAATCCGATCAGATCGACTTCGGCCGCGACGACAATCTCGACGGGCCGCTGGCAGAGTATCCGTCCAAGTCCCACGGGTCCTACGATCACCGCGCCGAGACGACGGGGATCATCGTCGATGGCGACCGCACCCGGAAGGCACTGGTCTTCGGCGGCGCGGCCGCACTTCTGGCGATCGGCACGATGCTCGGCCGCGCGACCAAGCCCGCATCCGCGGCGCGCGAAAGGATCCGCGACGACCGCGATGACACGCCTTGGGGTGTGGACGCGCCCTACTACGCGCGGCCGATGGAATACCGTCACTGACGGAGATGGGTTATCGAAGGTACGAGGGGGGCCATGTAGCCCCCCTTTTTCATGGCCGGATGACCGGTCAGGTCAACCAGATCGCCGCCGTCCGGCCCGGCAGGCTACCGTCGTCCAGCGGGGCGGATGTCAGATCGGGGTCGGCCTCGACAGCGATGGGACTGCTCCCGAAGTTCAACACCACTCGCGCGCCGGGATAGGTCAGCCGGATCACCTCGCCGTCGCGCGACCAGTCCTCCAGCCGCCGCTCACCCATCTTGTCGCGCCGAAATGCGAAGACCCGGCGGTAATACGCGAGGATCGTGTCCGACCCGATATCCTGCACCGCGACCGAAATGCCGGAGGGCCAGTCCATCGGCAGCCACGGGCGGCCGGTCGAGAACCCCCGGTCGTCGCCCTCGGCCCAGGGGATCGGCACCCGAGCGCCCTCGCGGCCCGGCCCGTCGGGCCAGTAGAGGAGATCGAGCGGGTCGGTCACCGCCGCCTTGGGCAGGTCCGGCTGGACGAGGCCCAGTTCCTCGCCTTGGTAGAGGATCGTCGGGCCCGGCGCGGTCGCAAGGACCGTCGCAAGGAACCGCACGTCCCGGTCGGACCCGTCGCCGGACTTGCCCGCATGGCGCGGCTGGTCATGCGAGGACAGCCACCAGCCGATCCGCCCCGGATCGCCCGCCCGCGTCAGCACGTCCGCATAGGCTTCGGCGGTGCCCTTGTTCTCGGGGAAATCGGTCGTGTAGGCCGCGTCGAGCCGCCCGTCCTCGGCCAACTGCGCGGCGAGTTCGACCGACTGATTGCCTGACGTCACCTCGCCCAGGAGATAGGCGTCGTCGCCCGCCCAGCCGCGCACGATGTTGACGAAGTCCAGACCGTCGCCCGGCAGGATGTCGTTTGCGTGGTCCTGGTAGGTGTAGGGCACGAAATTCTCGCCCGAGACCTTCTCCTGCACCTCCGGGCTGGCGGGCGGATTGTCGGCCAGCGAGGGGTCGAACAGGAAGGACGTGATCGCGTCGATGCGGAACCCGTCGACGCCCCGGTCGCGCCAGAACTGCATGATACGCTTCATCTGGTCCTGCACGCCTTCGCAGCGGAGGTTGAGGCTGGGCTGCTCGGCGGTGAAGTTGTGGAAGTAGTATTGCCGCCGCTTGTGGCTCCACGTCCATGCGGGCGGCCCGAACTGCGACAGCCAGTTGTTGGGCTGGGTGCCATCGGGCTTGGGGTCCGACCAGACGTAGTAATCCTCATAGTCGGGGTCGCCCATCACGGCGCGCTGGAACCACGGGCACTCGATAGAGGTGTGGTTGAACACCTGGTCGATCACGACCCGAAGGCCCAGCCCATGCGCCCGTTCGACCAGCTTGTCGAAATCGTCGAGCGTCCCCATCGCGGGATGGACGTCGCAGTGATCGGCGACGTCGTACCCCCCGTCCGAGAGCGGCGAGGGATAGAAGGGCGACAGCCAGAGCGCGTCGACATTCAGCGAGGCGATGTGGTCGAGCTTCTGAACGATCCCGTCGATCGTGCCGATCCCGTGGCCCCGCGTGTCGCGGAACGATCGTGGATAGACCTGATAGATGACGGGCGCTTCGGGCCAGGGGAGGTCGGATTGGGTCATGGTGCGGCTCCCGCATGGCAAAGGGGCGCCCCGCAAGGCGCCCCGCTTCGATACGTCGATCTAATGCCGGATCAGGCGCCGACCACCATGCCGCCATTGGGATGCAGGCATTGGCCGGTGTAGTAATTGCTGTCGTCGGACGCGAGGAACAGGAACGCCGTCGCCACCTCCCACGGCTGGCCCGCGCGACCCATCGGCGTCTCGGACCCGAAGCCCTCGACCTGGTCGGCGGGCATGGTGCCGGGGATGAACGGCGTCCAGATCGGGCCGGGCGCCACCGAGTTCACCCGGATCCCCTTGTCGGCGAGGTTCCCGGCCATCGAACGGGTAAAGGCCAGCGACGCGCCCCGCGTCATCGAATAGGTGATCAGCGATCCCATCCCGGCGAAGGCGTTGACCGACGACGTATTGATGATCGCGGCGCCTTCCTTGAGATGCGCCAGCGCGGCCTGCGTGGTGAACATGTAGGCCATGATGTTCGAATCGATCATGCGCCGAATCTTCTCCTCGTCGAGATCGGCGAAGTCCTCGTCCAGCCATTGCTGCGCGCCGTTGTTCACCAGCACGTCGAGCTGGCCGTATTCGGCGACGGTCTTCTCCACGGCTTCGGTGGCATGGGCCTTCTGGCCGAGATCGCCGGGAATCAGCAGGCATTCACCGCCTTCGGCTTCGACCAGACGCTTGGTCTCCTCGGCATCGCGATCCTCCTCGAGATAGGCGATGGCGAGCTTCGCGCCCTCGCGCGAATAAAGCACCGCCACCGCGCGCCCGATCCCGCTGTCGCCACCGCAAATGAGCGCAACCTTGCCGTCGAGCTTGCCCGCGCCGGGATGTCGTGGCGTATAGTCGGGGGCAGGATCCATCTTCCACTCTTCGGCGGGCATGGAATCCTGGGATTGCGGCGGAATGGCTGGCGCGTTCATGGTGAGTTCCTTTCAAATGGGTCGTGCGAAAACCCCGGCGCGGGTCGGACGGTTCCCTGACGAAGGCCCAGGCGCAGGCGAACACCTTGAGACGTCGGGGCTTTCCGCGTTTCAGTAACTGACAAGGCGGATCGCACTGATGGTCATTATCAATCTCCGGGAACGGTTTCGGGCCGAGACGCGGCGGGCCCATGACGCGTCAGACCGGGCCTTCGCCCGGTTCGACCTCACCGATCCCGATGGCGTCCGGGGGTTCCTCGCGGCGCATCGCGATGCCATCACCAGCCTGCGCAAGGCCGAAGGATCGGGCCAGCTGGCACCCGCGCTCGACGCCGCCCTCGCGGCACTCGAGGCCGATCTCGGCGCGCTGGGCCATGACGCGCCCGCCGCGCCGCCTGCCGGTCCCGCGACCGACGATCCCGTCGCGCGCCGCTATGTCTGGCTCGCCTCGCGACTCGGGACGCGGATGCTGACCCGGCACTGGCGCGACGCGACCGACCCGAAGGTGCGCGCGGCGGATGCCTATCTCGGGCAAGATCCCGATCGCGGCGAATGGCGGCTCTTCTCGACCGAGGCCGAGGACATGCCCGCGCGCGGCCCGGACCCCGACCGGATCCTGCGCGCCGCGAATGACTGGTTCGCCATCTTCGAGACCACGGCCCACGAGAACCACCGGAAGGTTCGATCCGACGCGTGACGAGACGCGGACGCGCCCGACCTCTCTATGGCGGCGGCGCCTCTTCAACCGCCCGGCTCCCCAAAGAACCGTTTCCGGCCCGTACCCGCATGGCGCGGTTCGGCGCGCTCTCTCTTTCCACCGGACCGGCGGCAGGCTAGGTCGGCCCGGTATGGCGCGGGAGGCACGGCATGTCAGACACATCACGGATCGGGCTGATCGGCCTTGGCACCATGGGGGCCGCGCTGGCCTCGAACATCGCCGAGAAAGGCTTTGACATCGCGGTGTTCAACCGCACGACGCAGGTCACGCATGACTTCGCTGCAGGTGCCGGCGAACTGGCCCCCCGCATCACCCCGACCGAGACGCTCGAGGAGCTGGTCGCAGCCCTCTCCACGCCGCGCGCCATCATCCTCATGGTGCCCGCGGGCGCGGCGGTCGACGATCAGATCGACGCCCTGCGCCCGCTTCTGGACGATGACGATCTGATCATCGATTGCGGCAACGCCAATTTCCACGACACCGACCGCCGCGTCGCCGACGATCGCGGCCCCTTCCTCGGCGTCGGCGTGTCCGGCGGCGAAGAGGGCGCGCGCCACGGCCCGTCGATCATGGGCGGCGGCGACCCGGCGCATTGGGCGCGGGTCGAGGACATCATGCTCGCCATCGCCGCCAAGCATCAGGGTGACCCCTGCGCCGCCCTGATGGGTCCCGGCGGGGCGGGCCATTTCGTGAAGATGGTCCATAACGGCATCGAATATGCGGACATGCAGATGATCGCCGAGGTCTACGGCATCCTGCGCGACGGGCATGGCATGGACCCCGACGCCATCGGCGACGTGTTCGACGCATGGAACAACGGTCCGCTGGAAAGCTACCTGATCGAGATCTCGGGCAAGGTGGCACACGCCCGCGACGTGACCACGGGCGAGCCGCTCCTCTCGGTCATCGTCGATGCAGCGGGCCAGAAGGGCACCGGCCGCTGGACCGCGATCGAGAGCCAGCACCGCCTCGCCCCCGTCCCCGCCATCGAGGCCGCCGTCGTCGCCCGCAACCTCTCGGCCCGGCTGGACGAGCGGGCCGCGACCGAGGACGTGTTCGGCCCCGCGCCGCAAGCCTTCGACACGCTCGACCATGCCACGCTGGAGCGCGCGCTGATCGCGGGCAAGGTGCTCTGCTATGCGCAGGGCTTCGAGATGCTGTCGGCCGCGACCCGCGACTTCGGCTGGGATCTTCCCATGAGCCGGATCGCCCAGATCTGGCGGCAGGGCTGCATCATCCGCTCGACGATGCTCGACGACATGGCCGCCGCCCTCGACGCGCAGCCGGGCACCAACCTGATGCGCACCGAAACCTTCTCGGCGATCCTGAAGGACAATCACGACGCCCTGCGGCAGGTCGTGGCCGAAGCGGCGCTGAACGGGCACCCGACGCCCGCGCTTTCCTCCGGCCTGGCCTATTTCGACAACATGCGGACCGCGCGCGGCACCGCCAACATGATCCAGGCGCAGCGCGACTTCTTCGGCCTGCACGGCTTCGTCCATATTAACGGCGAGACCGATCAGCACGGGCCCTGGGCGGGCTAGGGCCGCGCCAGCATCGGCAGGATCGGCCCCCACGCGGTCTCTTCGCGTGGGCCCGACACGGCGAACCCGACCTTTCGATAAGCGGCGATCGCCCGCGCGTTGTCCGGGTGCGGATCGGTCGCGACGACCGGCGCGCCGGCGTCGAACAGCGCCCGCACGCGCGCCCCGATGAAGGCCGTGCCGTGCCCGGCCCCCAGCATTGCAGGGTCTCCGATATACTGGTCGATGCCCCGCGCACCCTCGGGCAGATGCGCGAAATGGTGGTCGTCCCAGCCGTGCACCGTGTAATCCTGCATGTAGGCGAAGGGGCGCCCGCCCACCGATACGATCCAGCGCGCCACGCGCGGGTCGGTCAGCTCCGCCGCGTCATAGGGCTCGTCCGCGTCCCACCATTCGCGGACATGCGGCGCCGCCAGCCAGCCCGCCAGAAGAGCGAGATCATCCAGCGTCGCAGGGCGGAACGCGTAGTCGGGGGCCGGCGTCATCGGGCCAGCCTAGCATGCGGGCAAGGTGTGCGCAGGCGCCTGCGCTCACATCCGCCAGTCGAAGAACCCGTCCGGCGCGCGGTCCAGCAGGCGGCGCGCCAGCTCGATCCCCAGCGCCGGTCCGTCCCCGGCGACGCAATCGCCCGCCTCCTCCAGCGCTTCGGAGCCGTCGGGCCGCAGAACCTCGCCGCGCAAGCGCAACGTTCCGCCGTCGAGCACCGCCAGCCCCGCGATGGGTGTTTCGCAGGAGCCGTCGAGCTGCCGGAGAAAAGCGCGTTCGGCCTCGACCCGGAGGCCCGTGTCGTGATCGTGGATCGCCGCCAGCACGTCGCCCATCGCGTGGTCATCCGCGCGCCGTTCGATCCCGATGGCGCCCTGCGCGATGGCGGGCAGCATGTCGCCGGGATCCATCGCGCGGCGGGGGACCTCGCCCATCCCCAGCCGGTTCAGCCCCGCCATGGCGAGGAAGGTCGCGTCCGCCACGCCGTCGCGCAGCTTGCCCATTCGGGTCTGCACGTTGCCGCGGAACTCGACCACCTCCAGCGTCGGGCGCCGAAGCGTCAGCTGCGCCCGTCGGCGGAGGCTCGAGGTGCCGACCCGCGCGCCATCGGCCAAGTCCGCGATCGAGCCGCCGTCCAGCGTCACGAAGGCATCCCGCACATCCTCGCGCGGCAGGTAGACGTCGAGCAGCAAACCCTCGGGCTGCAGTGTCGGCATGTCCTTCATCGAATGGACCGCGATATCGATCCCGCCGTCGAGCAGCGCCTCCTCGATCTCGCGGGTGAACAGCCCCTTGCCCCCGATCTCCTTCAGGGGCCGGTCCTGTACCGCGTCTCCGGTCACCTTGATGATCGCGATCTCGAAGGCCGCCTCGGGCAGGTCCATCGCGGCCATCAGTCGGGTCCGCGTCTCATGCGCCTGGGCCAGCGCGAGGGGTGAGCCGCGCGTGCCGATCTTCAGGGGGCGATCGGGGGAGAAGGTCGTCATCGGCGGCGTCCGGTCTGTCTAGTGCGGTTGACACCTACGCGCCGCATGGGACAGTTGACAAGACGCACCGACCGAAGGCCCTGCCCCCATGAAAACCCTGCTGCGCTCCCTCGCCGGAGAGACCCTGCCCGTGCCGCCGATCTGGATGATGCGACAGGCGGGCCGCTACCTTCCGGAATACAAGGCGACGCGGGCGGAGGCCGGGGATTTCCTGTCGCTCTGCTACAACCCGGACCTTGCGACCGAGGTGACGTTGCAGCCGATCCGCCGCTTCGGGTTCGACGCGGCGATCCTCTTCGCGGACATCCTCCTGGTGCCGCAGGCGCTGGGGGCCGATCTCTGGTTCGTCACCGGCGAGGGCCCGCGCCTCTCGACCATCACCGGACCCGAGGGCGTGGCCGCGCTGAAGGGCGGCGACGACATCCACGACACGCTCGCCCCGGTCTACCAGACCGTGCGCAACCTCGCCTCGGCCCTGCCGTCCGAGGTGGCGCTGATCGGCTTCGCGGGCGCGCCCTGGACGGTCGCGACCTACATGATCGCCGGGCGCGGCACGCCCGACCAGGCTCCGGCCCATGCCCTGAAGGACGGTGATCGCGCGACCTTCGAGGCGCTGCTCGACCGCATTACCGAGGCCACGATCGAATATCTCGACCAGCAGGTGCAGGCCGGCGCCGAGGTCGTGAAGATCTTCGATAGCTGGGCCGGGTCGCTGAAGGGCGACGATTTCGCGAAATACGCGGTCGCCCCCGCCAAGCGCATCATATCCGAGCTGAAGGCCCGCCACCCCGGCCTGCCGGTCATCGCCTTCCCGCGCGAGGCGGGCGACGGCTATATCGGCTTTCATGCCGCGACCGGGGCCGATTGCGTGGCGGTCGATGACAGCGTCGACGCCGCCTGGGTCGCCGAACACGTCCAGCCCGACGGCTGCGTGCAGGGCAATCTCAAGTCGTCGCACATGGTCACCGGGGGCGAGGCTCTCGTCTCCGAGGTCCGGCGCATCCGCGACGCGCTCTCGGGCGGGCCGCATATCTTCAACCTCGGGCATGGCATCACGCCCGACGCGGATCCCGACAACGTCGCGCTGATGATCGAGACCCTGCGCGAGACGGCCTCCGTTCCCGCAAGCTGAACGGGCGGGGGCGAGGGGCCAGCCCCTCGCGCTCCCCGGTCAGGGGGCCGTCTGCCCCCTGCCGACCCCCGAAGGTATTTTGCGGCCAGAGGACGGGATGACCGGCCGGCCAAGCCGTGGCAGGCTGGCGCGCGGGCAAGCGATCGGTTGAGGCGCCATGGACAGCTACGATTTCATCGTGATCGGCGGCGGCATGATGGGTGCCCCCTGCGCCCGCTATCTGGCCGAGACGGGGCGATCCGTCGCCCTTGTTGCCGCCCCGGAACCCGAAGACGTCCAGAGCTGGACCGGCCCGTTCGGCAGCCATTTCGACGCCGCGCGCATCACCCGCCATGTCGCTGCCGATCCCGACTGGGCGCTGGCCTCGGCCCGTGCCATCGCGCGCTACGCCGACCTCGAGGCGCGGTCGGGCCAACGTATATTCCACGAGACCGGCGCATTGATGGCCGGGCCGACCGACGGCCCGCTCGCCGATTGGACACGCGGCTTTCGGCAGGTCGCGGCGGGTGTGCCCGGCGCGACGATGCTCGACACCGCGGAGGTCCGGGCCCGCCTCGGCCTGGCACTGCCACCAGGTTCGATCGCGAGCTACGAGGCGACCAGCGGCGGCTGGATGGATCCCCGCGCCATGCGGCAGGCAAGCCAGGCGCTCGCGGTGCAGGCCGGTGCGACCCTCTACACGCAGCACGCCCGCGCGCGGGATGACAGCACGGTGACGCTGGCCGACGGGACGCGGATCGGGGCGGATCATGTGATCGTCGCCACAGGCCCCCATGCCGCTTCGGACGGGCTGCTGCCAGCGCGGCCCGCCCTCAAGGTCTGGGCCCGCACCATCGCCTTCGCGGAACTCTCGGAGGCCGAGGGCGCGCGGCTCGCCGCCATGCCGTCGGTCATCTGGGCGCCCGAGGGCTGGGACCACGACCTCTACATGCTGCCGCCCGTGCGCTACCCGGACGGAAAGCTCTATCTCAAGATCGGCGGCCAGGTCGACAGCCCCCGGATCGAGAGCGCCGCTGACATGACCGCGTGGTTCCGTTCGGGTGGGGACGCCGCGGTCGCCGACCGCCTGCTGGCCGAGATGCGCGCCGTCCTGCCGGGCCTCACCACCGTCCGGACGATGCCCGGCCCCTGCGCCGTGGTCTGGAGCGCGACGGGCTATCCCTATATCGAACGGCTCTCGGACCGGGTGACCGTGCTTTGCGGCGGCAACGGGGCCTCGGCCAAATGCGGCGACGAATGGGGCCGGCTGGGCGCGATCGCCGCCACCGGGGGTCGGCTCAACGGCGAGGGCTACGCCTGCGACTTCAGGGCGGTCTGGGCCTAGGTCAGATCCACTTGGCCAGCGGCGGCAAGCTCATCAGGACGGCATTTGCATCATGCCCCGTCTCGAGCCCGAACTTGGTGCCCCGGTCATAGACGAGGTTGTACTCGGCATAGAGCCCGCGATGTACGAGCTGCGCGTCCTTGTCGGCCTCGGTCCAGGGCTGGTCCCGGCGCTTGACCACCAACGGCTCGAAGGCGGGCAGGAAATGCTCGCCCACGGATCGAGTGAAGGCGAAATCCGCGTCCCAGTCGCCCGTGTTGAGATCATCGTAGAAGATACCGCCCACGCCCCGCGCCCGGCCCCGGTGGGGGACATAGAAATACTCGTCGGCCCATTCCTTCAGCCGGTCGTAGCGTCCCGCTTCGTGGGCGTCGCAGGCGGCCTGCATCTCGCCGTGGAAATGTGCCGTGTCCTCGGAATACTCGATCGCGGGGTTCAGGTCGGACCCGCCGCCGAACCACCACGCATGGGGCGTCCAGAACATTCGCGTGTTCATGTGGACCGCAGGCACGTGCGGGTTGCGCATATGCGCCACGAGGCTGATGCCGCTGGCCCAGAAGCGGGGATCCTCGGCCATGCCCGGCACGCCCCGCGCCGCCATCGCCTTCTGTGCGCGCGGCGCGAGCGTCCCGTGCACCTCGGACCAGTTGACGCCGACCTTCTCGAAATGCCGACCGCCCCGCATCACCGACATGATCCCGCCGCCTGCGTCCGAGCCGTCGTCGGAGCTGCGTGTCGTGGGCGTCACCTCGAACCGTCCGGCGGGCATATCGGCATGGGGGCTGGCCACGTCCTCGAGCGCCTCGAAGGCCGCGACGATTCGGTCGCGCAGCGTGCGAAACCAAGCCGCGGCCTCGCGCCTGGCATGGTCGGGGGCCGCGGCGGCGCGGGGGGTCGAGGTCTCGGTCATGGTCGATCCATTCGTGCGTAGAGTCGCCCGGGCCACATGGGGGGCGTCCGGTGCCACGATCCTGCCACATTCCACGCCGGGATTGGTAGGCCGAACGCCGCCCTGACCCCACATCTGGGGATCCCGCAACAGATCGGGGTAATTTCGGGGCAAGACCGTTCGAGGGTGGATTCCGGGGCCCGCCTGCGGTTACCCTCATAGCAATTGGGACCGACGCAAAGTCGGCCCGTACGGCAGACAGAGCAGTCGCACCATGACAATGATCCAGCGGGCCCTCGGGGGTCTGATGCCGCTTATCGTCGCCCTTCTCCTGGCCCTTCCGGCGCAGGCCGCGCCTTATGCGGAGATGGTGATCGACGCACGCACCGGCGAGGTTCTCCGGTCGCGCAATGCCGACGCACGCCTGCATCCCGCCTCGCTGACGAAGATGATGACGCTTTACGTCGCCTTCGAGGCCGTGCGCCTGGGCGAGATCACGCTGGACACCGAGGTCCGAATCTCGCGCAACGCCGCCAATGAACAGCCCTCGAAGCTGGGCCTGCGCGCCGGACAGAAGATCGCCTTTCGCTACCTGATCCGCGCCGCCGCCGTGAAATCCGCCAACGACGCCGCGACTGCCATCGGCGAGGCGATCAGCGGCTCGGAGCAGGCCTTCGCCGAGCGCATGACCCGCACCGCCCGCGCCCTCGGGATGGGATCGACGACCTTCCACAACGCCCACGGCCTCACGCAGTCGGGCCATCTCAGCACCGCCCGCGACATGACCACGATGGGACGGCGGCTGTTTTACGATTATCCTCAATATTACAACCTCTTCTCGCGGGTCTCGACCGATGCGGGCATCACCCAGGTGCGCAACACAAACCGCAAGCTCTTGGCGGCCTATCGCGGCGCGGACGGCATCAAGACCGGCTACACCCGCGCGGCGGGCTTCAACCTCGTCTCCTCGGCCGAGCGGGGCGGGGTTCGGATCATCGCCACGGTCTTCGGCGGCCGCTCGACGGCGGCGCGCAACGCGCGCATCGCCGAGCTTCTGGACATGGGCTTCGACCGCGCGCCCCGGCACGTGACCGAACGGCGCCCCGCCCTGCCCGTCTATAACGGCGCATCGCGGCCCGGCCCCTCGGCGCCCGCGGTGTCGGTCCGCCCGATCATGCGCGGGACCCTCGGTGTCCAGCTCTTCGCCTCGGCGACGCTTCCCTCGACCGTGACGCCCGCGCCGCGCCCCGTCGCGATCGAGGAACAGGCCGCGGTCCCCGCCCCGCGCGAGGTCGTCACCCGCGCCTCGACATCCGGCGGGCGCGTCTTCGCGATCTCGCTCAGTCGCCAGCCGTCGCGCTCGGCGGCCGACAAGCTTCTGCTGCGGACGGCGCTGCAGGAGCTCGACACGCTCGACGACGCGCTGCGACAGGTGAACCAGGCTCAGGGCGGCTATGACCCCAGCTTCGTCGGGCTGTCGGAACGCGAGGCCGAGCGCGCCTGCACCCGGCTGCGCGCCCGCGAAGTCGATTGCGACGTCGTTCAGGGCAGCTAGACCCCCGTCAGGCCGGGATCGCCTCCGCCGCCTTAAGATCGAACGCCGCCGCCATCAGCGCGCGCGTATAGGGGTCGGCGGGCGCGTCGAAGATTTGGGCCGCGTCGCCAGACTCGACCACGTCGCCGCGCTTCATCACCATCACCTTGTGGCTGAGCGCGCGCACGACCTTCAGATCGTGACTGATGAAGAGATAGGCGAGGCCATACTTCGCCTGCAGGTCGCGCAGCAGTTCCACCACCTGCACCTGCACCGTCTGGTCGAGCGCGCTGGTCGGCTCATCCAGCACGACGAGCTTCGGGCGCAGGATCATGGCCCGCGCGATAGCGATCCGCTGCCGCTGCCCGCCCGAGAACTCGTGCGGGTACCGGTCCATCGCGGCGGGGTCGATGCCCACCTCGGTCAGGATCTCGGCCACCTGGTCGCGGTGGGGGCGCGTATCGCCCGTGTCGTGCAGCTTGAGACCCTCGGCCACGATCTCGGCCACCGTCATGCGCGGGCTGAGCGAGCCGTAGGGGTCCTGGAACACGATCTGCATCGCTTGGCGGAGCGGGCGCAAGGCCTTGGACTTCAACCCGTCGATGCGGCGGCCCTCCAGCGTGATCGCGCCCTCGGACGAAATCAGCCGCATGATCGCCAGCGCCAGCGTCGTCTTGCCCGACCCGCTCTCGCCGACGATGCCCACCGTCTCGCCCGCGCGCACGCTCAGCGTCGCGTCGTTGACGGCCTTCACGTAACCCGCCGTCCGTTTCAGGAGGCCCTTCTGGATCGGGAACCAGACCTTCAGGTGCTCGGTCGACACGATCTCGGGCGCGTCTGCGGGCACCGGATCGGGTCGCCCGGTCGGCTCGGCGGCCAGAAGCTTCCGCGTATAGGGATGCTGTGGCCGGTCGAAGATCTCGGCCACGGGGCCGGTCTCGACGATGACCCCCTTCTCCATCACGCAGACCCGGTCGGCGAAGCGCCGCACGATCCCGAGATCATGGGTGATGAAGAGCATCGACATGCCCTCCTCGCGCTTGAGATCGGCGAGGAGTTCGAGGATCTGCGCCTGGATCGTCACGTCCAGCGCCGTCGTCGGCTCGTCCGCGACCAGAAGCTCCGGCCCGTTGGCCAGCGCCATGGCGATCATGACCCGCTGCCGCTGCCCGCCGGACAGCTGGTGCGGATAGGAGGGCAACCGGCTCTCGGCGTCCTGAATGCCGACCTTGTCGAGCAGGTCGAGAATCTTCGCGCGCACCGCGTCGCCCTCAAGCCCCTGGTGCAGGCGGATCGACTCGGCGAGCTGCTTCTCGATCGTGTGCAGCGGGTTGAGCGAGGTCATCGGCTCCTGAAAGATGAAGCTGACATCGTTGCCGCGCACGCGGCGCAGCTCGGCCTCGTCGGCCCCGATCATCTGCGCGCCGTCATAGGTCACCGATCCCGAGACCTGCGCACTGTCGGGCAGGAGCGAGACGGTCGAGAGCGCCGTGATCGACTTGCCGCTCCCGCTCTCGCCCACGAGGGCCACGGTCTCGCCCTTCTCGACGGTGAAGGACACGCCGCGAACCGCTTCGGTCGTCACGCCGTCTTGGCGGAAGGCGATGCGCAGGTCGCGGACCTCGAGAAGCGCGGTCATGCGAAGGTCTTCCGCGGATCGAAGGCATCGCGGACGCCCTCGAAGATGAAGACCAGCAGCGACAGCATGATCGCGAAGGTGAAGAAGGCCGTGAAGGCCAGCCACGGGGCCTGCAGGTTCTGCTTGGCTTGCAGCGTCAACTCGCCCAGCGACGGCGCCGAGGAGGGCAGGCCGAAGCCGAGGAAATCGAGCGAGGCCAGCCCCGCGATCGAGCCCGTGACGAGGAACGGCAGGAAGGTCAGCGTCGCGACCATCGCGTTGGGCAGAACGTGTCGGAACATGATCGTGCCGTTGCCGACGCCCAGCGCGCGGGCGGCGCGGACGTATTCGAAGTTGCGCGCACGCAGGAACTCGGCCCGCACCACGCCCACCAGCGCCGTCCAGCCGAACAGGACCGACAGCCCGACCAGCAGCCAGAAGTTCATCGGTATGATCGCGGCCACGATGATGATGATGTAGAGGCTCGGCACCCCGCCCAGGATCTCGATGATCCGCTGGAAGATGAGGTCCGTCCAGCCGCCGAAGAAGCCCTGTACCGCCCCCGCCGCAATGCCGATGACCGAGGTCAGCAGCGTTACGATCAGCGCGAACATGACCGAGAGGCGGAAGCCGTAGATCACCCTTGCCAGCACGTCGCGCGCAGTGTCGTCGGTGCCCAGCAGGTGCTGGCCGTCGGGGGCCGAGGGCGCCGCGCCGTCGATGTCGTTCACCGTGTTGTAGCTGTAGGGAATGAGCGGCCAGAGGATCCACCCCGCCTCGACCGGCTCGCCCGCGACGGCGTTCGTCGCCTCGACCTCGGCGATGACGCCCTCGGGGTCGTCGAAGCAATCCTCAAGGCCGCCCGACACGATCAGGCACTGGACCTCGATATCGGTATAGGCCGCCTCGGTCTGGAAATCGCCGCCGAACGCCGTCTCGGGATAGAACGCGAAGACCGGCACGTGCAACTCGCCCCGATACGAGACGAGGAGCGGCTTGTCGTTGGCGATGAGCTCGGCGATCAGGCTCAGCCCGAACAGCACCGTGAAGATCGCCAGCGACCAGACGGCGCGCCGGTTCTTGCGGAAGTTGCGCAGCCGCCGCTGGTTGAGGGGGGAGAGGGCCACGGCGTCAGGCCTCCCGGCTCTCGAAGTCGATCCGGGGGTCGATCCAGATATAGGTCAGGTCCGTGATCAGCCCCATGACCAGCCCGATCAGCGAGAAGGTGAAGAGCGTGCCGAACATCACCGGGTAATCGCGGCTGACCGCGGCCTCGAAGCCCAGCCGTCCCAGCCCGTCCAGCGAGAAGATCGTCTCGATGATGAGCGAGCCGCCGAAGAACACGCTGACGAAGAGCGCCGGGAAACCCGAGATCACGATCAGCATCGCGTTGCGGAAGACGTGCCCGTAAAGGACGCGGCTTTCCGGCAGGCCCTTGGCCTTGGCGGTGACGACGTATTGCTTGCGGATCTCGTCGAGGAACGAGTTCTTCGTCAGGAGCGTCAGCCCCGCGAAGGCCGAGATGGTCGAGGCCAGCACCGGCAGCGCGATGTGGTGCAGGTAATCGAGCGCCTTGCCGATCGGCGAGAGCGTCTCGAAATTGTCCGAGGTCAGGCCGCGCAGCGGGAACCATTGCAGGTAGCTGCCCCCCGCGAAGACGACCAGAAGCAGAATCGCGAAGAGGAAGCCGGGAATGGCGTAGGCCACGATCACGACGCCCGAGGTCCAGGTGTCGAAGCCCGAGCCGTCGCGCACGGCCTTGCGGATACCCAGCGGGATCGAAATGAGGTAGGCGATCAGCGTCGACCAGAGGCCCAGCGTGATCGATACGGGCATCTTCTCGATCACGAGGTCCACGACCGAGATCGAGCGGAAGTAGCTCTCGCCGAAGTCGAACCGCATGTAGTCCCACATCATGTTGAGGAACCGCTCCAGCGGCGGCTTGTCGAAACCGAACTGGGCCTCCAGCTCGTCGATGAATTCCTGCGGCAGACCCTGGGCGCCGGCATAGCCCGAGTTGTTGCCCTGGCCCTGACCCTCCTGCAGCTCGGTCGAGGCGCCGGAGATGTTGCCGAAGACGTCGCCACCACCCTCGAGCTGGGCGAGGATCTGCTCGACCGGGCCGCCCGGCACGAACTGCACCAGCGTGAAGTTGATGATCATGATCCCGAGCAGCGTCGGGATCATGAGCAACAGACGTCGGAGAATGTAGGCGCCCATCGGGAGGTTACAGCGCCCCGGAGGCCCGCAGGGCTTCGGCCTTCTCGGCCTCGTACCACCAGAAATCCAGAAGGCCGACCGCCAGCGGCGGCAGCGGATCGGGCCGCCCGTACTGGTTCCAGTAGGCCACCCAGATGTCCCGGTTCTCCCACTGCGCCAGCCAGAAGCCATGGGCGCGCAGCACCCGATCAAGCGCGCGCGTGCGGTCGCGCAGATCGTCGAGCGTGTCCGAGACGACGACCGACTCGATCAGGCTGTCGACCGCCGGATCGGCGAGACCCATGATATTGCGGCTGCTGTCCTCGCGCGTCTCGCTGCCGAACCATTGCACGAGGCCCGGCCCCGGCTCGTATCCCTGCCCCGGAATGATGTTCGACAGGTCCCAGT